>NZ_JAVXIY010000006.1:0-199910 GCF_036648155.1 Lactococcus sp. | reverse complement strand
TCCGAAAAATCTTAATTTTTCGGAGTCTTTTTATCATTTTTCATAAACACACTGATAGTTAAACAACAAAACGTTTAACTATCAATTCTTATTGAGATTTTTTTATTTATCAAAATGTTACATTAATGTCATGTACTATATATTATACATTTTTCTTCCCATTTTTGTCAATAAATATTGTATGACAAACAATGCTTGCGTTATTTAAGATATTTTCCTCTTATTTCCTTTGAAAATGAGAATCTGCTTGTTCTTTTATATTTATAACTAGAAACAACCTTAAAACTAACTGCTGCTCAACTTTAATTCTTATTTTTTTCCTTCACAAGATGGGTCCACATCGGGAATTCCTGTCACTTCTTTAATATATTGTATTCCCCAGTCGTTCATTGTCCAAACAATCGGTAAAAGTGATTTTCCCAAATTTGTTAATTCATAAGAAATCTGTACAGGTAACAATTCAAAGTTTATATTTTTTCTAATGATTTGTGCCTCAACTAGTTCATGAAGTTGTAAAGCTAGCATTCTTCTCGTACAATCGGGAATCCGTCTTGCAAGTTCATTAAAATGCAATTCCTCTTTCATCAAACGATTTAAAATAATTGTTTTCCAACGACCCGACAAAATTTTGATTGTTGTATCTAAAGGACAAAATTCTCCATGAATTTGACTATGTTTTATAAAAGTATTTTCTGTTTCAAGTTCCATAAGCTCATTTTACCACTTTTCTAAAATCCCACAAGTAGTATCAACTTTGTAACTTAGTTCCCAAAAGTTCACTTGAAAGTTCAATAAACAAAGCGTAATCTGACTTTATGAACATTAAAAATTTTTCTATCGTCACTGGACTTTTCCTTGGCGTCTTTGTCGTCGGGGCTGACAGTTTTATCATCAGCCCATTACTCCCACAAATTGCTCAAGACTTTCATGCAACAATTAGTCAAACTGCCCTTGGTGTCACAACTTATGCCCTTTGTGAAATGATTGGTGCTCCATTGTTTGGTCCTTTAGGCGACCGTTTCAGTAAACGTAAACTTTTAATCACAGGCATGAGTCTTTTTTTAGGGGCTACTCTTCTTTGCGCAATTGCTACAAATCTTGCAACTTTTTACATCTATCGTGCAGCTGCGGGACTAGGTGCTGCTCTCTTTCTCCCAAATGTCTGGGCATTCATTGGTAGTTATTTTAATGGGCAATTGATGAATAAAATTATGGGAATTTCAATGGCGGGTCTTTCACTTTCTGTGGCAGTCGGTGTCCCACTTGGATCTTTTCTCTCTCAACTAAGCAATTGGCATAGTGCCTTTTGGGCATCGGCCGTTCTTACAGTATTCTCGCTCATTCTTATAATAGCCATTATCCCAAATACTACTGCTCAAAATCAAAAAATTAGCTATTTGGTCAATTTTAGAAATGTTTTTAAAGCTAAAAATGTGATTCATACACTTCTTCTAGATTTCTTTTGGATGTTTGGATTTTACCTAGTCTATACTTTCCTTGGAAGTTTTTTAGCAGAGCATTTCCATTTTAGTAGTGGGAAAGCTGGTCTAGTTTTTCTAATTTACGGCACCGCAAATTTTATTGCTGCTTCAACTGGTGGGTTGATTATGAACAAATTAGGACGAGTAAAGTCAATTTTATTCAATGCTTGTGCTTCACTTAGCTTTACATTGGCTTTAGGACTGTTTAGCAACAGTATTTTAGGTCTCATTATATTTCTAATTTTGCTCGCCTTTTCTATGGGCTGGGGGGTAACCGCGATTTCTGCCTATCTTGTGACTTTATCTACTCAAAATCGCTCAACTTTGATGAGCTTTAATTCATCTGCTCTTTATCTAGGACTGACTCTCGCGTCTATAGCCGGTGGTCTTATTTATCAAGGACTCGGTTTTTGGATATTGGGCATTATTTCAAGTTTCTCCTATGCCATCGTGATTTTACTCATTAAAGGACTCCATTAAATTAAATTGTTTTTTGATTAATAATAAATGAAAAAAATCCCTGAACACGCAGTGGTTCAAGGGCTTCTTCTTTTATTTTTGTTATTTCACAAAACAGGTTATTTTTATCAGTAAAACTCTTCTGGCAATAATTTTTCTGCTAACTTAATATTATCAGAGTAGTCCAAAGGTACATCAATTACTACAGGACCTGTAGTATTTGGAATTGATTTTAGAATTTCGGCAAGTTCTTCTTTGCTGTGGGCACGGTAGCCTGTTGCTCCCATTGCTTCAGCATATTTTACATAGTCAACATAGCCGAAATCAACGGCTGCTGAACGTCCATATTTCATTTCTTCTTGGAATTTTACCATGTCGTAATGACCATCATTCCAGATGATTTGAACGATTGGAAGGTTTAAACGAACGGCGGTTTCGAGTTCTTGACCTGTGAAAAGGAAACCTCCATCACCTGAGTGAGAATAAACTTTCTTACCTGGGCGCAACAATGCGGCTGTGATTGCCCAAGGGAGTGCAACACCAAGTGTTTGCATTCCGTTTGAGAAGAGGAGGTGACGTGGTTCGTATGATTTGAAATGACGTGCCATCCAAATGTATAGTGAACCTACGTCAACGGTTACTGTTTCATCATCTTTTACAATTTCTTGGAAAGTGCTGACCAAATCAAGTGGGTGCATTCTGCCTTCTTCGGTGTTTTCAGTATCGAATTCGTGTTGTTCAGCAACTTCATGAAGGCCATCAAGATATTCTTTTGTTCCTTTTGGAATTTTATAACCACGAACGGCTGGTAAAAGATTATCCAATGTTGCCGCGATGTCCCCAATTAATTCACGTTCTGGTTGGTAGTAAGTATCAATTTCAGCAATGGCATTATCAATAACGATAATTCGACTGTCAATTTCCGCATTCCAGTTACGAGCTTCATATTCAATTGGGTCGTAACCAACAGCAATAACAAGGTCAGAGCGTTTCAAAAGCATATCCCCTGGTTGGTTGCGGAAAAGACCGATACGACCGTAAAAAGTATGCTCTAAATCATGTGAAATAACTCCAGCGCCTTGGAATGTTTCCACGACAGGAATATTAACATGAGTCAATAGATTACGCAATGATGAAGCGACTTTGACATCTGAAGCACCAGCTCCAACCAAAATTACTGGTAAAACGGCATTTTTGATGGCTTGCGCTAGGTAATTGATGTCATCAATAGAGGCATTCCCCATTTTAGGGTCTGAAAGTGGTTGAATGGCTTTGATTGATACTTCGGCATCCGTTACATCTTGTGGAATTGACAAGAAAGTTGCACCTGGATGTCCTGATTTGGCAATACGATAAGCGTTGGCAATTGATTCAGAAAGTGTATCAGGATCAAGTACTTCGGCTGAATATTTTGTTGCTGATTGCATCATTCCAGCATTATCCATTGATTGGTGTGCACGTTTGAGACGGTCACTTCGTTTAACTTGTCCACCAATAGCCAAAATAGCGTCACCTTCTGATGTTGCAGTCAAAAGTGGAGTTGCAAGGTTTGATACCCCTGGACCACTCGTAACAACTACTACACCAGGTTCCCCGGTCAAACGGCCAACAGCTTGAGCCATGAAAGCAGCTCCTTGCTCATGACGAGTCACGACCATTTGAGGGCCTTCTTCATTTTCTAATAAATCAAAAACCCGGTCAATTTTTGCTCCTGGAATCCCAAATACATACTTCACTTTATGGTTAATCAAACTATCGACAACCAAGTTCGCCCCAAATTGTTTCTCAGACATTTTTTATTTTACCTCTATTTGTTCTAATTCATATTTCATAATCTCTTGGATTACTTCACAATCATTTTATCAGATAATAGACCCTTTTACAATTATTTTGACGCAAGTTTGTGAATTTTCTAGCTTACAATAAAAATAATTACTGACAGCTTTGTCAGTAATTATTTTTTAAGTCTGTCAGCAAATTTCTCATATTTTCATCATCTGGAACAAGTTCCAAATATTGTTCAATAATTGGTTCTGTTTTAGAAATTTGACCAATTTCTTTAAGAAAATCAATATAGTCTTCTAAAAACTCTGGATTCTCTGACAAATTGGTTTGGATGAGTTCTTCATACAAAGCAGCCGCTTCAGAATCATTTTCTAAAGCTTTATGTGCTCCTGCAAAAAGCCATTTAGCTAATAAATGTTCATCTTCTAAAAGTTCTTCAAGATTAATGACCGCTTCAAAATCTTCTTCATTAAAGTACAAGTTAGCAAGTAGAAAGACTGTTTCATCATGTAACTCTGGTAAGTTCAAGGCATCCATGAGGTAACGTTCTGCTGCTGCTTTATCTTTTAATTTGAAACTAATTTTTGAAGCGAAATGAAGTAAAGGAACGGCATTTGGATTTTTATTCAAACCTTTCTGTGCCATTTCTAGTGCAGCTTCAAATTCTTGATTGGCTTCCAATGTTTGAGCATAAGCTAACTCATAGTTCAAGAATTCAACATCCATTTTTTCTAATCGTTTGAAATTAGCAATAGCTCTTGTTTCGTTATGAATTTCTCCATAAAGAAGAGCGATTTTATATAAAGTTTCAGGTTTTTCATCAAATTCAAATGATTTTTCAAGAAATGAAATGGCATTCTCAAAATTACCTAATTGAGCATAAGAATCACCAATTCTTTGGTAAATAGATATTTTTGTTTCATGCAAAATTTTACGTTCTGAAAGTTTGGCATATTCGGTGATGGCGGCTGAATAATCACCTTGTTCAAAAAAAGATTCAGCCAAAGCAAAGGTGATAAGTGGAGAATCTGATAATTCTCGTGCTTCTTCTAATTTTGAAATTGCTGTTTCAAAATCTCCTTCATACTGATATAAATCCGCAATCTTAACGAGTGCAGCAATATAGTTTTCATCGTCTACTGGAATTTGATAAAGATAGTTCAGAGCTTCATCTAAATTACCATTATCTTCAGCTATCTCTGCTAAATTAATCAGATAATCGGTTGACTCTGGGTGTTCAGACATGATTTGGTCATAAATTTTTTGACTTTCATCAATAAAACCCATCATTTGCAGATATTCGGCAAGGTCGGCCAACATTTCATTATTATCATTTTTTAATGCTTTTGCAAGTGAATTTTGCATTCCAATCAGGTCTCCCTGATGTAAAAAGTCAATTGTATCTTCTGAATATGACATTTTTCTCCTTATTTTTTATTCTATTAATTACTCTTTAGCTTCTTCTGTAGCTGTTTCTTCACGATAAAGGACTGAAATTTCACGATACCATTCATAAACGTGAACAATAATCACTTTGAGTGTTGCATAAAATGGAATCGCAAGTAGAACTCCCCAAACTCCTAAGATTTGACCAGCTGTCAGTAAAACAAATAAAATCGTAATCGGATGGATTGACATTTGTTTTCCAAGGACCAAAGGAGAAATAAAGCGCCCTTCAAGAGTTTGCTCAATGATAAGAACAATGATTACTTTTACAAGCATCAAAGGTCCACCAATCGCCAAACCAACGATTACCATTGGAATAGCGGCTAAAAATGAGCCTAAAAATGGAACTAAGTTCAAGAAACCTGCTGTAATTGCCAAGGCTACTGCATAGCGCAATCCAATAATTGGTAACCCGATCATGAACATAATGGCAACAGCAATGGCAACTAAGACTTGACCACGCACATAATTTGAAAGTTGACTATTAATTTCATGCAAGACTTTTGATGTTTCTTTACGCCAATCATTGGGCAATAAATGAGTGACAAAGCCATTTAATCTTTGACCATCTCTTAACAAGTAAAAAAGAACAAATGGGAAGACAATTAAAGAAATCAAAATACTTGTAGTTTTACTGATGAGATGTGAAAGAGTCGTTACGGCATTAACAGAGAAAGTTTTTGACCAATCAATCAATTGATTCCCAATTGATTTGGCAAATTGGTCAACTTGTGGTCGGAATTGCTCAAAGTGTGGATTTTTTGCTAAAGCATTAATCTCTTTTTGGGCAGTGTTAACATAATGAGGGACCGATGACGCGAAATTGTCTACTCCACTGATGACATTTGGAATAGCAACAATTAAGCCCCAAGCAATCAAAGCTGCGATAATTAAGAAAAGGACAATAATTGTCAGCACACGCGGAACTCGTCTTTTTTCCAAAAAATCAACTATCGGGTTAAGTAAATAGTAAAATACTGCTGCTAAAATAACTGGCAGAGAAATGACAGTAATAAATTCTCCGACAGGTTTAAAAATGAATCCAACTTTATTGAGTAATAAAATATTCAATAAAAAGAGAAGGACAATCGCTAAACTTGCAACGACTTTATTATTAATGAACCACTTGAAAAACCAAGAGGCTTTAAAACTGCGGTGTTGTTCTTGTTCCATAATTTTTCCTAATTCTTATTTTAGAATTACTGACAGACTTGTCAATAAGTTCCAAGAGGAGCCTGTCAGTAATTTTTTTCAAGTTCATAATATTGAATCTGTAAAAAAATCTTTTTTTTATTAATTTTCCAACCATTTTGATTGAAAAGTTCTGTCAGTTCTTTTGGCTGATAGACTTTCACGTCTCCTTCTGTCGAGAAACGGTTAATCCACCAATTATAAATTTTTGTGATAAATGGAATGTGAATTTCTGCAATCACTAATCTTCCATTGGGTCTGAGCAGGCATTCAGCTTCTATCAAAAAACGCTCAGGTTTTGGGAAATGATGGAAGCTAGCCGAACAAATAATCAAATCAAAGCTCTCGTTATCAAAAGGAATTTCTTGAGCAGAACCTTGTTCAAAAGTAAAATATGGGTACTGATCTTTGGCAACTTTAATCATTTCTGACGAAATATCCAAGCCACTACCGACAATTTTCTTTTTGTCATTTAACATCGCCAGAAGCTTTCCGTTAGCACAACCGACATCCAAAATCTTAGAATTTTGTTCAAATTTTAGATTTTTAAGGATAAATCTTTTAAAAAAGCTGGCCAAAAACCCATCAAAACTATGGTCAAACTGGCTAGCGATACGGTCATAAAAATTTTCTGATTCTCTTTCGTAATCATGAAATTTAGGAACCATTTTAGGCCTCCGTCAGTGGTTTTGCAAACTCAGAAATTAGTGCTTCAGCACATTTTAAACCATCAATCCCAGCCGAAACAATTCCACCGGCAAAGCCTGCTCCTTCTCCTGAAGGATAGATTCCTTTAGTTGAAACTGATTGAAAATTTTCTTCATCACGATTAATTCTGACGGGCGAAGATGAACGAGATTCAACACCAGTCATCACTGCATCAGAAAGTGCAAAACCGTGCATTTTTTTATCTAAACCAACAATCGCTTCTCGCATAGATTGTGTAACATAGTCTGGGAATAATGATTCAAGATTTGTTGGTTTTACTCCTAGAGCATAACTTGGTTCAACCGAACCCATTGCTTTGGAAGCTTTTCCGTCAAGGAAATCTCCAACAAGTTGTGCAGGAGCCTGATAATTAGAACCGCCTAATTCAAAAGCTTTATGTTCTAATTCTTTTTGAAATTCAACTCCAGCAAGAGGATGATTACTTGGGAAATCTTCAGGGAAGACTTGGACTAAAAGTCCGGAATTTGCATTTTTTTGGTCTCTGGCATGTTCAGACATTCCGTTTGTGACAAGTCCACCTTCTTCTGAGGCAGCCGGAACAACGAGTCCTCCCGGACACATACAGAAAGTATAAACGCCTCGACCTGATGATGACTTGTGAGTTAAACGATATTCTGCCGCACCTAAACGTGGATGATCAGCAAATTCTTTATATTGAGCTTTGTTAATCAATGACTGAGGATGTTCAATTCTAACTCCAACAGCAAAGGGTTTAGCGGTAATTGTTACCCCTTTATCATAAAGTTCTGAAAAAGTATCACGAGCTGAATGACCAATGGCTAAAATTGCATGATTTGTTTTAACGATTTTTCCGTCAGCAAGTTTTACTGCTTGTAATTGTTCATCTTCAATTAAAAATTCTTCAACTTGAGCATCAAAATAGACTTCTCCGCCCAACTCGATAATTTGTTTTCGGATATTTTTAACGATATCACGTAATAAATCTGTCCCGACATGAGGATGTGCCTTATAAAGAATATCTTCTGGGGCACCAGCTTCAACAAACTCTTCTAAAACCTTGCGTCCGCGTAAATCACGAACACGACTGGTTAATTTTCCATCAGAAAAAGTCCCTGCTCCACCTTCACCAAATTGAACATTCGATTTTGGATTAAGTTTCCCCTCAAGCCAAAACTTGTCAATTGATTTTACACGTTCATCAACTGCTTGACCACGTTCTAAAACAATTGGACGATAACCATTTTGAGCCAAAAGTAAAGCAGCAAACATTCCAGCAGGGCCAAATCCAATGACGACTGGGCGGTTGACCATTTTTTTAGTTCCAAGTTGCGGATTAACATAGTCTAGTTCTGGTGCTAACGAAACATTTTTAATTTTTTTAGACAGTATTTTGGATTCATCTTTAAGTTTAATGTCAACAGTATAGATAAAATCAATTTCGCCTCTGTGTCTTGCATCAATTGATTCTTTATAAATTCGATAATCGAGCAGGTCAGCTTCTTGAAGCCTTAATTTTTTTAAAACAAGACTTTTAACTTTACTGACAGGTTCGTCAATTGAAATTTTGATTTGTGTTATGCGAATCATGATTTTCTTTCTATGGTTAGGATTTTCTAAAATACTATCCTCTTTTATTTTTTATTAAAACGAGCAACAAGTTCAATATGATGCGTTTGTGGGAATAAATCAACTGGTTGAACTTTATCTAAAATATAGCCTTCGTTTTCAAAACGTACAACATCTCGAGCAAAGGTTGCAGGATTACATGAAATATAAACGATTCTCCGAGGATTAGTTGCTGTTGCTGATTTAATAAAAGTTTCATCGAGCCCTTTTCTTGGTGGGTCAACAAAAATAACATCAGGTTTTATTCCTTCATCAAGCCACTTGGGCATAATTTTTTCTGCTGTTCCTACTTCATAATGTGTGTTCTCAAGTTCATTTAATTGAGCATTACGTTTTGCATTTTCAACAGCAGCCGGAACAACTTCCATCCCATAAACCTCAGCGACTCGATCAGCCATGCTGATTCCGATTGTTCCAATACCAGAATAAGCATCGATAACAATATCTCCTGGTTTTAATTCTGCGAATTCAAAGGCTGTTTCATAAAGTTTTTCAGCTTGTGGAGTGTTGACTTGATAAAAAGCCGGTGCAGAAATTTGATAAGTTTTGTCCAACATCAAATCTGTAATAAAATTTTTTCCAAACAATAAAACGAACTCTTTACCTAAAATAAATGAGCCAGTTCCAGTATTAATATTGAGTTGAACAGATTTAATATTAGTAAAATGCTCCACTAATTTGTCAATTACCAAATCAACATTTTCTGGGAGTTTTTTACTGGTTACAACAAGGCTAACCATCATTTCACTTGTATGAAAACCTCTTCTAACCACAATATTTCGTAGCCAACCTTTGCGCGTTTTTTCATCGTAAGCTTGTAAATTAATTTTCCGAAACTCATCACGCAAAAAAAGGACAACTGCATCAATTTCAGGATGTTGAATATAAAAATCTTCGACTGGAATTAATGAGTGAGAATTTTTTCTATAAAATCCAGTAGTTAAAATCCCATTAACCATTTGAACAGGAATCTGTGCCTTATTTCGATATTTTATCGTTTTAATAGATTCAATGACTGGAGAAATAGGGAAATCTTCCTTCCCAGCCGTTTTTCTTAAAATATCAACGACTTGCTTTTGTTTAAATTTTACTTGTTCATTGTAACTTAGATGACCAAAGTCAGCAATCCCAGTTCTTAAATAATCAAGGTTTAACTGAGTCGTGCGATGATCACTTTGGCTTATAAATTCATCCACACGTCCAAAACCAAATGATTTTCCAACTTTAAGAACGCGCATTTTTATCCGTTCACCAGGTAAGGCATTGTCTACAAAAAATGGGTAAGAATCAACTTTAACCACTCCTTGCCCTTCATGCGTCAAATCAAGGACTTCTGCTTCAAATATATCGTTTTTCTTGAAATTTGTCATGTCCATATTATAACATAGTATTTCAATAAGGCTCAACAAACATCACTAAAAGCTGAATAATAAAGAAGTTACTCAACTGTCTTATCCATAACTGCTCTGATAATCGCTTCTCTACTCTGAATTGCTTTATCTTTGTAAAGTCGCTCGTGATTTTTAACCAAAATTTCACAAATATATAATTGTGAAATTTTTCCAGCGAGTGAGCCACCATCAAAAAACTCCTCACTCACTGTTTGCAAATTAATATCAGAAAGTTGGGCAAGTGGTGAATAGTCTGAGCTAGTAATTGAAATAATCTGAGCTTTTTGTTCTTTGGCAATCTTAATGGATTCAAATAATTCTAATGTCTTACCGGATAATGAAATGCCAATGATTAAATCTGTCTTCTTTAATAGGGCAGCTGTTTGCAATTGAAAATGAGAGTCACTAATTGCTTTAACTGGAACTCCAATACGAAGAAACATCGCTTCTAAATCTTTCGCAGTATTGCCGCTTAAACCTACCCCAAAAATATAAATAGCCGAAGCTTCAGAAATTAATTTTGAACTTTTTTCAAATTGTTCTAAATCTAATTTTGATTTTGTTTCATGAAGAATCTCAATAATACTATTTTCATTCTCATCAAAAAATAAGGTCAGATTTGTTCTATTAGAAGACTTTTGAGAATAACTTTCCTTAGCAACTTCTATTTTAAGATCTGAAAATCCTGAATAACCCAATTTTTGACAAAATCTTACTATGGTTGCATCACCAACCTTGATTGCTTTTTTGATATCATTCATTGTTCCATAAACAATACGCTCCTTTGAAGCTAATACATAATTTGCAATCTTCTTTTCTGATTTAGTAAGTGATTCATATTTTTCTTTAATGACTGTTTCAATTTTCATAATTTTCCTTTGGTAATTAACTCATAATTTCTTGTATCATAAATTTATTTTATCATAATTGACAAAAATGTAAGCGTATGCTATATTAATTGTGGAGTAATTATCCAAAAATACATTTTATGGAGGGTAAATGGAGAATGAATAAAGAACAATTTTTAGAAAAAATAAAGGGCGGAATAATCGCATCTTGTCAAGCCTTACCCGGTGAACCATTATATTCTGAAAATGGAGGAGTTATGCCTTTAATGGCAAAAGCTGCTGAACAAGCTGGAGCTGTCGCTATCAGGGCAAACTCGGTCAGAGATATAAAAGAAATTCAAAAAGCGGTAAGTTTACCCATCATAGGTATTATTAAAAAAGATTATTTGCCTCAAAAGCCCTTCATTACAGCGACTATGAAAGAGATTGATGAATTAGTTGCTACTTCTTGTGAGGTAATAGCCTTAGATTGTACTCTGAGAGAACGTCATGATGGGCTAACTATTAATCAATTTATCAAAAAAATCAAAGAAAAATATCCGACTCAACTTTTAATGGCTGACTGCTCAAATTTTAAAGAGTGTAAAAATGCTTATTCTGCTGGAGTAGACTTTGTTGGAACTACTCTCAGTGGTTATACAGAAGAAAGTAAAAAACAAGATGGACCTGACTTTGAATTACTTGAAAAGTTAGTTGAGGAAAAAATTCCCGTTATCGCTGAAGGAAGGATTCACAGTCCCGAACAGGCACAGTATGTCCAAAAAATTGGAGTAGACGGAATGGTTATCGGTGGTGCAATTACTAGACCACTTGAAATCGCGACTCGTTTTGTTCAAGCAGTTGAATCAGTTGAAAAACTATAATCACTTATCTATAAAATCATTAAAGCAAGAATATAAAATTAGAGTAAATAAAAAAACATTATCTAACTGATAATGTTTTTGCTTTTATTTCTCGTTTGTATTTTCTTTATTGAGCTGTGACTTTTCCCAATTATTTACTAATATTTTTTTGTATTGAGGACTATCAGTCATTGCTCTCACGCTATACTGTCTTAACTTTGTAAAAGAGAACCCTGAAACTAAGAGCAAGCAAGAAATGAGTAAGATAAGCTTTTTACTTTTCATTTTTACTTCTTTTGAAAAGAATGCTCTAATAATCAAAATCAGCAAGATACATATACTTGTCGGGATAAGAAATCTGAAGCTTGTGAAGGGAGCAATTCCTAAGAATTTGGTGACAGGTTCAATGAAGTAAGTTCCATAAAACAGTGCCGTCATTCCGGTAATAACTATTGCTCTGAATCGACTTAAGGGTCTACATAAGAGATAAAGAGAGAAGAGTTGAACACTTCCGATAATTAAAGTCACATCACTGATGAACTCTTTGTAATGAGTTACGACGTGTCCATTTGTGAAGCTTGTGTAGATTGGAAATTTATAGGCTAAGGCTAGCATAGCAAAGATAGCTACTCCAATAATTATCCCAGTCGGCAACGCATTATTTCTAATTTTTTGAAGAATATCTTCTTCGTTTCGCTTCTCATCTTTCTCTAGTACAAGTAGGGCACTAGGAATTCCAACAGTGAAAATCCCCATCATCATCAAATTTATTGACTCTAAAGGAAATAAATGATGTGTAATCAATAGAAGAACGGTCAGAGTAAAAGTATAGATTACTCGTAAAAGATTCATACTTGCCACTCGAGTAATATTATTGATTACCTTTCTTCCTTCTTTTAAAATGTCAGGCAAGACAGAGAAATCATTTTTTAAAAGAATAAATTGAGCCACTGATTTTGTTGCTTCATTTCCACTTCCTAAAGCAATCGGACAATCTGATTTTTTAAGAGCCAAAATATCATTGATTCCATCTCCAATCATCCCAACTGTATGTCCATTACTTTGAAGTGAAGCGATAATATCTCTTTTTCTTTCTGGTGTTATCCGACCAAAGATTGTTTTTTCCTCAACAATTTTTTTAAATTCCTTTTCATCATCAGGAAGTTCTGATAAGCCAACATAATCAGCTTCTAAACCTACTTCTTTTGCAATGAGTGAAACAGTTTTAGGGTGGTCTCCTGAAATAATTTTTATTTTAGTCCCTTGTTTTTCAAAATATTCTAGAATTCGTTTTGCTTCTTTTTTAGGTCTATCTTTTAACAAAATCAAGCAAACCAGACTATCTTTCTCGTTTGGTTTACTCTGTGATAAAGCAAGTATCCGGTATCCTTCATCTAGTGCTTTTTCAATATCAGCATTTTGTTTAGTTGTAAGTTCTTTTGCTACTAAATCAAAAGCACCAAGATTATAAGTACTTCCTCCTTTTAATTCAATCGATTGATACTTAGTTTCTGAGCTGAAAGGATGATAAGTTTCTAATTCAAAGTTACTTTTTTGACTCGTGTCAAAGTATTTTTTGAGCGCCTCCATTGATGCATTCTGTTCTTCATCCAAGGCAATGATAAATGACATGATTTTATCAACTTCTGGTTTTTCTTCTGCATAATAGAGGACTTGCTCAACATTCATCTGCCCTTCGGTAATGGTCCCTGTTTTATCTAAACAAAGAACATCAACTCTTGCTAATGTTTCAATTGCTGATAACTCTTGGGTCAAAACATTCATTCTTGAGAGCTTGATGACACCCAAAGCTAATGCAACTGAAGTTAAAAGAACTAACCCCTCAGGTATCAAACTAGTAATTGTTGCTGCTGTACCAATGATTGCTGTCTTTCTTTGTGGAATCACAGACAAATCTAAAGATGAAAATACAAATTGGTTCAAAAGCACTAAGATAGAAATTGGAATAATACCAATAACGATTATTTTTAGGATTTTATCAATTTGTTGTTGAATTTTTGACTTTGCTTTCTTTAAAACAGAAGCTTCTTTGGCCAATTTACTTATAAAGGTATGGTTCCCAACAGCCTGAACCTGTGCTTTTGCTGTTCCTTGCATAACCAAACTTCCAGAGTAGATAAAGTCACCAGTCTGCTTTTCAATAAAATCAGACTCTCCGGTAATCATGGATTCATCTACATCCATTCCATTTTCTAAACTTATCGCATCAACTGGAACCTGGTCTCCCTTTTTCAAACAAATTATATCATTTAAAACTAGTTCCTCTTTATGAACACTTGCTTTTTCACCTTCTCTAATTACTTCTACTTTTTCTTGTTTGAGAAAAGAAAGCTTTTCAATAATTCGCTTGGCCTTGATTTCTTGATATATTCCGATAGAGGTATTCGAGATAATTGAAAAAATAAATAACATATTTTTATAAGAACCAATAACAAATAGCACAACTGCCAAGATGATATTGAGTAAATTAAAGATGGTCATTGAATTTTTTATAATAATATCTTTATTTGAATTACCGACCTTAATTGTCGTTACGTTCACGTTTCCAAGTTTTTTTTGTTCTTCTACTTCAGTATTTGTTAGTCCTTTGGTCATATTTACTTTATCCATTATCCCTTTTTCCTCCTAGACTAATATATATAATATAACATCTCACCATCTATACTACTATCATACCTAAAATATTTATGATTATTCTTACATTTTTGAAAGTATAAAATTTAAATTCATGTTATATTCTCTTGATGCAGATAATTCCAAACATCCGCATCATTACTTTTTGTTCATCTTGATTGTTTTACAAACGCATATATATTTTTTTGTTATTACGAGTGTTACTTTTTTGCTTTTATTGATTTCATAAACACTAATATAAAATACTAATTTTAAACTAGGATAATACAAAACTATTTTAGAAATTAATTCATTATTAATAGAGTTATCAGCCTCCGCAATATCTTTAACGTTTTTCTGAAATTCTCATTGAAAAAAAGATGATACTGATTTTAAAAAAATAAATCATATTAAAAAAAACGAACAGTTATAACTGTTCGTTCTATTCATGAACTAATGACCTAATCTTTTACTTTCTCTTCTCACAACGGCTATACTCTATGGATTATGGCTTTTTTACATAATGAATACATTAAGTTTCAGAAAAATGCTAATTTTTCGTACTTTTATCTTTTTGAATAAGTTACAGATACTATTATACATTACAGTTACGTAAAAAACAAGGGCTTTAAATTTCATATAATTCTATCTTGTTTTTTTAATAAGTTAAATAAATTTTTTGAAATTACATAAAGAACAAATTTTGAAACTCCAGATAATTATATAATTTTCAAATAAATACTTGTAAACTCAATTAGCCAAAGGACTTATTAATAAAATGTTTTTCAAGAAAATTAAGGTTTTTCGGAGTCTTTTGCATCTTTTTTTCATTAAAAGCAGTCCTTTTGTGTCGCTTGTATTATTAAATAGTAACTTATACTTACTTAAATATATTATTTTAAGAAACAAAATATTTAAAATTTAGCCAAATATAGGCATTTATAAGTATTTTTATATCAAGAACATAACAGAGCTTTCGAGAAAACCTTAATTTTTCGGAGTCTTTTGCATCCTATTCTACATAATAACGCTAAAAAGTATCGTTTGATATTTACAAAGTCAATGATACCAACTACATAATCAACTAAATCCATGATTTTTCTTGATTATAATCTAATTACAATATTTCATGTACCTTTTATTATACATTATTTTAGCTATTTTTCAACTTTAAATTATATAGCTTGCATTTCTATATATTATAAATCTTATTTTTATAAGATAAAGTAATTATTATTGATATACGCCCAAAGTCAAACTTATTAACCAATTATATTTACTATTTTTTTACTTTAACATTGACTTAATTCTTCAAATATCTTTACTGGACAAAAACGATAAGTATTTCGCCCATTTTCCTTTTTATTTTACGAATGTAAACTCTCTAGTTTCAAGGTCACATGTCCGATTCTGACATAAATCATATTTCCCTTAGATTATTCTTTCATAGAAAAAAGTTCTTTTTCAAAAAAGAACTTTATTTCCACATAATCGGTTGGTAATTAGATAATGAATATTTTTAAATATTTTTTCATTGACCGTAACTTCCAGATATATTGTCACTATAGATAGGCTTCACTTTACCTAATGGCAAGCAAATAAACTATATTTAATCTTTATTAGAAATTTACCACTTTATAGAATTGAAAATCAGCAAATGAATCATGTTGATGTGCATCTACTGAGCCAATAAAGTTGAACAATCCCGTGAAACCACCAATTTCACCCGATTCTCCGTTTACACCTTCATCAGATAAATAGGTTACATCAATCTTTTCCATAACAAGTTGCCATTCCTCTTGGTCCACTAATCGATAATACATTTCAGCAAAGCCCATATTATAAATTATTTTTAATTCTACAGTTCCACTAGGTACTTCGATGATTGGTTGAAAAATTTCTTTTCTCTCACCTAATTTTGCCTGTAAAACCGATAATACGGGGCCTTTCGTAATTTCTGAATAGGTAATATGGAGATA
Organism: Lactococcus sp.; assembly: GCF_036648155.1. NCBI lineage: Bacteria > Bacillati > Bacillota > Bacilli > Lactobacillales > Streptococcaceae > Lactococcus > Lactococcus sp. The sequence goes on along the minus strand of NZ_JAVXIY010000006.1, from coordinate 183,538 downwards.
AACCCAATTATTTGAATCATAGTAGAGTCCGACACCTGCCGTTTCTGAATAATGATTAGGCTCAAAAATTACTTTTGTATCAATTTCATACAAAAATGATGTTGCTCTAGTCGCCATTATTGATGGATTTACTTGTGAAAAAAATGAGTCTCCACCATAAATTCTTAAAAAGCCCGGTCGTTCTGTAGTATTAACCCATTCAATAGTTTGTGCTTGATACGGTGTCATAAACTGATTACTGTACTTTGGGGCTTCAAAATACTCTTGTACATCATGATTTAATAACTTCAAATCTTCTATACCAGAAATACCTTCTACTTCAATTTTTGCTAGATTTGAACCATCTTCCATTTCTAGCCAATTATCATCATTCCAACGCATTTTTTGTATTGAAGTTTCTCGTCCCAATGGATTTAAAAGTGTTCTTGGCAACGGTCGTGACATAAGATGAGTAATATACCATTCACCAGTTGGTGTATCTACTAGGGAGCCATGTCCAGCTTTTTGGATTAAAGAATTTGGATTATACATCTCAAAATGTCCTGCATCAGGATCTCCTAAAGAAAAGAGATGCCGAGGTGACGAAGTAATGATTGGTTCTCCCGTCGGATGTGGCTCATAAGGACCCATTATACTTTTTGAACGACCGATTTCGACTCCATGCGCATAACCTGTCCCACCTGAGGCCAGTAATAAATAATAGTAGCCCGCATGTTTATAAATTTGTGGTGCTTCGGCACATCCCCGAGTAGTAAAACCTTGGGTTACTCTTTTCCACTGACCTAAAACTTCTCCATTTTCCAAGGAAATTTCTACAATGACAATGTGTCCTGGAGCTTGGTAACCTTCCCTGCTCTCCCATTCTAATATTGCAGCATAGTGCTTACCATCTTCATCATGGAATAAAGAGGGGTCAAAACCAATTGATGTTAAATAAATTGGTTCCGACCAGGGGCCACTAATATCTTCAGACCACATCATATAAGAATTTGAACTAAATTCTCTACCAGCCATATTTACCATGTGGGAATAGGCTAACCAATATTTTTTAGTTTTTGTATCATATGATAAATGAGGAGCCCAAATTCCACCAGGTGTATTTGTTCCTTGTAAATTGATTTTGTCTTTTTTTAATACATTATCAATAAGTGTCCAGTTGACTAAGTCTGTAGATTTATACAATTGAATGCCTGGCATCCAATGAAACGTTGAAGTAGCTAAATAATATGTATTCTCAACTCGAATAATAGATGGATCTGGAGCCATTCCAGGAATAATTGGATTTTTTATCTTCACCATTTAAAGAAAACCTTTCTTAATTATTTCGATTTCTAATATTTTATATCATTCATTGGATCAACCCACTGATTAATTAAGCAACGGCTCATATCCCATGAATCCCAACCATACCACGCTGGTTCATTTACAGTATCAATATTTAATTTATAAGTCCAATAAATATGACCTTCACCTTGGTTCCAAGCTTTCACTGAAGCATTCCATAGTTCTAAATAAGCCATCGCTAATTCATTTTTTGACATTATTTTTTTATCTAAAAATTCTTCTTGAGTAGGATTGATTCCTCCTTTTGTATCAACTCCAGCAGTATATGAATTAAAAAGTGACCATTCCCCTACAAAAACAGGAACATATTTTTGTACCTCGGCAATTTGCTTTCCTAAACCATCTAGATACACTTTATAAGCTTCTAAACTTTGCGGTGTTCCTTTTAATTCTGCAATCATCACATATTGGTGGGTATCTAACATGACATTTTTAAAGTCATTTTCTTTAAAAAATTCCTTCCAAGAATGTAGTTCAAAACCATCATGAAATGAAATAACCGTCTCTTCTGGAAGTATGTTTCTTAAGCGGAAATATGCTTCTTTATAAAATTCTTTTAGAAACTCTAACGATATAGGTGCACTGTCAGCAGCCAGTTTTAAATCTCGAGGAATATATCGTTTTTGAGGATTCATCGTTTTCCAAATACGTTCAGTAATTGGCTCATTAATGACTTCAATTCCCCATAAAGCAGCATGATTTTTATAGCGTTCTGCTAATCTTGTTAATACTGTTAATTCAAATTCAACTTCTTTTGGCATTTGTGCCCATCTACAAACTCCGGATAATCCACCATTATCAAATGCATTTTGACTGAAAGGCGCTGTATGTAAATCTAATAAAATACGTACCCCATAGGCTTCTGCCCAGTTAAACGCTCGGTCTAATTCCTCAATACAACCGATAAATGGTAAGCGATCTCCGAAAATAAAATAAGGAACTGGAATTCGTATTAAATTAAATCCGGCTGAGGAAATACGTAAAAAATCGGTTTCTGTTATAAACTCTGAGCGATGAACTTTGATTCGTGCCTTATATTCACTCTCAGATAAGTCATGTGCCAAATAATATTCATCTTCTGCGGCTACATCTTCAAAAAGTTTAAGAGACATCCATTTTTCTAAAACAAGCCATCCACCTAAATTAATTCCTTTAATTTTTTCTGTCATTTTATTCACCTTTCTCAATGCTATAAGAATACCTAATTTCTATAATTAATTATATATCAAAAATCAGATATTTTTTACCAATAATCGGAAAAAAAGCTAACATAATCACTTATTTTGTTGGGCATTTTTCCTTGTATATTAGTAAATAAGCAGATTAATACTGGTAATTTTTATAAAATGCAACCGTTATCTTTAGAATAAAAAACGCTTGCATTTTTTTTTGAAAAAGTTTAAACTGTCCTGAGTATCACATCACTGCAACAAAAAATATTTTTATTATCTAGGAGGTTTCACCCATGTTAAAATCATCAACTTCTTTCCAGAATGTTCGACTAAAAGTTGCTATTTTATGTATATCCTTAACAATCCAAACAGCAGGTGCTGTTGCTGCTGCTGTACCAGCGATGATTGATTCCTTTGCCAATCGAAGTACAACCGAAATTCAATCACTGTTAACAATCCCCTCTTTCTCCATTATGTTATTCATAATTCTAAGCTCTGGAATCATTAAATACATCGGAAAACGTAATACAGTTCTTATAGGATTGACCATAGCTCTTTTGGGCGGACTATTACCTGCTTTTACTTCCAATTTTTATTTAATTTTATTAGGACGTTTTTTATTCGGGGCCGGTACTGGGTTATACAATTCATTAACGATTTCTTTAATCGGAGATTGTTTTGAAGGAGATGAGCAACAAAATTTAATTGGATTACAATCAGCTACTGCTGCCTTAGGAAACAGTGTCGCAACTTTTATGGCAGGTCTATTATTATCAGTTAATTGGCATAGTAGTTTCTTAGTTTATTTAGCAATAATTCCTATGATTATTATTTTTTCGCTAGGATACACAAAAAGAATTGAGAAAGAAACGAGTGTTGAAGTTAAAAACGATACCGTCGCACATGTAAATAAAAAATTATCCCCTGCTGTTCTTTTAGGTATTTTCACGTTATTTTTCTTCTTCGTGTCTGTAATCGTCATGCTAACTTCATCAGCACTTGCAATTCAACAATTAGGCTTGGCTCACTCTGAACTTCTGTCTCTTGCTTTAGCAGTAGCCGGTATTTTAGGAAGTATCAGCTTCATCTTTTATGGACAAATTCATAAGTTATTTAAAAATTTCACACCTGTTTTAGCATGCGTTTTAGGATTCATAGGGTATTTAATACTACTTGCGGCTCCAAATATGCTTGTGTTCTTTATTGGCTTGGTTTTTGTCTCCATTTCCATGATAGTTATTCCTTATGTATACGGTCTAATTTTATCTAGTGTGACATCTTCCGCCAAAAATATTGTTATTTCACTAGCTATGATTGCTTGTAACTTAGGCTCCTTCTTTTCGCCTTTTATAATCAGTTTTTTAGGAAAAGTATTTGGTGCTTCTGACGCTTTATCACAAATAAAATATGCAGCTTTCATTTTTGTCGTAATAGCTTTGATTTTCACATTCTCAGCTCTGACCTCTAAAAATAAAGGTCGTGAACAATAATGAATAAAGAACCTGAATGGCTAAAAAATATTATCAGCTTACCCGAAATAAATATGAATATGAAATTTTTTGGAGGGCATCAACAAAGCGTTCCGTTAGGCTGGAAAAATGAACGTGAGGCCCATTTTGCTTTCGAGATTATGATTATACTTGATGGTGTTCAACAGACTAAATTTGATGGGTGTTCATTTAATTGTTATCAAGATGATATCATACTCATCCCACCCGGAATGCCACATGAAAACTCTTGTATTTCGCCTACTGGTATGCATTATTTTTGTGTCCATTTTGATATTGATGATCCTGAGATTCAATTAAATATATTAATGCTTTGCTCAGTAAAATTAAATAAAAATAATGATGCTTTTCCAAAAATAAAATCAGTTCTCCAAAAGTATATTACTCTCATTGAAACAAGTACTTTTTCTCTTAGGGAGAAATTAATGACAGAAAAACTTTTGATTGAATTAATGCTTAGTTTATATGATTACACCTTACTAGAGCAAAATATAGCTACATTATCAGATAATTCATCGCTAATTTTAGCAAAATCAATCGCAGATACAATACAACAAAATTTTCGAACCTTTACTAAGCAACCTATCAAAGAAAACCAACCACTCCTCTCAATGCATGAGATAGCATATTCTTTAAATATAAGTGAAAGTACCATGTTGAAAGTCTTTAGAAAAGTTTACTCAATCAGTCCTAAAAATTATCTAAATCAACTTCGTTACAACGAGTCAAAATTTCTTCTTCATCAACCAAATCTTCCAATTAGCGAAATTGCTGAAACTATTGGATATCAGAATCTGTCTCATTTTTCTCGACAATTTAAACAATGGAGTAATTTGTCGCCAAAGGAGTATCGCATTCATTTCCAAAAGAATGGTCGATAGATAGATAAATAATTAAAAAACAAACTAATTAGACCCTCAGAATATAGACTTTTTATGTCTACAATTTTAGGTTCTTTTTATAATATAAAACATTTTTTCTATTATAAAAAGTATGATAGAAAATTTAAAACACGAAATAAACAGTTTTAAAATGAAAAAATTGATTGAAAAAAGAAAAAGTCTACAAATTAACTTTGTAGACTTTTCTGTAGGATTTATTTTTAATTTTGCACTTAACTGGATTATAGACTTGATAATTTTAGTGGTTCTACTAGTTCTGCAGACACATTCAAATTAGGACAACGCTCTCCAATTATTTATTCATCTTAAATTCTAAATACAAATCATTATAAATTCCAGTCCAATATGGATTGAGGTTTTTGTAAGCTTCATCATCTTTGATAGTTGCTTCATCTGGGTAAAATGATTTATTATCACGAATTTCTTTGGGTAAGAGAGCTTTTGCTTTCAAGTTCGGAGTTGCATAACCAATCCACTCTGCATTTTGAGCTGCATTTTTGGGTTCCTGCATGAAATTAATAAAAGCGTAAGCTGCTTTGACGTTTTTTGCTGTTTTCGGAATGGCTAAATTATCATACCAAATATTTGTACGTTCAGGGATGACATATTTCAAATTTTTATTTTCAGAGGTCATCTCTGCTGCTTGTCCGCTATAAACAACGGCTAAAGGTGTCTCATTATTAATCATGTAATTCATGATTTCATCGCCCAGAATTGCTTTTACATTTGGCGTAAGCTTAAGGAGGTCTTGATAGGCTATGTCTAACTCTTTTTGGTTGGTTGTATTTAATGAATAGCCATGTTTACTAAGAACCATTGCCATGACGTCACGCACACTGTCTGTCAGTAAAATCGAGTTTTTGTAAGTTGGTGACCAGATATCATTCCACGTTTTTGGAGGAGTTTTTACTGTTTTTGAGTTATAAACTATGCCTAATGTTCCCCAAAAGTATGGAACAGAATATTGATTTCCTTGGTCGAAAGCTGGATTAAGTAGTTTAGGGTCATCGTCTTTTAAACCTTTAATTTTGCTGTGGTCTAGCTTAAGGAGCAGATTTTCTTTGGCCATTTTTTCAATCATGTAATCAGAAGGAACAATTAGGTCGTAAGCTGTTCCTCCTTGTTTGACTTTTGAATACATGGCTTCATTGGAATCAAAAGTCATATAGTTAACTTTATAACCTGTTTCTTTTTGAAATTTACTAATCAAGTCTGGATCGATATATTCACCCCAATTGAAAATTGTCAAGCTATTATTCTGAGTTTTGACTCCGTCAGCAGCTTTCATTCTATTGGTAATCAGTCCTAGTGAAGCAGTAATGACTAGAATTCCAACAAAAAAGTATAATAATTTTTTCAAGTTTCTCCTTTCTATACTTTGAACTACAAAGTATCAATAAGAACTATTTAGGTCAGATTTGAAGATTTTCCGACGGTTTCTGAATCTTTCATAATATAATAATACCCTACAACCAATAGAATTGAAAAGAGAAATACAAGGGTAGAGAGAGCATTAATTTCTAAAGAAATTCCGGCACGGGCTCTGGAATAAATTTCTACTGACAGTGTTGTAAAATCATTTCCTGTAACAAAGAAAGTGACGGCAAAATCATCTAAAGAATAGGTAAAAGCCATAAAGAAACCAGCAATAATTCCTGGTGTCAGATAAGGTAAAATGATTTCACGCATGATTTGGCTTGAATTTGCTCCTAAGTCATTGGCAGCATCAATTAGTGAGCTGTCCATTTCTTGATAAAGGGGCATGACCATTAGCACAACAATAGGTATGGAGAAGGCAATATGGCTGAGTAAGACGGAGATAAAGCCAAGTTTCATTCCAACAATTGTAAACAAAATCAAGAAGGAAGCACCAATGACTACATCAGGAGAAACCATCAAGACATTATTTAAACCCAGTAAAGTTTCACGTCGTCTTCTTTTTAATTTAACAAGATTTATGGCACCGATTGTCCCAATGATTGTAGCAATGAGTGAACTTAAAAAAGCTAGAAAGAAAGTCTGAACAACAATCAAAATTAAACGGCTGTCAGCAAATAATGTTTTGAAATTATCTAATGTAAAGCCTGTGAATTTACTCATGTCACTTCCAGCATTAAATGAGTAAAAGATAAGGTAAAAAATAGGAGCATATAAAAGAATGAGGACAAAGGTGAGGTAAACTTTCCCAAGTGAATTTTTCTTTTGCAATTTAATCTCTCCTTTCTTTGGTCATTCTCATGACAATCAACATGGCTACAACCAATACAACGGCAATAGTTGAACCCATTCCCCAGTTTTGGGTAGTTAAGAAATGTTCTTCAACAGCCGTACCAAGCGTTATGACTTTATTTCCACCGATTAAACGGGTCAGCATGAAGAGTGACAAGCTTGGGATAAAGACAGCTTGCACTCCTGCTCTGACACCGTTTAGTGAAAGAGGCCAGATGACTTGGGTAAAAGTTTGGAAAGCTGAAGCACCTAAATCTCTACTTGCATTTACCAAATTATCATCTAAGTCATTTAAAGCATTAAAAATTGGTAAAACCATAAAGGGGATTGAGATATATGATGCGACCAAAATAAAGCTTAGGTCAGTAAATAAAATCTGTGTCCGTCCAATCCCCAAAAACTGTAAGAAGTTATTGACCGAACCATATTTACCAAAAATTCCGATAAAAGCATAAGCTTTGAGTAAAAGGTTGACCCAGGTCGGTAAAATAATAAGCATGAGCCAAAATTGTTTCATTTTTAGTTTGGTCAAAACATAGGCCACAGGGTAGGAAATGACAAGGGTTGCCACAGTAATAATCAGTGCGTAGAGAATAGAATTCCACGTCATCAATAGATAAGTTCCACTAGAGAAATAGAGGATGTAATTGTTAAGGGTAAAATGACCGTTTAAATCAAAAAATGATTGCCACAAAAGCATGGCCAAAGGAACAATAACAAAGAAGACAATCCAGAGAAAATAGGGAACGGAATAAATTCTTTTGGTCACTTATGATCCCCACTTTCACTATTTTCTGTTTCATTTTCTTGCTTTTGCAAAATTTCATTAACAGTTTCAGCAAGTTCTGTCAGCTCCATTGTATTTTCAAGGGCTTCTTTGACTGCTTCTTGAATGGCCGCTTCCTCTTCAGCATTTTCTTCTTCAACAGCTTTAGCTAAACCGACGGTTTCTTCTTCTTCAACATATTCTTCAATCCGAGCATCAAATTCTTCTTCACTTTCATTGAGACGCATGATATGAATAGCTTCTGGGTCAAAATCAAGTCCAACCGTTTCTCCAACGATAGCTTTGTGGGTCGAATGGATAAGCCATTCATTGTTAAATTCATCATAAGCTACAATTTCGTAGTGAACACCACGAAAGAGCTGAGTATCCACTTTGACATTAAATTTTCCTTCGTTAGGAAGAGTAAACCAGATATCTTCTGGACGAATGACCACCTCAATCGGTTCATTTTTACGCATCCCACCATCGACGGCTTCAAATTTTTGACCATTGAATTCTACAAGGTAATCTTCAATCATTTTTCCGTTCAGAATGTTTGATTCGCCAATGAAATCAGCGACAAAATGATTGATTGGTTCATCATATATATCTGTTGGCGTGCCTGATTGAACGATTTCACCCTCATTCATGATGAAAACCCAATCAGACATGGCCAGTGCTTCTTCTTGGTCATGGGTAACAAAGATAAATGTAATTCCAAGACTTTGTTGAAGTTCTCTTAATTCATATTGCATGTCCTTTCTAAGTTTCATATCAAGGGCTGATAGAGATTCATCAAGTAAGAGAACTTTTGGACGGTCGATAATGGCGCGTGCAATAGCAACCCTCTGTTTTTGACCGCCTGATAATTTCGTAATTGAACGCTTTTCAAAGCCATCTAAGCGGACAAGTTTTAGACTTTCTGAGACACGCTTAGCAATTTCCTTTTTATCTACTCCTTTGATTTTAAGAGCAAAAGCGACGTTATCAAAAACGTTCATATTTGGAAAAAGGGCATATGATTGAAAGATAGTGTGTACATTGCGCTTATTAGCTGGTAGGTCGTTAATTCTTTTATCATCAAGAATAACATCACCATCAGTTGCGTCAAGAAGTCCGGCAATAATATTTAAAATTGTTGATTTTCCCGAACCTGAGGCGCCTAAAAGCGTGTAGAATTTTCCTTCTTCAAGTTCAAATGAAATATCTTTAAGGACAGTTGTATCAGTATCCGCATAGGTTTTACTGACGTTTTTAAATTCGATAATTGTTTTTGACATTTTAATAATTCCTTTGAATATAAAGATGTGTTAAGCCATAAAATTATTTGAAAATAATATAAAAAACCAAGCCAACGCTTGGTTTCATCATCAATTTAAGTCTTCTGATTCCAAAAGGACAAACAGAAAAATCTTGTGCAGAGTCTATACAGCAGAAGAACTTTTAATACTCTTATTGATGCGCCAAAGCGTGTTTTTCTTGGGTGGGGCTTTTTATATCTCCCCATAACTCATGAACGAGTTAATCAATAAGGCAACGAAAGTCGCCAATTTCGGCTTTTGACCCGGCTGTCCGTCTGGCCTTAGCTCAAATTATTTATTAAAACATAAATTGATTACTGATAAAGTATCCGTAATCTTGAGCGGTCAAATCTTCTGTATATGCACAGAACATCATTAATTATAGCTTAAATTTGATGATTTATCAAGTTGAAATTTGAAAAAGACAGGAAAATCCTGTCTTATTTTTCACCAATAATTCTGACCTCAGGCTCTAATGTCACACCTGAATTTTCTTTAACTTTTTCAATGACCAGAGCAATCAGTTTTTCATAATCCGTCGCATTTCCATCAGCAACATTAACCATAAAACCGGCATGTTTTTTACTGACTTCGACACCGCCAATACGCCGACCTTGAAGTTTAGCTTCTTGAATTAATTGTCCTGCAAAGTGACCAACTGGACGTTTAAAAACTGAGCCACAGCTCGGATATTCTAAAGGTTGCTTACTTTCACGCAAGAAATTAAGACGATCCATTTCATTTTGAATTTGTGTTGGGTCTCCTGCTTGGAGTTCAAATTTTGCTGACAGAACAATTAAATTTTTATCGCGAATCACAGAATGACGATAACCAAATTGCATTTCACTTGCACTTAAAACCGAAACATTTCCCTCAGCGTCCATCACTTTACAGCTGACCAATACTTGGGAAATTTCACCACCATAAGCTCCAGCATTCATGAATACCGCTCCACCAATTGAGCCAGGAATCCCACAAGCAAATTCAAAACCTGTCAGTGAATTGGCTTGGGCCACTTGAGTGACTTCTTTTAATTTCGCTCCTGCTTGCGCTTCAATGGTATAACCAGCCACTTTTACTGAATCAAGTTTTTCAAGTAAAATAACGAGTCCACGAATTCCACCATCACGAACAATCAAATTTGAGGCATTTCCAAGAACTGTAACCGGTGTATCAGTTGCTTTCGCTTTTGCTGACAGTTCTGTCAGTGCTTCTATTGTAGCCGGAAAAGCCAGAATATCAGCTGGTCCTCCTACTTTTGTGTAAGTATAATTTGATAGGGGTTCATTAAATTTAATCAGTAAATCTGGGATATTTTCAAGATCAGTTTCTTTTATCATAACCTTATTTTATCATTTTCTATTAAAGATGACAATTTTGTCTTAAATTTCGGCTTTAACTTTCTTTTTATTCACAAGATTTTTAGCTTTATCAAAGATGTCAATAGGAAAGGCTTTACTCAAAACATTACCCAAACCAAGCGCTAAGTTGAAGTCAACCATGCTATGGACAAGTCCTCCAAGAGCAATCAATAAGAGGAAGTTCAATAAAGCACCTTGCTCAATATTCGCAAATCCTAGAGAATAAAAAGCATAAACAACTAAAGTTTCCAAACCAGCATGAAAAATACCGAGAATAAAATTAAAGATTTGGATTTTTACTTTTTGATGAACAAATTCTGGATGTTTTTTCAAGACATAGGCACCAACAGTCATTACAGGAAGGTGCATCAGCGCGCGCAACCAAATTGTTGGCACCGGAATACTAATCATGAATCCGAGAGTTGTTCCCAGAGCAACAAAAGCAGTCATAAGTGGACTGAAAAACATGGCAGCCATTACCGGAACATGTGCAGCAAGCGTGAATGAGGCTGGGCCAATAATGAGTTTAACCGGCATCATCATTGGAATTAAAATTCCAAGTGCAGTAAGCATCGCAGCAATAATCAGATTTCTGACTTTTGCCTTTTTTGTTTGAGTCATTTGAGTTTCCTTTTCTTTATAAACTCTTGCTTTAAAAAAGCGGACAGTAGGGCAATCGTGGTTTCTCATTTAAATCACATTTTTTGTCATTAGAAGAAATTTAATAATTCATTACTTTTAACTTTAAAAAAATGATCAATCAAAAACCTTATTCTGACAAATAAAATGAAAGTTAGTGAACTACTTTACATTCTTTTTTGCTTTAATGATTATATCATTTTATCTATAAAATAATCAACAAAAAGAACCTGTATTAAAATACAGATTCTTCTACTTGTAATCCTTTGTTATCAATTTTCAATGGATAAAGATGACCAGTGAGGTTTTTCTCCATAATTTTTTCTGTCAGTAAAGTTAACTTATCATCGGGTACAAGCAGCATCACTGTGGGACCTGCACCGCTCAGATAAGTTCCGTAAGCCCCAAACTCATGACCGATTTCTCGCAATAACTGAAGCTCTGGAATCAAGGAAGCACGATAGCTTTCATGGAAACGGTCAGCTTCCATCATTTGCCCTGCTACTTCTAAATTATCTGTCAAAAGACTGGCTGTCAGTACATTCGCAATAGAACTGGCAGCAACTGCTTCTTTATAAGTTAACTCATTGGGTAAGACCTTACGACTTTCGACCGTTTTTAATTCATAATCTGGAACAAAAGCTAAAAGTGCACATGAAGGAAAATCAGAAACAATATGATTTGTTTTACCAGCCACAGTACTTGCAATAACCAGATTTCCTAAAAGAGCTGGAGCAACATTATCTGGATGCCCCTCAATTTCACAAGCTAACTTAAGTTTTTCATCAGAAGTCAAATTAAGTTTTGCCAACTGATTGGCCAACTCAATTCCAGCAATAATGACTGAACTTGATGAACCCAAACCTCTTGCCAAAGGGACTTCTGAAGTCATTTTTAGATGATATTTTGCTGACAGAGCGACATTCTTGTCTTCCAAAACTGCTGACAGCGTGGTCAGTAATAAATTTCTTTCGTCAGTTGGAATATTTTCACCTAAATCATGGTCAATTTTCCAATCATGACTTTCCTCAAGGACTTCAACTGTCAAATATAAATTGACGGCAATACCAATTGAATCAAAACCGGCGCCCAAATTTGCTGATGTTGCTGGCACAATAATTTTCATTTGATTAGTCCCCCAATACTTTGAAACGATTAAGTAATTTAAAATCTTTTTCTTGATTCAATTTATCTTGAATGGCCGAAAGTTGAACACGATTAATTTTATGACTAATAATCACAACAACCGCCCGCTTGCCATTTCCTTTTTGTTGCAAAACTTGTTCAAAAGAAACATTTTCACTTGTAAATAGCTCAACCAAGCGTAAAAGTTGTCCTGTTGAATCAGGTGTCTCAACTGAAAAATAATATTTATTTTCAATATCATGGGGATTAGCTAGACTTGTAGAACGTGCATATTCATTAAATGATTTTCCGATTGTCCCATCTTTGACACGTTTAACAATTCGGACAATATCAGCTAAAACACTCGTAGCAGTGGGTTTTTGACCCGCTCCTGCACCATAAAACATTGAATCTCCAATGCCCTCTGATTCAATGAATACAGCATTCATGACCCCATTTACACTGGCGAGTGGATGTGATTTAGGCAGAAAAGTTGGACTAACTTCGGCAAAAATTCCTGAATCAACTTCGTTAATTTCACCAGTCAGCTTTAAAACATAACCAAATTGTTGTGCAATCTCGACATCAGTTTTTTGAATGCTTCTCAGACCAGATTTAGCAATTTCATCTGGCGCAAGCGTCATTCCAAATGCAAATTCACTTAAAATAGCTAATTTATAACTGGCGTCAATTCCGTCTACATCATTTGTTGGGTCGGATTCAGCATAACCAAGTTCTTGAGCTTTAGCCAAGGATTCATCATAAGTCCAGCCTTCTTCACTCATTTTCGTCATCATAAAATTACTTGTTCCATTAAGAATTCCCAATAGATGTGTAATTTTATCAGATGAAAATGAATTGGCCAAAGTTCTTAAAATAGGAATTCCCCCAGCGACCGCCGCTTCATAATAAAGGGCTACATGATGTTTTTGAGCTAAACTCCGAAGTTCCACCCCATGAACAGCCAGCAAGTCTTTGTTAGCCGTGACGACGTTTTTACCTGCTTCTATCGCTTGAGTAATGTAGGTCTTAGCAGGTTCAATTCGTCCCATCAGCTCAACGACAATTGAAATTTCTGAATCAGCTAAAATATCGTCCAAATTTAAGACAAAATCATAATTAAAGCCTTGACTTCTGGCCTTTTCAATTGCCTTATTATCTCTCATCAAAACTTTTGAAATGACGATTTCTTCATCCAATATTTTTGCTAATTTCTCTTTATTCTCTGAAAGTAAAGTTGGAAGCCCTGTGCCAACTGTCCCAAACCCCAAAATTGCTATATTTACTGCCATCAGTTCTCCTTTAAAATCTAAAATAAAATGTTAAGATAATTCAAAAAATAACTTTTGAATAATTTCTTAATATTATACCATTTTTATAGAAAAAAATTTACTGACAGAATGGTCAGTAAATCTAAATGCTTCTATTTTACTGACAGATTAATCAGTAAATTACAAAACAGAAATTTATGCTTAAAGTAAATCAAGTTTCTTTAATTCATCATCAATTTGTCCCAAAACTTCATCTAAATGTTCAGGATTATTGACAAAATCAATAGAATCTCCATCAATTCTCAATTTTGGTGAAATATCATAATTTTTATACCAATCAGGATATTCATCATGAACTTGCGCATAGTAGTCTTTTAAACCTTCTTGATTCTCAATTTGTTCAAACGAACGTCCCCGTTGAGCAATTCTTGAAAGCATTGTTTCAAAAGAAACATCAATATAAACCAATAAATCTGGACGTTTTTTTGGCATTCCATCAAGTTCCTCGAGCATGTTTGCTAACAAATCTTGATAAATTTCCAATTCAGTTTTCGTCACATTCCCATTTTTATAATTCAAAGTTAAGAAAAGTTCATCTTCAAAAATTGAACGGTCGAGTACATTGTTATCCTGACGATAAGCCATCTTAATTGATTCAAAACGTTTATTCAAAAAATAGATTTGCAATAAAAAAGCATATTTTTGAGGATCTTGATAATAAAGATCAAGGACAGGATTATTATCCACCGCTTCATAAAAAACATCTGTCTTCAAATGTTCCCCTAAAGCCTTTGCTAGGCTTGATTTCCCTGCACCAATAGTACCTGCTAATACGATCAAAATTGTCTTTTCCTCCTCGTCATTCTCCCAAATAAAGAATGAATTTATTAAATCTATTTTATTATAGCCGAATTTTTAAGATTTACAACTATTTAATGAATTTCAAAAATGAAAACTACTTCTATTTACTACTTTTCTTTTTTCAAAAATTCACGAACTTGTGATGAAAAATAGAGTGAACCAGTGATTAATAAGAGCTCATCTTCATTTAAAGCTTTTTGTGCACGAACAATCGCTAATTCCCAACTTGGTGCTAATTCAACCCCTTCATCCTCTAAATACCGAAAATCTTTCAAGTCTAAAGCTTTAGGATAATCAAAAGTTGTCAAAATTAAGCGAGAATTTTTTACCGTTTGAAGCATTTTTATCATCTGCCTAATATCTTTTGTGGTAATAGCTGAAAAAATAATTGTAATTTTTTTATCAGGAAATTCCTTTGCCAAGTTCTCAAGCAACCGATTCATGGCATGAACATTATGAGCCCCATCAAGTAAAATTAAAGGATTTTCGCCTAATTTTTCCATTCGAGCAGGCCAAAAAGCTTCACGAATTCCCGCACGAATAATCTCTTCATTCAAGTTAATTCCAACTTTATTCGCATAGACGAGCGCCAATTCAATGGCCATTCCAGCGTTTTCTACTTGATGCAAGCCAATCAAAGATTTTTCCAAATCCAGAATTGCCTCTTGACCTGCAAAGAAATCAAAATGTTCATGCTCTTTTAACTCGGTGCGGTAATCATAAGGATACTGATAAATACGCGCAGTATTTTTTCTGGCAACTTCCCAAATAACTCGCAAGGCTTTTAATTCAATGTTTCCAACCACAACAGGTATTCCAGCTTTAATAATACCTGCTTTTTGAGCTGCGATTTCTTCAATCGTTGAACCCAAGATATCAATATGGTCTAAGCCAATTGTTGTGATCCCAGAAACAACGGGTCTAATGACATTTGTCGAATCAAGCAGTCCACCCAAGCCAACCTCGATTACCGCCAAATCAACCTTTTCATCAGCAAAATATTTAAAAGCCATCGCGGTAATAATTTCAAATTCAGTAATTCCAGTCAACTCAGCATCATTATCAAGCTGCTCAACTAAAGGTTGAATCATCTTTACATAATAAATTAACTTTTCATCAGGAATTGGTTGAGCATCTATAGACATTCGTTCACCAAAAGTCGTAATAAAAGGACTCGTAAAAGAAGCAACTTTTAAGCCAGCTTGCATAAAAATAGAACGCGTAAAGGCAACAGTTGATCCTTTCCCATTTGTTCCAGCAATGTGAATCATTGATAAAGATTCCTCAGGATTCCCTAATAATTCTAAAAGTGCTGAAACTCGATTTAGCCCTGGGCGAATATTAAATTTTAATCGTGAATGTATCCATTCTAATGCTTGTTCAATAGACATTTTTGACCTTTTCTATTATATGTTCTTATAACGATAATACTTTTTAAACTCTTCTGGTGCTTCTTCTAGTTCAAGGAGAAAAAAAGGTAGCTCAGCAAGCTCAGCTTCTTGTTCTTCCAACTCCAAGAGGTAGCGAAAATCAATGTGCCGATGTTTTTTTTCATTTTTTATTTCATTAAATGGAATATCAATCAAATTAACATCTACTAGCTTACCCATTTTTTTTGCAAAAAAACCTGTTTCTTCATGAAACTCGCGAATCGCAGTGTCCAACGGGCTTTCTTTCAATTCAACATGCCCAGCAGGAAGTAAGAGCTCCTTTTGATAAGGATGCTCAATAAAAAACAATTTATCTTCTTTGAAAACTAGAGCACTGGCTGAAAGTTGCAACTCTGGGTTAATTTTACCACGTAACTCATAATTTGAACTTTCCAGTAATTGAATAATTTTTACCAATTTTTCCTGATTTTCAGCAGTTACCACTTCTTTTATTTGAGAAATCAAATCCTCATTCATGATTAAAATTCCTTATAAATTTCAATTGCGTCAAGCAAACGTTTCGTTTCTTTCACATCATGAACTCTAAGGATACGTCCACCGTCAGCAACCATTTGTCCCTCTAACATCAAACTTGAAAAAAGTCGCTCTTCTCCTTGAGCATTGAAGAGTCTTCCCATAAATGACTTGCGAGAAATCGCAATCATGACCGGCAGACCAAGTCTGCTCAAAAGTTCCGTTGTTTTAACACGTTGAAGACTATCAGAGCCTGAATCTCCATTGAAAAAACCAACTCCGGGGTCAATAGAAATTTTTTCAGGATTCAGTCCAAGCTGAGTCAGTTCGATTTTTTTATCTTTAAAAAATAAAGGAAGTTCTTCATAAACATTGTCAGCATACTTAAAACCTGCCCGACCATTATTCATGGCAACCACTGCTGGCTGGTACTTTTCAATCACTTTTAGCTTATCTGCTGTGTCAAAACCATCGATATCATTAATAATATCAACACCAGCCTCTAACACCCTTTCCATAACATAAGCTTCATCCGTATCCACGGCTAAGACAGCTTTTGGAAAATACTTTCTAATTTGAGAAATGGGTTCTTTTAATCTGCTCCATTCTTCCTCTGGACTAATGTCCGCATAACCAGGACGAGATGATTTTCCACCTAACTCGAGGACAGATGCTCCATTTTCTAAATCGGACTCTACTCTTTTAAGAATATGGGAAATGTTTAAATTATCTGGATTGCCATCATAAAAGGAATCGGGAGTAACATTAACAATTGAGTAAACGATTGATTTTCTAGTCAAATCAAAATTGAAATTTTTTCCTGACCAACTGATTTGATGCCGTTTATAAATCAATTCAAGCTCATTTTTTACTTCAATATTTTCCAAATGATTAAGTAGTTTTGCCAACTCATCAATAGTTAAAACAGCTAGAAGACTATATTCGCTCAGTTTTGCAAGACTTCCAATCCTATAAAGCTTTTTTTGTAAGCCTGTCAATTCATCATTACTTAATTCTTCAAATTTTATCACAATATTTTTTAAAGAAAAAGATTCTTGATTAAGTTCTAAGATTTTCATAAAAGACTTTCTAAAAATTCCATTCTTTTTTCGCTGTTTTCTTTAAATTCACCTAAGAAATAAGAAGTTTTGGTCAACGAATTTACTTTTTTCACTCCGCGCATTTCCACGCACATGTGACGTCCCTCAACAAGAACAGCCACTCCCTTGGGTTTTAAAATATCCGTCAAAATATCGGCAATATCATGAGTAATATTTTCTTGCACCGAAAGTTTACGAGAAACATAATTAACTAAACGAGGAATTTTCGATAATCCAATGATGCGTCCACCATCAGGAATATAAGCAACATGAGCCTTTCCAAAGAATGGTAGCATGTGATGCTCACACATTGAATAAAATGGAATATCTTTAATCAGTACAATTGAATCATTCTTAGAAGAATCAATTTCAAAAAGTTTGTATTCATTAAAGTTTGTCAAACGTTGTGATGAAAGAATTTCTTCATACATTTTAGCCACTCTGGCAGGCGTTTCTAGCAATCCCTCTCGATTTGGATCCTCACCCACTGCAAAAAGAATTTCTTTGACCGCTTCTTCAATACGACTTTTTGGAGACTTTTCTTCTTCAATCACATGCAGTTCTTGCTCGCTTTCTGAAAGTTTAGCAATCGCCTCGCGAATTGGCTCATAATACTTAAAATCATTGCTTAAAAGCTCAAATATAGGCTTTAAAACAAATAAACGATTAAAAGCTTCTTTATGTGGAACAATCAAATTTTCTTCTTGAATTTCTGAATCTCCATAGAAAATAATATCAATATCAATTGTTCTTGGTCCCCAGTGAATTTTTCGCTCACGATTTAAAGAAAGTTCAACTTCATGAATAAAATCTAATAATTCTAAGGGTTCAAGTAGTGTGGCCACCTTTAAAGCTAAATTTGTAAAATCATCTTGTTTGACGCCACCAACTGGAGAACTTTCATAAAAATTTGATACTTTTTCAATCATAATTTTCGGGTGTTTTCCCAATAAACGAATGGCTTCATGTAAGTAATACTGACGGTCCCCAATATTACTTCCCATGCTTAAATAAGTTGTTTGCATAAGTCCTCCATTTAGACACAATCTTTTATGATTATGTTCTCCTACTTTGTCTGTTAAATGTTTATCTTAGCAGATAAATTTATCCTCTCATCTCGATTTCAGCAGAATCAAAGATTCCTTCAATCGGAACAGCTAATTTTCTAAGATGGACCTCAACTGCTGAAATCCCTTCTGAACTTGCTTTTACTGCCTGAATAATTTCAAAGGCAACATGTTCTATCAAATCGGCTTTCGAAGCCTCTACAACTGCTTTGGTTGCTTCGTAAAAATCTACATAAGACAAAGTTTCATCTAATTCATCTTTCCCTGAGAAATCAAAATTCGTTTCCACAATTACATCAATTTCAAGATTCTGACCCAAAATTTTTTCTTCAGAAAGCACACCAATATGCGCTCTAAATTTCATATTATTAAGTTTTATTTTGTACATAATTCCTCTTTTTAAGTGTAGAAAAGGCTATGAATCTCTTCATAGCACTATTTTCAGAGATATTTCAAAATTGCTGTCCAAGCTTCTTCAATTCCTGTCTTATCGGTTGAAGAAAAGATAATAAAATCATCTGTACTATCAAATTTCATTGCTTTTTTGATAATTGATTCATGTTTATTCCACTTACCGCGTGGAACTTTATCCGCTTTGGTTGCAACTAAAATCACTGGAATATGATAGTATTTTAAAAACTCATACATCATCAAATCATCTTCTGAAGGTTCATGACGAATATCAACTAGACTAACAACCGCTTTTAAATTTTCACGTGTTGTCAAATACTCTTCAATCATCTTGCCCCATTTTTCACGTTCTTTTTTTGACACACGGGCATAACCATAACCAGGAACGTCAACGAAATGAAGTTGATCATCAATATTATAAAAATTGAGCAACTGTGTCTTCCCTGGCTGACCAGAAGTTCTTGCAAAGTTCTTGCGATTCAATAAAGTATTAATAAAACTTGATTTACCAACATTTGAACGACCTGCTAAGGCAATTTCTGGCCAATCGTTTTCAGGATATTGTTTTTTTGATGCTGCTGAAATTGTTATTGTCAGATTATTTGTATTAATGGTCATTTTTTATCGGCCTCTCGAATCATTTCTGGCTCAGCTTTTCCGTCAACAACTGCTTCAGTAATGATAACTTTTGTAATTTCTTCATGACTTGGAACTTCAAACATAATATCCATCATCACTTCTTCAATAATTGAACGAAGCCCACGCGCTCCTGTTTTACGCTCAATTGCTTTTTTCGCAATAGCCATAAGAGCTCCATCTTTAAATTCAAGTTCAACATTATCAAATAACAAAAGTTGTTTATATTGTTTAATTAAAGCATTTTTAGGCTCTGTCAAAATTTGAATTAAGTCTTCTTCAGTTAAGCGTTCTAAGGCAGCTACAATCGGAAGACGTCCAATAAATTCAGGAATCAACCCAAACTTTTGAATATCCTCAGCGATAATTTCTTGCATATAAGAATCTTCATCGCTCAATTTTTTATTATTGGCACCAAAACCAATGATTTTTTCACCCAAACGTTGTTTGACAATTTCTTCAATTCCATCAAAAGCTCCACCAACAATAAACAAAATATTTTTGGTGTCTATTTGAATCATTTCTTGATTAGGGTGTTTACGTCCACCTTGTGGTGGAACACTGGCAACTGTTCCTTCAATAATTTTCAGAAGGGCTTGTTGAACTCCTTCACCCGAAACATCACGAGTGATTGAAACATTTTCAGATTTTTTAGCAATCTTATCAATTTCATCAATGTAAATAATTCCACGTTCGGCACGTTCGATATTAAAGTCACTGGCTTGCAAAAGTTTTAAGAGAATATTTTCAACGTCTTCTCCAACATAACCAGCTTCAGTCAAACTTGTCGCATCTGCAATCGCAAATGGAACGTTGAGTGATTTCGCTAAAGTTTGAGCGAGAAAAGTCTTACCAGAACCGGTAGGTCCGATTAATAGAATATTTGATTTTTGTAGTTCGATATCTTCAGCAATTTTACTTGCTGTAAAATTAATTCTTTTATAATGATTATAAACCGCAACTGCAAGCGCACGTTTGGCCTTTTCTTGACCAATAACGTATTCATTCAAATGGTCAAACATTTCTTTTGGCGTCTTAACTTCAAGTATCTCTGAATCTTGTTCTTCTTTTAATTCTTCTTCCAAGATACGAGTTGAAAGTTCGATACATTCGTTACAGATATAAACATCTGAACCGGCAATCATCTTTTTTACATCATCTTGACTCTTTCCGCAGAAAGAGCAATGAATATTTGGATTTTGTGTATTTGACATAGTTATTTTTTCCTGATTGTGCTAACCTATAAAACTGATCGTCGTTAGCTTACTTATATCACATACTTTTTCTAACTACTTTTAAAACAAAGTTCCAGAAAAAGCATGAATAGTATTTACGAGATTAGTAAAAGCATTAAGTAAAAATAATACTCCTAAGCCCCAACGTTTTTTTCTAAAGCATTGAATCGCAATGACAATGCTAATCCAACAAAGGAGAGCTGTGAAAAGCCCAAAAATTGATTTTGTCATGGTTGTTTCACTTTTTCATATTTTTTAATCGTAAAAGTATAAGCATTTCGCTCATCTTTATCGTGAAAAATTTCCGAAACCACTTTGAATTCCCCAAAGTCAAAATGAGTTGGGAAATAGGTATCTCCTTGAAATTTTTCATGAACAACTGTTCGATAAAGCAATTCAAGTTCTGATTCAAAAAGGGCTAATATTTCAGCGCCTCCCGTGATAAACAAGTCTTTATCCTGCTTATCATACCAATCCAGAACTTCTTTAGGGCTGTGCATGATGAGAACTTTTTCATTTTCAGATTGATAAGTTTCGTCACGAGTTAAAATAATACTTATTCTCCCCGGCAAAACACGTTTGTTCATTCCTTCAAATGTTTTTCGTCCCATCAAAATCACTTGATTCATGGTTGTTTCTTTAAAATGTTTTTGTTCAGCAGGTAAAGACCAAGGCATTTTGTCAGCTTCTCCGATAAGTCCTTGCTCATCTTCTGCCCATATTCCAATTATCATAGCAACCCCTCTCATTGATTTTTACTTTTTCTATTATAGCAAAATTTTGCTATTTTCGCTTTGACAAGTTCAGTTCTCCGTACACCTTTTAATCAATTATTTTGTTTTTTATAAAAAAAATTAAGTTTTTCCTTTACAAATGCAAAAAGAAGTGGTATGATATCAATTATATTAATTTGTTTCAATCTTTCCTGTTATGATTAAAGCAAATTAGTCCCCCAACTAGACTTCTTGCTGAGATTGACTCCGAGGGGTCTAGTTTTTTTGTTTTTTACTTTAATTAATTTACTGACGGTTTGATATCTGCAAGTAAAATGTCTCTCGTAATTCTGTTTTATTGGCTGACATTCTCGCATAGCCTATTGACGAAAGTACAAAGGGTTCTGACATAACCGTCAGTAAAATTTTTGTTATTAAGAAAGTGTATCACATGAATCATATTGCTCTTTTTGAACCTCGTATCCATTTCAATACAGGAAATATTGCTCGTACCTGTGCAGCTACAAATACTGTTTTACATTTAATTGAACCTTTTGGTTTTGAAATCTCTGATAAAAATCTCAAACGAGCTGGTCTGGACTATTGGGATAAAGTAAACATTGTCTATCATAAAAATTTACAAGACTTTATGGACTCAATTGCTGACGGAGGTCAACTTTATTTGGTCAGTAAATTTGCAGAACATGTTTATTCTGACATTGACTATTCTGATGATGAAAAAGACCACTACTTCTTGTTTGGCCGTGAAGATACTGGATTACCAGAAGAATTTATGCACGAACACCGTGACGAATGTATCCGTATCCCAATGAATGACGAACACGTCCGCTCATTAAATCTTTCTAACTGCGCATGCATGATCGTCTACGAAGCACTCAAACAACAAGAATTCCGTGGATTAGAACTTGTCCATACTTATGAAAAAGACAAGTTAAAATAATTTTAACTATATATTTATTTACAAAAAGTTTTGCAAATTTGCAGAGCTTTTTTCTATTGTATGTTGAAGTTTGAAGTGCTATAATGGTGCCAAACGAAGACCCTTGATTTTGAGCTTTATTTTTTATGAACAGTGGTAAATAAGGAGCAGGATATGAAAGCAAAATTAGGAAATACAATTATAGATTTTTGGGAAATCAGCACCAGTAAACCCGAAAATGAACCTTGGGTTCTTGAATCCTTTGAAAAAGGGCAGATTTCCTGGTCTGGCCAATTCCTATGAAGAGTGCAAGCAAGCAGAAACTAATAGCTAGTGGAAGGACCCAAAAATTTTCAGCTGACCAACATACTATAGGTAATGAGATCAAACACTTGGACTGGTTAGACCTTTATATCTCGCCAAATAAGATGAGTAATGCCTATCCGGATATAATTTATCTCGTAGTCAATCAAGTGCGTATTCCAGCCTTTGGGAGCCTTGGAGAATACCTAGTCCTTGCGCCTGACGGTTCGCTCGAGGTTTACTCAGAAAAGAAGTTTGAACGCGATTTAAAAGAGATTTGAAATAACAAAAAAACCACCAAATGGTGTTTTTTTATTTTGCTTCATCAGCAGCTAATTCATCTTTTTTTCCATGATTAAATACCAAATTCAAGATAATCGCTGAAACAGTACTCATCACAATTCCATTAGAAACAAAAGGTTGAATGAAACTTGGAAGAGCTGTGAACAAGTTAGTAGAGTTAAAGCCGACACCCATCGCAATCGCAACAGCGGCAATCAAAAGATTTTGATTACCCTCAAATTCAACTTTCGCTAACATTCTAATCCCTTGTGTCGCGACCATCCCAAACATAATCAACATTGCTCCACCAAGAACGGGAGTAGGAATAAGTTGTGCAACAGCGGCAAATTTAGGGATAAGTCCTAAAATAATTAAAAATCCTGCAGTAAAATAAATTGGTTTACGAGTTTTAATTCCTGATAATTGCACTAAACCAACGTTTTGTGAAAATCCTGTGTAAGGGAAGGTATTGAAAATTCCTCCAAGAAAGACAGCAAATCCTTCTGCACGATAACCATTACGTAAACGTTTTTCATCAAGATTTTCACCAGTGATGTCGGCAAGAGCCAAATAAACACCAGTTGATTCAACCAATGAAACAATAGCAATAATTATCATCATTAAGGAATCCGCCAGATAGAATTTCGGTGCTGAGAAATAGAAAGGTTGAGGAAGGTGTGCCCATGGTGCTTGAGAAACAACAGAAAAGTCAACCAAACCCATACTTGCTGCTATGATTGTCCCAACAATGAGTCCAATCAATATCGCAATAGAACGAATAAATCCAGTAGTAAAAATATTAATGAGTAAAATTATTAAAATAGTAGAAACAGCTAAAATTAAACTTTGAATAGTTGGCTTCTCAACGTTATTTCCCATATTTCCGATTGCCACAGGAATAAGACTTAAACCGATTGTTGTAATTACTGAACCAGTGACAATTGGTGGAAAGAGTTTACGAATTTTAGAGAAAATTCCTGAAATCAAAATAACGAAAACTCCGGCAACCATCAATGAACCAAACATAGCTCCTGAACCATGTCTTTGTCCAATAATAATCAAAGGAGCAACAGATTGAAAGGCTACCCCAAGGACTACTGGTAAACCAATCCCAAAATGCTTACGCATTTGTAGTTGCAAGAAAGTGGCCAAACCACACATGAAAATATCTGCTGAAATTAAATAAGTTAATTGCGTAGCCGAGTAATTTAAAGCTCCAGCAATCATAATTGGGACAAGAATTGACCCTGAATACATGGCCAACAGATGTTGGAGTCCCAAGACAGCAGATTTAGAGTTACTTTGCTCCTGGCTTTGTTCATTTTTATGAGGCATTTTGATTTTCCTTAAATTTTTCTTTTTTTTATTCTTTTTAATTGCTTATTGCTTAGTTTTAATCGAAAGCGATATCGTCCGCTGGGGCGAAGATTACTTTACCATCTTCAAACTTCTCAATCCGGGTAAGACTGGTAAGTTTCATTCCTTGATCAAGAAGTTTTTGACGTCCATCTTGGAAAGATTTTTCAATCACCATTCCTAGACCAACAACTTCTGCTTTGGCTTGTTCCATCAAATGAACCAAACCAAGTGCTGCTTGTCCATTGGCTAAAAAGTCATCAATAATCAAGACTTTATCGCCCTCTTCAATCAATTTACTTGAAATTTGAACGGTAGAAGTTAATTTTTTAGTGAAAGAATAAACTTCTGTAATCAATAAATCATCATTCATGGTCACATTTTTAGCTTTTTTAGCAAAAATCATTGGAACATTGAGTGATTCAGCAGCATATAAAGCAGGGGCAATCCCACTTGCTTCAATCGTTACAACCTTTGTAACTCCGGCATCTGCATAAACTTGTGCAAAACGCTTCCCGATTTCCTTCATCAATTGATAATCCACTTGGTGTGTCAAAAAGCGGTCAACTTTAAGAATATCTTGTCCTAATACTTGACCGTCTGTATGAATGCGGTCTTCTAATAACTTCATTATTCTCTCCTTAAAAAAATTTTTTCTCATCTGTGCCCACAGGTGAGAAAAACGTCTCGTTATAAAAAATAACAAGACGTTTCAAATATGCAAAAAAGAAATTAAATTTATTGAAAAATCGAATTTCCTTATTGTCTCGCATTTACGGTACGAGGTAGAAACGCCCAGCCATATTCTAGGTATAAATAAGATTGTTCTATTATAGACTAAATGCTAAAGTTTTTCAAGCATAAGTTCTGGTATTCCCGAACAATGGGAAAGAAAATGCTTACTAAATAGCATCACCATTCCAAATTGAATTTTTAACGACTACATAATCGACTTTAGTAAGCGCAGACAAATCACGACCACCAGCATAAGAAATTGAGCTTTGGAGGTCTTCTTCCATTTCTTTTAAAGTATCTTTTAGTGAGCCTTTGTGCGGAAGAAGAATTTTCTTGCCTTCCACATTTTTATGTTCACCTTTTTGATATTCGGAAGCTGAACCAAAGTATTCTTTGAAAAGTTGTCCGTCACGTTCAACTGTTTGCCCTGGAGATTCTTCATGGGCAGCAAAAAGAGAACCAACCATGACCATCGTCGCACCCATGCGGATTGATTTAGCAATGTCACCGTGTGTACGGATTCCACCATCTGCAATAACTGGTTTACTAGCTGCTTTAGCACACCATTTTACCGCAGCAAGCTGCCAACCACCTGTACCAAATCCAGTTTTAACTTTCGTGATACAAACTTTACCAGGGCCAATCCCAACTTTAGTTGCATCTGCTCCGGCATTTTCGAGCTCACGAACAGCTTCTGGTGTTCCAACATTCCCTGCAATGACAAATGTTTGGGGCATGAGACGTTTAATTAATTGAATGGTTTTGATGACAGAGTCTGCGTGACCATGAGCAATATCAATCGTGATAAATTCCGGAATGAGAGCTTCTGCTGAGATTTCACGAATAAAGGCATGTTCGTCTGCTTTAACACCGACAGAAATTGAGGCAATCAGACCATCTTTGTGCATCTTCTTGATAAAAGCGGCTCTATTTTCTGCTTCAAAACGGTGCATGATGTAGAAATAACCTTCTTTTGCAAGCATTTCAGCAATTTTATCATCAATAATCGTTTGCATATTCGCTGGTACGACCGGCAATTTAAAAGTATAGTTGCCTAGTTTAACGCTTGTGTCTGCTTCTGAGCGACTGTTAATGACACATTTATTTGGGATAAGTTGAATGTCTTCGTAGTCAAATACTGAGTTTAGGTTATTCATTGTAATTTCTCCTTGGAGTGTGAGTAGGCTATTTCTGAGTATTTCTTAGCCTATGAACTCATTAATGATTTGATTTACAGAAAAGACCGACCAAACCCTACGGGTTTCACTAGTTGAGCGATTATAAAATCTCTGTTTGCTCAACCTTCCTTATTCATTTTATCTCAATTAAACGGATTTATGAGTAATTTACCTTATTTACATGAAAAAATGGAGTGTAACGTTCGGAAATAGCAAACAATAAAAAACACTGACAAACTTATCAGCGCTTTTTATTGAAAAAGAAAGTTCCACGACGATAAATTATGAAAAAGCTTAATTCATATACGAGTAGAAAAATCAAAAATGTGTGCATGAAGAATTGTTCAGGTAGGACACTGATGATTGGATCAGTCATCGGGTCAAAGAGCCAACTATTATCACGAAATAATACTTCATGAAAAGCTACAAAAAACTGGTCAAAGCCAATCAGCCAAGCAATGATTCCAATCGTCAATGGAAAAATCATGACAACTCGAATCGCATTATGAAAAACTAAAGAAAGATTTTCTTTGATAAATCGGATAAATACTGGGATTAATATAATTGTCAGAAAGAAAACAAGCATGAACAAATTTTTTACTTCCGCAAAATGATGGAGTCCACTTGCTGACGAGGGGAAATCAGGCATAGACAACTTATTCTCTAAAGGATTAATTAAATAATTCATCAAAATAAGGAAATTGTGCCAGATTTTTCCAACACTCATTTGTACTAAATCAGTCAAACGATACCAAAAGATTTCGCCAAAAAACAAGGGAATAGCGAGAAAAATAGTTAAAGTTATGGAAAAAGCAATAATCCATATAATACTTAATCCAAAAATGAGTTTATCTCGCATAGCTTCTCCTAAAGTATTCAATAAGTTACTGACGAAAATATAGCAGAACCGCAGTAAACCAAAACCTGCAAGAACTGCTGATGAAATGGTCAGTAACTATTTTGTAAGTTATAAAATTACTGACAGAGTTGATGGAAAGTTTAGACTTCCCACTCGTCCAAACTAGACACCACATAAGTTGGTGGAACTGGAAGGTTTGGTACTTCTTCAGCTTTGGTAAATCCTGTCGTCACAAGTAGACTATCAATACCATTATTAATTCCTGTATGAATATCTGTCAGATAATTATCTCCGACCATCAACAAGTCAGACTTAGGAAGTCCGAGTTTTTCAACGGCTTTGTCAGCAATGATTGCTTCAGGTTTCCCAATAATTGTCGCTTCAACTCGTGTTGCCGCTTCAAGCATTTTAATCAATGCTCCAGCACCGGGAGTCAATCCACGTTCATTTGGCAAGTTTAAATCTGGATTTGTTCCAATAAATTTTGCCCCCTTATGAATGGCAAGCGTCGCCAAAACCAACATTTCATAAGTTAAATCAGTATCTAAAGCAACAACAACATAAGCTGGATTTTCACGGTCTTTTTTGTAACCTGCCTCATAAATTGCTTCTTTAAGTCCATCTTCACCAATAATATAGACTGTTTTTTCTAAACCCAAATCGTTCATATAATCAACAGTGGCTAGGCTTGCAGTATAAATTGTTTCAAATGGAGTCTCAATATTAAAGTGTTGACTCAAACGTTTTTGAACCACGCGCGGTGTCTTAGTGGTGTTATTAGTCACTAAAAGATAAGGAATTTGGGCTTCTTGCAGACGGTGAATGAAATTTTCACCGGCAGGAATCCGTTTATTTCCTAAGTAAATTGTTCCATCAAGGTCAATCAAGTAACCACCATATTTTTTATTTGTCATTTTTATTCTCTTCTAATTTTTATCATTAAAAATCTACTGACAGAACTGTCATTAAATTTTCCCCCAATGAATTTCAATTTGAGTGCTTCCGTCATTAAAATTATGATGGCTAACCTCATCTTTCCAAGACATCAAAGCTTTTATTTCTTCACCATAAAGAATTTCATGGTTGTATTTGATGAAGACATGTTTTGGTTGATGTTCTTTACGGAAATCAAAGTCAATCATATCAGCTGCCCAATCATAATATTTAGCATTATTAACATGACCATTCATGTCTAAAGCAGAAAATCGAACAGGATAAACAATTTGTCGTGTTTCACCAAATTGCTCTAATTTAAGGAATTTATGAGGACGGGAAATTTTTGACACTTTTTCAGATTCATAAGGGTCAACAATTTCATCCAACACACGGTCAATTTTTCTTGTTTCTTTGTCCATTAAAACCCAAGTTGAACGAATTTCAACTAAAACTTCCCCTTTTTCATTTAAAAATGAGAAATTACGATAACAAAAGAATTTATTATAACTTGTTGCTTCTGTTTCGATGATAATTTTTTCGTTGAACTCTGGTAGACGGTGAATAGTTAGTTCATATTCAATAACTGCCCAGAAAAGGCCATATCTTTCAAAAACCCAAACATCAGAACGCCCAAGAGTTGTCGACTGCTCACCTGAAATCTGTAAGGCCACGGCCAAAAGACTTGAAATTCGCATTTTTTTAAAAGCATCACTTTCATAGAAAGGAACTTGATAATTTTGTTGATATTTTATACCCATTTTATGATAACCTCGCTTTCTATTTTAGCAAAAAAAAGAGCAATTTTCATAAATTGCTCATTTACTCGTCAGTGATTTACTAATTCAAACAGCTTATCTAATCAAATCTTATTACAAGCAATTTCTAACGTGTCAATCAGTAGTTCTTCATAAGGGTCTTTGGCATGATATTCATCAATATATTTGATTTCTTTCACCCCAGCAGCTACGACGAGTTTCAGGCAGGCAAGACAAGGGAACAATGTGGTGTATAAAATTGCTCCCTCAGGCGATACCCCATGTTTGGCAGCTTGAGCAATTGCATTTTGTTCTGCATGAACGGTGGCAACACAATGCCCATATTTATCCTCTGTACATCCAATGTCAGTACAATGAGGCATCCCAGAAACGGCACCATTATAACCCGTTGAAAGCAGCTGACCATTTGGACTCACTAATAAAGCTCCAACTTGGGCATGGTTACAAGTAGAACGTTTCGCAACCACTTGAACTATTTCTTTGAAGTATTCATCCTTGCTTGGTCTTATAAATTTTTCAGTCATGACAACTCCTTAATTACTATTTGATTCATTATAACAAATTTATTTGCATCAGTCCTGATAAAAAAACTTCCAAGAGAAAGCAAATCACTTGGAAGAAAAATATTATTTTTGATTTTTAAATAATTCATTATAATTCGATTGATTATTAACCATATTTAAATCAACATTTCCTGAATAACCAGGCACTGTTCCTTGGTCAGTAAATTGTTGCATTTTGTAACTTAAACTTGTCTCTGGTGATGCGTCCCATGAGCCTGTATTTCGCCCATAAGCAGCAATCCAAATTGCTTTGAACTTATCAACTTTTATTTGATTATCCCGTAAGAACCAATCTTGTGCATAAATCCCAATATTTTTAGCCCCTTGCTTTTCTAATTCCGCGCGAAAAGCCTCGATTCCTTCATTCATGTTTTTCATATTGGTAACTTCAACATCAAGCCAATAATAAGTTGGTTTATAGGGACTTGCACGACGATAGAAGTCTTTTGCTTGCTTCTTCATTTCTGTAGTATTTTTACCAGTTACAAAAGCATAGACTGCCGTTGGAATCCCTCGCTCTTGAAAAGCCTTGATATGCTGTTTATAAGCAGTATCTTCTCCATCCTTGCTTGCTGAATTATCAGCATGACCATAAGAACCATTGACCCGTATAACCGCACCAATCACATGCTGACTCAAGGTATTATAATCAATATCTTCAGGACGTTGCCAACCCGAAAGGTCGACAACTGGTTTATTCAAATTCAGCACCTTTTCATCCAAAATATGATTAACAACAATCTTTTCATTTGCTGCTTTTTTAGGAGGTTCTATCGGTCGAATTCGTACTAAACCAAGTAAGGCGATCATTGCAATCATGGTTGCTGTGAAGATAAAAGCTCCCATTTTTTTAAGTTTACGTCTCATTTTAGGTTTCATTAATTATATTGTAACATTTTTTTCACAAAAATTCATCACTATAGCATTAAAAATTAACATCATCGAGTAAAAATTTTTCAAAGACATTATTTCCTAGTTCAAACCCTTTGTCAGTCATATGAATTCTTTCTCGGTCATCATATAATAACTTCTGTTTGATGAGCTCTGTAATTTGTTCTCCATATAGTTTATCAAAAGAACAATTAAATTTTGCTTCAAATTTTTCAACCAGAACTCCTGATTTTTTACGCAGACCTAGAAACATCTCTTCTTCAATTTGAGATTTTTTGCTTAAGACTTCTTCACTCACTCTTTTATCATTTGCCGCTGCTTTAAGATAATGATGCACTGGTCCATAATTCTTATATCGAACACCAGCTAAATAACCTGATGCTCCAGCACCAATTCCATAATACTCTTCATTATCCCAATAAGTTATATTATGCTTACTTTCAAAACCTGGGCGACCAAAATTTGAAACTTCATAATGCTGGTAACCATGTTGAGCTAAGATATCCATGATATATTCATACATATCTGCATTTTTATCTTCGCTTGGCAAGCGTAAAAGGCCACGGCGTTGACGATTCATAAAAACGGTATGGTCTTCTAAAATCAAACTATATAAAGCAACATGTGGAAGATCAAGAGCCAAAAATTTATCAACATCTGATTTGACCATTTCCATCGTCTGTCCGGGGAGTGCATAAATTAAATCGATGGTGATATTTTCAAAACCAGCCATTTTCAAGCGTTCAATTGAATCATAGACTTGAGCTTCAGTATGAGTTCGCCCAATTTTTTTCAATAAAGTATTATTAAAAGTTTGAACACCAAGCGAAATTCGATTGACAGCAGAATGAGCTAAAACTTTAATCACATCGTCTGATAAATCTCCCGGATTTGCCTCTACAGTAAATTCTTCTAAAAAATCTAAATCCAATTGGTCAGCTATTGCAGTTAACAAACGGTCAAGTTGTTGAGCTGATAAAACACTCGGTGTTCCTCCACCGATATAGACCGTTTTCAATTTTTTTATTTTAAGACCTTGGAATTCTTCAATGATTGCCTCAATATAGGCATCAACAGGTTGTCCTGTCATCAAAACCTTGGCAAAATCGCAATAATAACAGATATGAGAACAAAAAGGAATATGAAAATATGCTGAGTTCGGTTTTTGAAACATTAATACTTCCCTTCAAAAGTTTTTTCCTACTCAATGAAATATAATGGAAAATAATTTTTCCAATGTAAAACATAAATACTTGCCCTATTATATCATACCTAGTAAAAGCTACTTCATTTTAAAATAGAAATATTTTTTCAAAAATTTTTCAGAAATAAAAAATAGGGTAGCTTTCGCTCCTCTATTTAATCATTCTTCGCTATCCCATTCCCAAGATCTTGAAAAATCTCCTCCTTTAAACAGAGAGGCCAAACCACTCAATTGCTTTAATCTTAGTAATTCTTCTTTATCCATCCCAATATTTGTGATTATCCAACGGTCACTCAATCCTGCCTCAACCAATTGTTGAACGATTTGCGTCATTAATTCAATAGAATGAGTCCCTCTAGCACGATTGTGGCGAATGGTACTCGCAATTCTGTCTTCTAAGGGACGGTCAATGATTGACACTGGTAAGCAATTTTGTTCTCTTTGAGCAATTTCTGGCGAATTTTTCATGACTAGATATCGATGAAAACCATCCACTATCTCATAGATATCTTTTTCTTTATCATAATAACAAACGATTGGCATCGTATAGCCATCTTCTAAGATAGAACGCTCTAATAGTTTGAACTCTGATGGTGCAGTCTTGTTTGGATTATATGAGTTGGCTCTGATTTTCTCAATTGGAACACGTTGCACTTGATAAGCTGGGCTTATAAAAAGCTCTCCCATTTTTTCATGGCCTCCTTTTTCTTTTGCAATTCATCTTTAGTTTGACCAAAACCCATGTACTGGCAAGAAGTATCATTTTTTAAAATTGTGATACACATTCTCTTATAAGAAGGAACCAGCCTAAAGTTTTTGATTGGAACATCGTCGGGGTATTTTTTGAAACGAATAACCTTATATTTCTGTTTATAATTTCGATTATTTTTCGGATTTCCCAGGTTTTCAAATTGTAAGTCTGTTTCTTCAAGTTCACGAACTACTTTTTCTGGAAGGGCCCCACCGTTTTTGGTCCAATAAGTCAATGAACTTTGAAATTTTTTAAGATAAACTTGCCGCATTTCTTTCGAAAGAGTTTTAAGAAGGAAATTGACATAGCTTTCCCAAGTGTGTCCTTTAGGCAGGGTAACTCCCCGATAACCAAGAGCGACCGTCCCGCCATAAAGAGCCGCAAAATTTGCTCCATTGACACGCCCCATTAATTTCCCCCAAGTCTCAGGTTCTAAAGCTTGATAAAGTTTTAGAGAGGCGACTCCACACTGATGAAATGGATTAGCAACTCTCATACTTTTAAAGGGAACACCAGCTTGAAAATATAAATCATATAAATGATTATAGTCAAAGCCAAATTTTGCATTTGCTACCCAAACATCCTCAAATAGCCAATCATACATTGGATAAAAATTGAAGATATTATGAAAAATACGATGACTATAATTGGTCATCCCAAATCGTGAAAAAGTTTCTTCACGAGTCACGGCATTAAAACGATTCAAACTTTCCTGAGCTCTAATTCCAACAAGAACAGCGGTTCTTTCTGCTTTTGTTTCTTGATGAAGCCACTGGCAAAACTTACTTTGAAAATCATAGTCTGACATTCCAACTTGAAAAAAGGGGAAATTATGATTTTGAAGATGAATTGCTCCTTTAGGAATGGGATTTAACCAGAGTTCTGGATGTTCCGGATCCCAAGGTAACCAAGTTGATTGAGACATTGAGATACCACAAGAAGCTGAAACAGGCATACAGATGTGATAATAGTCAAAACTAGGATATTTCTCCATTGAACGCTCAATGTAGTCTTTTGTTTCTTGATAATTTCCTTCGTAATCAAGATAATAAACAGAAACTTTAATTTCTTTTGCCTCTAATTCATTTTCTTCGTAGTAACGATGAACGAGTTCTAACATCACTCCGGAGTCCTTCCCTCCCGAAAAGGAAACAATTAAATGATCAAAATAATTGCAAATGTAGTCTAATCGCTTATTAAAAGCCTCATATACATTTTCTTCTTGATATTTTCTCACTCTAAGTCCCCTTTGAACAACTTTGTACGATTTATTATACTCACCTGATTTAGTAATTGACTTCTTTATTCCTCTTATAAATTATCCAAATCTGTCAGCTACTAAGTACATTCTACTTAAACTATTGATTTTTTTCAAGGATATACCAAAACAAACATATTAATTACATTTTATTATGTTCATATTATCTTAGATGAATCCTTTAATTGACTGCTTAGAAAGACCAAAAAATATGACTGAATTAATTATAATTATGTATGTCATCTATAACAATCAAATCAATCCATTTTATGCACTTCTTGTTAATTTCACTGGCAAATCAACTAAAAAAAGTACTCATTAGAGTACTTTTTTACGCTTTAAATAATTTCTTCTGCCTTCAATTAGAAACATCATTGTCAAACTAAGGATAATGAGATAAATCGGAAAAGCAACTTCTGTAAGTTTCCACTGATGAACTTCTGTAAAACTTGTACTTGCTGAAAAGAGACTTCCTAAGAACAAGAATCCCTTTTCGGTTTCTGGGAAGTTCCAACCTTTAATCAGAGTTGGAAGTGCCGCTAAAGCATCTGAGAGAATCGCTAACAAAATAGCAACATTTGGGCTCTTGGTCATGTACCAAGCAACTAAAGCTAAAATTGATACAAAACCACAAATATAATCAAATTTTCCCATTTTCCAATAAGCAGCCTTATTAAAACAAGCAACCGTAAATACTAAGATTGGCCCAAAACCGGCCATAAACACTGGTAAACTCGCCCAAGAAACTCCTGTTGATAATGATGCAGCTGTACTAATTAGTGGAGCAATGCCCCATATTAACCAGGTAATTTTATTGGGTTTAACACGACCGCGAATGCTAGCAACAAGATAAGTGCTTGTAAAGGACAACGAAATGAGCGCCCCTAATATAACAATAAAATGCATTAATTTCTCCTATTAATCTTGCTTTATTATAGCAAAATTTTAGGACTAGAGTTCTTCTGGGAAACGATAGACTTGAACGCTTAGATCCTCATAAGTTTGTAAATAAAGTCTTCGACTCGTCACCTCAACTGCACTTCGATAGACAGTATAAGTCCCTGAGCGGCCCTCTGATTTAGGGACAGTCACCCCATTTAAAATATGCCAAGCTTCAATAATATTTTGCTGTTCATTTTTAGGATAAATGGCTCTTTCTTTATAGATAGCGGCCCGAATAAATCGGGAAGTCGGTGTAAATCCACCAGGAAATACTGGCTTCCCATTGAAACTCCCAGTCGAAATTTGATTGGGATTATTATTTTTTACTGATGGCTCTGTCAGTATATTCAGATCCATATAAGTGGTTAATTTTTCAACTTCTCTTTCAAATTTGGGAGCATTGGTGACCACACCTATCGAGTTATTTGAAATGATCAGACGTCCACCATGTGGTTCGATATTTATCATTTGACCACTCGAATCCGTTGCCGAAAAATGCAAATCATTTCGGCCAAATTTGAAAGTTGAATTTTCATCGGTCATTAATTGGACAGTATCAATCTTCTGACGAACTTCTTCAATTGAACGACAGTTTCCTAATAACCAAAGTAAAAATTCAAAAGCAGCGAGTTGAATTTTCCCAGCTTCTCCTTCCCTAGCATAATCTGACTGATTCGAAAAGGTTAATTTTTGAGCTGCTAAGCCATATTCATTGACCCCGTCAGAAATATCAGCATGTTGACGCATTTCACTATTTCCAACACCAAGAATTGCATAAGGATTTGTCATTTTTTTCCCATTGTAAACACTTGTCCATTCATAATTTTTAGGCAGAA
Organism: Lactococcus sp.; assembly: GCF_036648155.1. NCBI lineage: Bacteria > Bacillati > Bacillota > Bacilli > Lactobacillales > Streptococcaceae > Lactococcus > Lactococcus sp. Next base: position 148,183 of record NZ_JAVXIY010000006.1, on the reverse strand, counting down.
CCAGTGCTTCTGCCTTAAATGGGTGCCAATCCATTGTTCTTGCAAAAACTAGGCCACCATCACTTGATTTTAGTTGAAAACTAGTACACATTTTTTCTCCCCTTAAATAGATGTCATCTATTTATTTTATCAAAAAATTTACTGATAGAGATACTAGCATATCTGTAAAATTCTATTCTATGACAAAAGCTCAAAAAAGCTCGAAAAAAGTACTGACAGAATTGTCAGTACTTTCATTCAACCCATAATTTAAAAATTATTTGTACATTTCAAGCAATGCAAGGAAGCTATCAGCTTCAAGTGAAGCTCCACCAACGAGGGCACCGTCGATGTTTTCTTTAGCCATCAATCCTTCGATTGTTTCAGGTTTTACTGATCCACCGTATTGGATACGTACAGCTTCTGAAACTTCTTTTCCGTAAAGTTTTTCAACTGTTGAACGGACAACACCACAAGTTTCGTCAGCAATTTCGTTTGTCGCAGTTTTACCAGTTCCGATTGCCCAGATTGGCTCATAAGCAATAACCAAGTTTGAAACTTGTTCAGCAGTCAATCCTGCAAGACCAGCTTCGATTTGACCTGAAACCCATTCAGCTGTTTTACCAGCTTCAAAAGTTTCCAAAGTTTCACCACAACAAAGGATTGGAGTTGCTCCAGCAGCGAAGATTGCTTTTGCTTTTTTGTTGATGTCTTCGTCAGTTTCGTGGAAATATTCACGACGTTCGCTGTGACCGATGATGATGTATTCAACACCAAGGTCAACGATTGCAGCTGGGCTGTTTTCACCAGTGAATGCTCCAGCATTTTCGAAGTAGCTATTTTCAGCAGCAAGTTTCAATTCTGAACCTTGACGAAGGTAAGCCATAGGAGCGAGGAAAAGAGCAGGTGCACCGATAACTGATTCAACATTATCAGATGAAGGCAAGTTATTTTTAACAGCTTCAACAAAAGCTTGTGCTTCTGACAAAGTTTTATTCATTTTCCAGTTACCAGCGATAATTGGTTTACGTGACATTCTAATTCTCCTTATAGGGCCTTTTAAGCCTCTTAAATTTTGGACTTTTAATCCATCTTTTACATGGTCTATTTTATCACATTGTGAAAAAAATTGCAGAAATCAACTCATCATCAGTAAATTTCGGCTCTATCATTTTTCTTCCAATAATTTAATTGCATCTCGTGTCTTTTCTAACTTATCATAGCTCTCGGTAAAATGCTCTGATACAAACATATAGAAAAGAATGTCCACAACATAAAGTTGTGCCATCAAACTCATGGTGGCAGCCGTACGCATTTGATAATCTTCTCCAGAAACTGAATGAAGGATATAATCTGACATCTGTCCGAGTGTCGATTCTTCTCTTGAAGTGATAGCAATAATTGGAATTTTCATCCCTTTTACGACTCGTGCCAGTTCAATTACTTCTTTTGTTTCTCCCTTCATCGAAATGCCAATAAAAATTGTTTTTCTATCCGAAATCGAAAGAGATGAAACAAATAAATGAGCATCTTGAATAAAGAAAACTTGCTTTCCAATTCGACTAAACTTTTGAAAAATATCCTGAGCAACCATAGATGATGCTCCAATACCAAATACAAAAATACTTTCTGCTTCATCAATTAAAGCGACAGCCGCCATGATTTCATCATCTGATAAGGCTGCATTGGTCGTTTCCACCATATGATTAACCCGAACTTTTAGTTTATTCTTGATTGAGGACGGTGTTTCAGAGTCATTTACTTCTTTATAATAATCTTCATCATCTTCATGAACAGCATAGGAGGCACTCAATTTTTGTTTAAGTTGTGAGAATCCATCATAACCCAACTTTCTGGAAAATCTTACTAAAGCCGCCGAAGAACTTCCAATTTCACTCGCTACCTCTTGCGCACTTTTTTCTAACATTTTTTCTCCGACTTCAAAAATATAGTCGGCTATTTTTTTCTCAACTGTTGTAAAGTTAGAATAATTTTGCCTGATGATAAGTAAAGTATCCATGTATCCTCTCCATTCTTATTTCATTATAACAAAGAGGTTGGTATAAACCAACCTCTAACTTTTATGCTTTTACTGTGAAAATTTCTTGACCTTTACTTATTGTTGCACCATGTGTAATGATAATTTCTCTGTAAGTATCCGAATTAGTAATAACAACTGGTGTAATTGTAGACAAGCCTGCTGCTTTTATTTTTTCAAAATCAGCTCGAACTAATAAATCACCTTTTCTAACACGGTCATTTTGCTTAACAAAACTTTCAAATCCTTCACCATTTAAAGCAACAGTATCCATGCCAATATGAATTAATATTTCTACCCCTTCATCACTGGTCAAACCTATAGCATGTTTAGTTGGAAAGACAGTTGAGACTACTCCGTTAACTGGAGACACAATTTCTCCATTCGTTGGTTCAATTGCCACTCCTTTACCCAACATTCCGCTTGAGAAAACTTCATCCTCAATTGAAGAAAGTTCTTTTACATTACCATCAAGTGGTGAACTGATTACTGAGCTAGAAAATTCTGGCGTCGTTACGACACGTAATGTAGGTTGGAGAGTTTCCATTTGTACGGATTTTCCATAATTATCCGCTTTTTCCTTAGCATCTTTAGGAATCCCAAAGAGATAAGTTGCGATAAATCCACCCACATAAGCACCCAAGAGACCGAGAAGATATACCCACCATTTTCCATTGGCAATAAGCGGAAGGAGAGCAAGACCTGAAGGCCCAATGGCAATGGCACCTGCTTGACCTAAAGAACCAATAATGGCCCCACCAATCCCTCCACCAATACAGGCCGTAATAAAGGGACGACCAAGAGGAAGCGTAATTCCATAAATTAAAGGTTCACCAATACCTAATATTCCAACTGGCAAAGCTCCTTTTACAAGTTCAACAAATTCTTTATCTTTTCTCAAACGAAGCCAAAGTGCAATCGCAGCACCGACTTGACCAGCACCAGCCATGGCTAGAATTGGCAATAATTGAGTTGAACCAGTTTTGGCAATCATTTCTAAATGAATCGGAGTCAAAATTTGGTGCAAACCAAACATAACCATTGGTAAAAAGAGAACACCAAGCACAAAACCAGAAACGCCACCACCAACTTGAAGAATAAAATTAATTGCTCCTACCAAACTTGAAGAAATGACGCCTGCTATTGGCATAATAGCAAAGATTTCTGCAAACCCAATCACTAATAAACCAATCGTAGGTGTAACAATAATATCAATTGAATCAGGAATAAATTTACGCAATTGTTTTTCTAAAATTGATAATAGCCAAACTGCAAAGATTACACCGATAATCCCACCTTGACCGGCTGAAAGAGCACTTCCGTTAAAAATATTCTTTAGAGGAAGCTCTGGATTCATACCTGTTAGTAGAGAAACAGCACCGATGACCCCACCAAGAGCTGGAGTCGCACCAAATTCTTGAGCTGAGTTTATTCCGACATAAATAGCCAAATAAGAGAAGATTCCAGATTGAATAATCTTAAGAACAGTAATAAACTGTGCCCAAGTTGCTGCATCTAAAGTTCCAGCAGTGACCAAGTTACCTAATACAGAGGCTAATCCTCCAATTAAACCAGCACCAACAAAGGCTGGAATCAAGGGAACGAATATTTTAGAAATTGTATTTAATACTGCCTTAAATTTTGAGGGTTTATTATACTTTTCTTTAGCTTCCGATTTTGTTTTTGCCATTAAATCGTCGATTGACTGACCTTCTGCATTTGGAAAAGCTTCTCCCAATCTTACGCCAACTGTGTCGACCATTGCTTGTGCAACTTTATTTACTGTTCCAGGTCCTATAACAACTTGAAGTGTTTCATCTTCAACAACGCCCATTACCCCGTCAATCGCTTTTAGGCCTGCGAGATTAACTTTAGAATCGTCAATAATGGTCATCCGAACACGAGTCATGCAATGAATCAATTTTTTGACATTCTGTGTTCCGCCAACATTTTCATAAATCTCTCTTGCAATACGAGCTATTTTTTCTTCCGCCATTTTTGCTCCTTTTTCTACCTTAAAAGGGTGAATTCTTAATTCAGAGTATTTTTCACAAAACCATTTGCTTTAACTAGTTTTGTCTTTCCTTCTTCTGCAGCACAGTCAGTGAGAAGCATTACAATCGCCAGTTTGACATCTTGATTTGCTTCATTGAATTTTTCTTCTGCTTCTTCATAAGAACAATCTGTTGCTTGCATAATGATTCGTTTGCTACGCTCAACTAATTTTTCGTTAGTTGGCTTAACATCAACCATCAAATTATTATAAACTTTCCCGATTCCAATCATTGAAATTGTTGAAATCATATTCAAAATTAATTTTTGAGCTGTCCCTGATTTCAAGCGAGTAGAACCAGTTAAAAATTCTGGACCACAGTCAACTTCAATCGGAAATTCAGCATGTTTTGAAATTTCAGCATTAAGATTACAAGAAAGGCTGGCTCTTTTAGCTCCAATTTCTTTGGCATAGTCTAAAGCACCAATCACATAAGGTGTTCGTCCACTTGCAGCAATTCCCAAAACAAGATCATTTTCTGACAAATTTAAGTCAATTAAATCTTGTCTACCTAGTTCTAAACTATCCTCAGCTCCTTCAACTGCGACTGTCATTGCCTTGTCTCCTCCAGCGATTAAACCAATGACTTGCATTGCCGGCACCCCAAAGGTTGGGACACATTCAGCCGCATCAAGAACCCCCAGACGACCACTTGTTCCAGCTCCCATATAAATCAAACGGCCACCTTTGTTAAAAGCTTCAATTGCTGATGAAATAACTGGTTCAATACTTGGCAATGCTTCTTCTACCGCATAAGCTACTTTCTTATCTTCATTGTTCATTTTGACAAGTGCTTCTTTTACGGTCATTTGATCAAGGTTAAATGTTTCGTCATTACGTCGTTCTGTTGTTAGTGTTGATAAATCAATCATTATTTTTCTCTTTTTCTATTTTAAATTTTTGTCCTGAACCAATGAAAGTAATGAGTGGTCTGTCTTCAGCGATTATCTTGCCTACGACATTGACTTTCTCATCTGCTACTAAATCATTTTTGACAATTTGAATTTCACCCATATAACGGCCATAGTCACAATTATCAATAGTGATTGAGCCTCTGCTTCGCTCAATTGTGTTTTCTGGGATAATTTCCGGAATTTCCTTGAAGCGCGCTTGAGCGCTTCTAATTACATCTCTGGCATCATCTTGCCTATTCTCATGTTGCCCTAAGACATAGCTAAAGAAAGTTGTTGTTTGACTAGCTCTCAATGACAATACATTTTCTTGAAAATAACCTTTAATTTGTTTAAGGGAATACTCTTTCAAACCTCCATCACCGACGTAAATATGTTCAACATTCATTGATTCCATATCTAGTAAACAAGCCAGAGGGTGTTTGAATCTGTGCTCTTCAAGAGTTGGTAAGCCTTGATAAAGAGGATGCCGTAAAGAATCATCGCCTGGAATAAATGCCATCACTTGAAAAGAATGGTTTTTCAGAAACTCATTCTTTTTAAGAAAACCTTCTCGAGAAAGTCCTGTTTCAGGTCTTGGATAGTAATTATGCCATGCTTCAAGTTTGCTAAAGTTTGCTTTATGTTCTTTTAACTCATCAATGTCTTTTGGTGTAATCGTACTAGCGTTTAGACTTACTGTCAGTTCCTGACTCACTTTAGCAATTGTTTCATTGCTAATATGATAATCCATCCTAAGACCAGTTACACCTAAATCTTTAAGCTCTTTAAGGCGATTAATAGAAAAGCCAGCTTTCTCTAGAGCATTTCCTGAGATATCAACCATGAGTTTTAAATGATTCTCTTTTGCTCTCTTCCCTAAATCCATCAGCCTTTTTTTATAAAGGCTCACTTCTTCTTCCGGAATGTGCATAGACGTAAAAATCCCTTTAAAACCTTGATTTGCCATTTTGTCAATATATGAATAAGTCTTTTCATCTAAGTCCTTATTCATGAAAATTGAAAAACCGTACATTTTTTATCCTTTCGAAATATCATTTCTTGATAACGTATTCATTATATCGTAAATGAATTATTATTTCAAGCATTAATTTTATTTTTTTATTTAAGAAATATTATTTCGTTGAATTAAATAAAAAAAGGGATAATTATCTATCCCTTTTTTTATAATGTGCATTTTTCCTTGATGGATTCAAAGTTCTCTTTTAAGAGTGCTGCAGAATGTTCAAATTTAACTTGCTCTTCTGCTGTTAATTCCAATTCTAAAACGGCTCGAACACCTGTCCGGTCGATTATTGCTGGACTACCTGTATATAGTTCAGCTTGTCCGTACTGACCTGTCAAATGAGCCGAAACAGGTAAAATGACGCTCTCATTTCGGAAAATTGCTCTTGTTAAACGTGCTAATGAAGCAGCGATTCCGTATGAGGTATTTCCTTTTTGCATGAAAATATCTAAACCTACTTCGCGAATTTCTTGATCAATTTCATCAAATGTCGGAAAATCTGGATTCGGATATTTTTCAAGCCAAGTTGTTAATGGAATTGCACCAACAGTAACATTGGACCAAGCGGCAAAACTAGATTTCCCATGTTCAGCTAAAACATAACCATGAATACTTTTAGGGTTAATTTGAAGTTTTTCAGCTACAATTTGTCGCATTCGACTTGTTTCAAGCAAGGTTCCTGTTCCAATAATTCGGTGTTTAGGTAAGCCAGAAACTTCAGCAACTACTTGAGCAAGTACGTCTACAGGGTTTGAAGCTACTAAGAAAATGCCGTCAAAGCCAGCGTCCATTGTTTTTCGCGTAATATCGCGAATCATCTCAACATTATTTTCTAGTAATTGAAGACGGTCTGGATGTTTACCAAAGGTAGCTGACGGAGCATTAGCGGATAAAACAACGATATCGGCGTCAGCAACATCAGCGTAGTCTGCTGCATAGATATTTTTAGGAGCTGAGTTTAAATAAGGCAGAGCATGAAGCAAGTCCAAACTATTGGCAGAAGCCTTACTTTTATTAGTATTGATAATGGCGATTTCATCTGCTAAATCATCAACGACCAAATTATGAGCATAAGTACTCCCTACTGCTCCAGCTCCCACAATTACAACTTTTTTATTATTAATTTTCATCTCTTTTTTCACAAAAAAACAAGTGAATTAACTATTGACTCACAACGTTTTTTGGCTCCCTTTCCAAATCTCTTTTCCTAGTTTCTTACGCTTTAAAATCTCGAGCGATTTGTTCATCTTCTTTCATCTGGTCAATCAATTGATCAATACCTTCAAATTTTATCATATCGCGAATTTTATCTAACCATAACACGGTCAAATTTTCACCATAGATTTCTCCATTAAAATCAAAGATATGAACTTCTACCGTTTTTTCAGTGCCATTAAAGGTGTCATTATAGCCAATTGAAGCAAAGCCTCGATGACGTTCACCCGCAAAGAGTACATCACAGGTATAAACTCCCACTGCAGGTAGATGAACATAATCTTTAATGACCAAGTTTGCTGTTGGATAGCCTAACTGTCTTCCTCTGGCAAAACCATGTACGACAAGCCCAGTGGTTTCATAAGAATAGCCTAGTAGTTGATTAGCTTGAGCAATATCTCCTGCTTCAACTGCTTTTCTAATCCGAGTTGAAGAAATTTTCCCTTGCTCATCAGCTTTTTCTGGTATAATAACAACCCGATAGTCTTCTGTTGACTCTAGATTCTTCATATCAGAACCCGTTGTATAATCAAAACCAGTAATAACGACTTTAGGATTAAATCTCCTGACTACACTTTTAGCAAATTCTGTTGAAGTTTGATGAGCAAACTTAGAGGTAAAGTCTTTAAAAACAAGATAATCAACCCCATTTTCAGCAAACAGTTCTGCCCTTTTTTTATCTGAGGTTAATTTTAAAAGCATATCTGGCTCAAATTTATTAAATGTTAACGTTGGTTTTTCTGGAAATGTAAAAACAGCAATTTTTAAATTTAATACTGCAGCAATTTTTTTTGCTTCAGCAAAGAGGCTTTGATGTCCTCGGTGTAAGCCGTCAAAATAACCGAGGACAAGAATGAGTTCTTCATCAAATTTTAGTTCATCAGTAAATTCTAATATTTCCATTTTTCTCACTTTTAACTTCATGTGCTTAGAATCAGACCAATACTTTATTGGGTTTCCAGATTCCTTCTTTTTCAGGATGTTTCATATAGATAGCAACTAATTTATCATTATAAAAAGCCGCAAATTTTTCTGTTGTCAGTAACGACAAGTCTGTCAGTAAATATTCTTGCTCTGTTATCTTACTGACAGAACTGTCAGCAGTTTCTACCTCATTTGTCCAATCACTTTGAGCAAATTTCTTGCCAACACGCGCCATCTCAAACTGAACAGTAGTTAAATTAACTCTAGGCAAATCACTGACAGCATATTCTGCTGGATACAATATAGTAGAAAGCTTTCCCGATTCTTTTATTTCTTCAATTTTTGACAATTTAATAGCATCTTTAATCAGTAAGCCATTACTTGCCGTCCGTTGTAATTTTGACATATGTCCTGCATAGCCAAGACTGTCTGCCAAATCAACCGCTAAAGTCCGAACATAAGTCCCTTTACTACACTCAACTTTAAAAGAAAAAGTGACTAAGCCTTCTTCCTTATTCCAATCAATCGGGCTTGTCCTTACAAAAGATTTTATTGTAATCTCTCTTGCTGGGCGTTCAATCGTCTGACCCGCTCTAGCATATTCATATAACTTTTTCCCATTGATTTTTACTGCCGAATACATTGGCGGAATCTGTTTTATTTTCCCGACAAAGTGCGACATCGCAGAATCAATTTCACTCTCAGTTAAATTATTTTTTACTGGCGTTTGATTTACAATTGCACCATCAGCATCCTCGGTTTCAGTTGAAAACCCAATCGTCACTTGACCTTCGTAAATTTTACCTGCTGCTTCCATGTATTCTAATAATCGTGTTGATTTTCCAACAGCAATAGGTAAAACACCGGTTACTGATGGGTCTAAAGTCCCACCATGTCCAATTTTTTTTGTTTTTAAAATACCACGAAGTTTGGCGACGACATCAAAAGATGTCCAACCAGCTTCTTTATAGACATTTAAAATGCCGTTCAAATTTTCATTCATCCTGAAAATTATAGCATTTTTTGACTAAAAAATCACTTACAGTCTCTATCAGTCATCGTTGACAATACAAAAGTACTGACAGAATAGTCAGTACTTTAATTTCACAAAAAAAGACTGACAAAAGTCAGTCTACTTCTTATCAATTTCCTGTTGGAACTGGTGTGGCATTTATTGATTTAATTTGTGAACTTCCACTATTGAGTGAAGTATCTGAACCATATTTGGCTGCAAGTTGTGCACCTGTCAGTGTTTCTTTAGTTTGCCAATTGACCATCGGCCAAGGATTCTGTGCCATTCTTAAGCCTGTTTGGCTTGGGTCTGGAACTTGCAAATAATATGTTCCATTTGCGTTAATTTGGATACGTGCTGTATTCTGAATCACATTTACCGGATCATCATATGTTGACACCCCATTTGGTCCCGCATTGACAAAATAAATTCGATAAGTTTCTCCCGTATAAATATCAAATTTTCCTTGAGCATTATTTATCCATTGAGCATAAACGGCATCTTTTTGTTTATCTGTTAAGGCTGTCCAACTCATCGCAGTACTTGTACTCTGGCTAGTTGAAGGAGCAGAGCTGGTTGACGAACTAGAAGTCGACTCTTGTGATGAGTCACTTTTTGTACTCTTACTCTCCTTTGAAGAACTTGTCTGTGCAAAGGATGTTACCTTATCAGAGGTTTTATGAGGGTAAAAAACTTGATAAGCAATAACTCCAAAAGCAATAATTAAAATGACTGACAAACTGATAATTGCAATTATTTTTTTGTTATTTTTTGAACTCACCTTTGAATGTTTCGCCATGAATCTCCTCCTTAATAAAACTAAAAAATCATTGATTATTTTACATTATAACATACCCCATTAGTGTGAGCCAATAAATATCACTAAACATATAGATTAATTAAAATAGATACTCTTAAAATTTTATTATTGTTTGTCTGTAAGAACGACTCAAACGAACCTTGAAATATTTATAATTCAAAACCAAAAGTATACTGTTAATGTTTTATTGTATTGGGGGTTGTTAATTTCCAAGAAGCATTTAATTTGTAACTTCCCGTTCTTTTCACATAACCATCCGCACGATTCGTATGGAACTTTAACTCCACATCTGTTTTATAAAACTGCATACTTGAAGTTGGCTGAACTTCACTCCAATTGGAATCAACCGAATTATCAGGTTCAGTACTTAGTACTAGCATTGTTTGTTCTCCTGTTGCCTTGAGCGAGCCCAAATTTACAAAAGCGCCCGGTAGCCAAGTATCATCTGTATTACTGACAAGATTATATAATTGAGCATTAAAATCCGTTGCCATATCTAACAATAATGGATTATTTTGAATTTCAGTCGTGGTATTTTTTACAAGTAATTTCCAATCCAAATAATAAGGATTCTCTACATTAATTTGACCTTTCGCAACTCTAAACTCATTATTTGCTAATCCTGAGGTTCCCAATTGATAAGTCCCAAAATCAAATATCTTAGGATAATTGACCAAAAGGTCTCCATGTACTTCGAGTGTATAGACAGCCATTGTATTAGAATACTTCTTATCAATTTCTTCTTGACTCATCGTTGATAAGTCATCTTCTTTTCTTGCAACAATAAATGAAAATTTATTTCTATGTAATAAATGCTGACCAATGAATGCTTTTTGTTGACCATCCACATCATAAGAAGCATCAATTTGACCTCCATCATATAAGGTCTGATCATCATAATTATCTTTTCCATCAGCAGTTTTTAAATCTTCTGTGACGTCAGCAATTGAGAGTTGAGTAGTCTGAGCACTATCTTGGTCATTAGCTACAATTGCTTCTTTTTCATATTTTTTCCATTGTCCGTCATTCATACGAGACCACAGATTGCTCGAACTATTGGCTGGTTGCTCGATGTTAAAAGTATTGTTTACTTTTCTTCCATCTAGTCGATGCATTGTTTGAGATTCTGGGTCTACCTGCGTATTATTATTTAAAGAAAATTCAAATTTATAATGAGTTTCAGCATTTTCTGGACTAAAACTGACTTTATCTGGTAAATCAATTGACAAAATTCTTGGTGGTGTGTTTGAATCCGGCTCTAAATCACTCGTTCCCGGAAAATCCTCATCATTATTAAAATTTGACGAAAAAGCATTATCAGCAGTAATATCACTCAACAGATACAGGCTACGTCCTGTTATAATATTTCCTGCAAATCCCTGCGTAGTTGTACTATTCACGGAGATACTCGTGTGAGGAGCTAAGAGCGTTCCTAAAAATGAAAAACCATCGTCTGTTTTATCATTATTGATTTGAATCGTTGAGTCCTCCCCACCAGTAATTGTGTTGAAATTATTAATAATATGTGAAGCAGTATTATATCTTTGTTCGTTATCCTTTGTTGAGGATAAATTTAGACGGTCATCTTTTAAATAGAATTGATTTATATCTGGCTGATCACGTTTTACTTGTTCATTCGTATAAGCACTTACCCTAAAAATAGAAGTGTTTTCAAAATTGAATTGTTTGAAATTATGGTAGTTCAAAATGATATAGGGAATTTTTTGTTTGCTAGAATCATAGTTTAACAGATTTATTGCCACTTCCTCTGAGTTTTGAAAGAGTCCATCATTAGCTTTACCATCAATATCAATCGCAACAACACCAGTATTAGTTTTACTCTCATCCATACTTATATTGATTTGAATGACACTAGGAGAGGTCCATATAGGGTCTTTGACTTCTTTAGTGTTGACTGCTACAGATTTTATTGCTTCATTAAATGAGGCTAGTTTATAACCTGTGATATTCCCCTCTGAATCATAAGTGCTGGCAGTTAAATTATTATAATAATCACTCACTGTGGTCACATTCTGTATTCCTGTACTTTGATTAACCACACCATTGTCTTTAAAATAGTCAATATCTTCAAGATGAGCAATTTCTCCATTTGGCTTTTTGTAAGCTTTATTTTTAAAAGCCGTCTTGTATTCATTGTTATTAAAAATACTATCCAATTGATTATCAGTAAAATCATCATCGTTTGAAACCCCCATCACATAATGATAAGTTTCTTTTTGATTTCCTCGTAAACTCTGTGTTTCAGCAAGTGACTTTGTGATAGCAGGGGAAAATGCCGTGGCCGAAATAAACATTGGGTCCAGATTTTTGGGCAACTTCCCTGTATATTTACTTAAATCATTGATACTTCCAGGTCCAAGTTCAGTTCTTCCATCACTTGATAAACTTGTTCCTGAATAAAAATGCCCTGCATAAAATTCCCCATTTGTCGGGTAATTCGTATTAATCACTATATTCTCACCTGCATAGAAAGTAGCCATTGTTGCTGCTCCTAAGGGATATTGATCAGAAGGTCTAATAATTTCTTTAGTGGCTGCTTGAATTCCATTAGCAAAAAATAAACATAACATAATAATTACGAATACTTCGCATATAGAATACAAAAAATACTTAACTTGTTTCAATTTATCCCCTTATAATTAATAGACTGTAAGCAAATTGCATTGCAATACTGTATTATATTGAATACAGTATTGCGCTATAATGCTCTAAATGTTTTTTTGAACCATTAAGTATTATATCATTTTAATTTTAGTTTTTTTGTTTACGATATGTTACAATATTGTAGTCTTAAAAATTCAATAACTTAAGGAGAGAAAAAATGAAAAAAATAAACCTTGCTTTATTAACTTTAGTTGCTTTAACAGGAGTCTCATCAACAGCTGTTGTATTTGCTGATGACGCTACTTCTACAGGAACTCTAAAAATTACTGATGGTGATGTTACACTTAATAGCATTGATAGCCTTGACTTTGGTTCATACCAGTATAATGATAGTGATCTTTCAGTTCTTTTGAAAGAAAGTACTAATACAACTGGTAAGGAAGCTGTACACGTCACTGATACAAGAGCCAACCCAACAGGTTGGACAGTTTCAGGTAGCACTCAAGATACTGGAGCTAACTTAACAATAAATGGTGTAACATTGACCAGCTTAAGTGGTGCTGTGTTCACTAAAGCGGCTGATGCCGAAAGCTTTGGACAACAGTCTTTAGATATCGATAAGGATACTACAAATATTGCCTTAACTAAAGCTCAAGCAAAAGCTACTGCTGGTAAATCTATCACATTAAATGTTGATTGGGCAATCTCAAAAACAGTCACAAAAGCTAGTGACTTCAACTAATTTAAGGGCAACCCTCACAGCGTGAGGGTTCTTATTAATAATCTTCCCAAAAGGAACTCTTATGAAAAAACTCTTCCTCCTTTTATCATTTGTTTTCGGTAGTCTTTTAGCGTCCCAGCTCTCTGTACAGGCAGATGCCAATTTTTCAATTAAGAAAAATGAAAATCAGTACCAGACAAAAGACGCATCATTTTATGATTTACTGATTCCAACTGATTCTACAGCTCAACTCTCCTTAACAATTTCTAATAACGAAAGTCAAACTAATAAGTTCAAAGTTTCTTTATATAATGGTTTGACAAATAATTTAGGGCAAATAACTTATGCGGCACCTTCTAAAGCTACTCTTCCTTTCCCTAGTACTTCAACAACTCTTAGCCAATTAAATGCTGAGACTACAGAAGTTGAAATTGCTGGAAATCAAAGTAAAGAAGTGCTTCTTAATTTGACCCGACCTTCCGTTTCATCACCTGGAATCATTTTAGGCGCTATTCATGTCTAAAAAGTTCCAAATAATGTAGAACAAGAAGAAAATAAAAATCAAAAAATCGTTAATCATTATAGTGCAGAAATCCCCGTGGTCATTCGAACACAGCCAAGCTCAACACCTCAGCTAGATTTACAATTGACCGAAGTTACAGCAGGAGTTACCAATAAAAATAAATCAGGAATTTTGGCTAAACTGGCTAATCCAACAAGCTGGGTAATGCCACACCTGTCTATATCCACTAAAGTTTATCAGCAAGATAATAATAAACTTTTATATCAATCTACTGATGAAAATCTTGATATGGCCCCTCATTCTACTTTTAATTACAGTGTTCCCGCAAAGACTAAGCTTAAAGCAGGACATTACTATTTAGATTTGGTAGCCAAATCTGGTAAAAACACTTGGCATTTTACTGAGAAATTTACTGTTAGGGATAAACAAGTCAAAGAAATTGCGAACAATTCTGTTCAAAAGAAAGACTCTGATTGGTGGTTGTTATGGTTCTTACTCTTAATTCCTATTTTTATTATTTTACTTTATCTCTACCGTCGTCGGAAGAAAAAAACTAATGAAAATAATTAGCATGTCCGAGTTTTCTCAATTTAAAAAAGACAAATTTAAACATTTTGTCTTTTTTTATTTTTATATTTGATTGTTTATTTCTCGTTTTTTTAATGATAGAACTTAGCCATTTTTTTACGTCAATCATGAACAATTTTATCAATCAATTTCATCAACTTTTCTTCATTTCCCCTTTTCCAGTCCATCATACTTGGAAACATGTAAATAAAGCAAGGGTATAAACTTGCTGCCTTAAAACGTTCTTCAAAGTCTTTTAATTCCAAAGAAAACCCTCTTTCTATAAGTGCTTTATGATATAAGATAGCCTCATCAGCAGAAAAATAATCTACAAGGTCAATATAAAAAGGAGCATAGCTTGAAAATCCAAAATCAATAATATAAGGATTTCCTTGAATATTATAGACATGGTTTCCCTCAACATTTTGTAAATCGCCATGTGTCAAGGTTAGCCATTCTTCTTCCTTAGAGATTTCTATCATATTCTTCGCAAATAAAGCGGCCTTTTCTTTTACTTTCGGTAAATAGCCTTCAAATTGCTGAGCAAATCTATAATCATCAGAAATTGCTTTTTCAAAATGGTCCACCGATAGTTGACCTACTATTTTATTCCAATATTCAGCATCAGCAGGCGTAAGCCACGCCATTTCTTTTCCTCGGTTCATATTATTTCCATGAATTTCAGCAAGAGCAGCCGCAACTTTATTCAACCATTGCAAGCGATTAGAAGGTGCACTAAGTTGTTTACCTAAATCTTCTTCAACCATCCATTGGGCTTCATCTGATGTTAAATTCTCGCAATAAGCTGCTGGCGTATGATGATGACCTTGTTCTGTCAGCGTTCGCATCACCATTCTCTCCTTTAAATCTGCTTTCTTACCAATAAAACTCCCTTGCTGTCCATCAGCAAAAAGGACTTTGAGTCGAAGTAAACTAGCCCCAGAAAAGCCTTGCTCATAAGGCTCCATTTTTTGTACTTGGGCACTGACAATATTTCCTCTATTCAAAATGTGAGATAACTCATTTGCTTCTTCTGTCAATAGTTGAATATCATTATCCATTATCATCTAGCCCTTTTCTATACAAACTTAATATTAGTATACAATAAAAATGAAAATTAGTATTATTTTAGAAAAAAGTACTGACAGACTTGTCAGCACTTCATTCCAGTTTAATTTTAACTTTCTTTATTATTAGTCAATTGTTTTCGCGTAAGCAGATGATTGAAGCCCTGCTTGACGTCCAAATATTACAATATCAGCGACTGCATTTCCACCAATTCGATTTCCGCCATGGAGGCCACCAGTAACTTCTCCTGCAGCATATAAGCCTTGGATTGGACTTCCATCTTTTTTCAGAACTTGAGTATTTGTATTAATTTTAACGCCTGCCATTGTATGGTGAATACCCGGCGCTACTTTTATCGCATAAAACTTACCAGAAATATTATTGGTCATTCCTGTTGTACGACCAAATTCTTCATCTTTTTTAGTTGAAACTGCTTTGTTCCAGCCATCAATTGTTGAAGTGAGTATTTTTTGGTCAATATCAAGCTTGTCAGCAAGATCTTTTACACTATTTCCTTCTACAACCATGTCTTTAGACATATATTGTTCAACAGCTTTTACATTAGCTTTTGTTCCTTCACCGAAAATAACATAAGAATATTTCCCAGGTTGTTTGAGTTCAGCAGCAGATACTTTATCACGGGTATCCATTTCATTAAAGAAACGTTTCCCTTTTTGATTTACAAGAATTGCTCCCTCACCACGGATAGACTCTGAAACCAGATAACCTGTTTTTTGGAATACAGTTGGGTGAATTTGGATTTTATCCATATCAACTAATTGACCACCAAGTTCTGAAATCATAGTGATTCCGTCACCAGTTGAACCAGCAGCATTTGTTGTTACATAATCTTTTAAATCTGGACGATATTTGGCAATCATTTTTTTGTTTGCACCAAAGCCTCCAGTTGTGACTACTACCGCCTTAGAAGAAATATTTTTTGTTTCCCCTTCGATTTTAACCTTTACTCCAGATACTTTTCCATCTTTTTCAGTAATTTTAGTGACATCACTATTTACAAATAATGGAATATTTCGTTTCGAGATATTTTCTTCGAGTCCTTTTACCAGATAGCCCCCTACTGCAGAACCATCATGTGGACGGTGAGTTCTAGAAACTGACATTCCGCCTGTAGTTGTTAAATTATCTAATACAATTCCATTGGTATTTAACCAATCGACAGCTCCAGCTGAATGGTCAACAAAATAGCGAAGAAGGGCTTTATCATTGGTCCCTCCCCCACCTTTGAGCGTTTCTTCATAAAATTTATCATTTGAATCGGCGACACCTTGTGCTTTTTCGACTGATGTTTCTGATGCGTTCAAACCAGCTGAGGCTTTTGAAGTATTTCCTCCAGCTATCGGCATTTTTTCCAAAATTACTGGATTCATTCCAGCATCTTTTGCTTCGATTGCTGCTGTCATTCCAGCTCCGCCTGAACCGACAATAATAACATCATATTTATCACTTAATGTTGAAGGATCTGCATAAGTGTTTGATTTACTTGCACCAGCAGAAGTTTCAACTTTTTGAGACGAACTCGATTGTTCTTTAGCCGTCTTTGTGTTGCTTCCACAAGCTGTTAAAGTGAGGCCTACAAGCGAGAGCAAGCCCAGTTTTGTCCAAATTTTCATAGTTACTCCTTTTGTGTTAAAATTCACATATTGATTATAACAAATTTTTGGCAACTATCCAAATATCTATAAAATTTTTAGGTATCATTAAATAAAAAATTGATTTTCATATAAAAAAATACTGACCAGTCTCGGCTGTCAGTACTTTTATTTTTATTTTTACTATTTATGAATTTTATGGCAATTTTGAATAGGGTTGAGCATGCAACATCCAACGCACACCATATTTGTCAGTAAAATCTCCCATTTTTCCACCCCAAAATTGTGTCTCGAAAGGCAAATTTACTGTAACTGTTCCTGATTCAACGGCCTTGTCCCAAAAAGCATCGGCTTCTGCTAAAGCTTTTTCATCCTCAGAATCCAAATCAATCAGAATAGATACAGCATCATAAACAAGTGGGTCAACTTTCATAAAGTTATCAGCTGCCATAATTGTCGAACCCAAAATATCAAACTGGGAATGCATGGTTAAATCAGCTGCTTTTTCTAATGGAACTCCGAATTGTTCGGCTTGTTCTGCTGCGACAGGCATTCGTGAAATATGAGTTGCCCCAAGAACAGCTTTATAATAATCTAAAGCTTCTTTAGTGTTATTAAAAGTAAGATAAGGATGAATTTTTGCCATAATAAGCTCCTTTTCAAAAAAGAAAATTTATGTAACTTAACAACTTTAAAACTCTCTTCATTCTATCATAAGAAACGCTTTCAATCCATTAATTCTACTTGTCTAAAACAGTAATCAGCATGATCATTAATTACACCCACCGCTTGTAAAAAAGCATAAATCACAGTTGAACCAGTGAATTTAAAACCGCGTTTTTTCATATTTTTACTCATCGCGTCCGAAAGTTCATTTGTTGCCGGTATTTCAGATTCATCACTAACTTGATGCTGTAAAACTTTTCCATCTGTAAATGACCAGATGTACTTATCAAATGAGCCAAATTCTTTTTGAATTTCTAAAACTTTTTGAGCATTGACAATCGCAGCTTTAACTTTTAACTTATTTCTGATTATCCCTGCATTTTGTAAAAGTTCTTCTTCCTTAACTTCATCATAGAGCGCCACTTTTTCAATTTCAAAATTATCAAAAGCCTCATAAAAATTTTCTTGTTTATTTAAGATTGTTGCCCACGATAAACCTGCTTGATTCAAATCAAGCACTAACTTTGCGAAAAGTTCTTGATCATTATGTAAAGGTGCTCCCCAATAGGTATCATGATAATGAATCATTTTGTCCGTTGATAAGCACCATTTACATCTTGTTTTTTCAGTCATAGCAAGCCTCCAGCCGCACTTTTACATAATTATTGTTATGCAAAAAATCAGTAAAATTTCTTCTTCCAAGTGTCTCCGTCAATCTCGTAGATAAATTCTGAATAAGATGAACGAAGCATCATCTCTGCCATTTCAGCAAAACTACTTGCCAATTTTAAATCGGTCAATTGATTTATGTTTTGCCAAAAAACTTTCCCCTCATCAGTTTCATTAATCACTTCTCCTGAAAAAGTTGTTGTTGAATATAGAAAAACCATATATCGCCGATTCTTTTTGGGCTCGAACCAATCTTTAATGCCACAAAGTTTTAAATTGCTAATGTCCAGACCAGTTTCTTCTTTAATTTCACGAATTGTTGAGGGGATAAGGGCTTCTCCTTTTTCGACATGTCCTCCTGGAAATGCAATCCCTGTCCACGATTTTTTTCGTTCTTGAACTAGAACTTTTTGATTTTTTTCGTCAATAATGGCACACATATTTGTCAATTCGACTTTTTCTAACTCATGATAAGCCATTAGTTTCTCCAATAATTTTGTTACTTATTTTTTCTCAATAGGCGCCATTGCTGCTAACAGTCGCTTCATTCCTACCTCTGGGAAATTAATCTTAAGCTCCATGTTTTTACCAGAACCTGAAATCCCTAAGACCATTCCTTCCCCCCATTTACGATGAATGGCGGTGTCCCCGATTTGCCAATCTTCGGTTTCTGAGTTGTCAATGATTGATTGACCAACAGTTGGATTAATCACTGCCTTACGTTGATGAAGTGCATCTGACATTGAGATTCCACTTGCAAAACCACCAGATTTATAAGAAGCATTATATGTTGAATTTGCTTTACGAGCAATCCCAGCATAATCAAGAAGTTCATCATCAATTTCAGAAATAAAACGACTAGGGCGATTATAGCTAGTTTTCCCATAAAGAACCCGTTGATTGGCATTCATTAGATAAAGCGTTTCTTCTGCTCTTGTAATACCAACATAGGCTAGTCGCCGTTCTTCTTCCAACTCATCAATATCTTCATTCACACGTGACAATGGAAAAATATTTTCTTCCATCCCGATTAAGAAAACAATAGGAAACTCTAAACCTTTTGCGGCATGCAAAGTCATCATTGTGACTTGGTCAGATTCTTCCTCGTAGGCATCTGTTTCAGAAAGCAAGCTGACTTCATTAAGGAAACGGCTCAATTTGTCCAAACCTGTTTCAATGATAGGCTCACCAGTTTCTTCATCCAAAGGAACTTCTGATTTCTCGTCAAAACCCTTGGTTACAGATAAGAATTCTTCAATATTTTCAATCCGAGCCTGATTTTCAATACTTGGCATTAGCTGCAAGGCCTTAAGATAACCCGTACGCTCTAACATTTCTTCAACCAATTCTGTGATTGTTGAACTTTCGCTATGTGTTCTCAACAAATCAAAGGCCATTGCTAAATTATAAATCTCGCCAGCCGCTTTTCCTCGAATATCAGAAAGCATAATATCAAAGCTTGAATCTGCTAAAGAAAGATTACGACTTTCTGCAAAGCGACGTAATTTTTCTAAAGCCCCTGGACCAACTCCTCTTTTAGGTTCATTGACAATCCGTTCAAAACTCATATTATCCGCTGGATTGGCTACTACATTTAAATAAGCAATCACATCTCGAATTTCTTTACGAGAATAAAATTTTGTTCCTGCAACCATCGTATAAGGAATATTTGATTTCACAAACGAATCTTCAATCGTCCGAGATTGAGCATTGGTTCGATAGAGAACCGCATAATCAGCATATGAACGACCTGAACGAACTCCTGAACTAATGATTTCAGAAACTTTATTTGCTTCTTCTTGCTCATTTCCTGCTCGGAAATAAATAATCTTATCTCCTTCATCATTCTGAGTCCATAGTTCTTTAGGACGTCTTTTCAAGTTATTTTTGATAACATTATTAGCTGCATCAAGTATGGTTTTAGTCGAACGATAGTTTTCTTCCAATAGGACGACTTTAGCTTTTGGATAATCTTTCTCAAAATCTAAAATATTTTGCATATCAGCTCCACGCCAACCATAAATCGATTGGTCAGCGTCCCCAACAACACAAATATTTTGAAAACGACTAGCCAATAGTTTGACTAATTGATATTGAGCATGGTTGGTATCTTGATATTCATCAACATGGATATATTGAAATTTCCCTTGATAATAGGCTAAAACATCAGGATTTTCATCAAAAAGACGTAAGGTTTGCATGATTAAATCATCAAAATCCATTGATTCTGCTTTGCGCAATTCCTTTTGGTAAATCTTATAAACACGCGCAACAACCATTTCATAAGGGTGTCTAGCAGTAATTTGTGCTTCATAAGCTGTTTCATCTAGTAAGTCATTTTTAGCATTTGAAATTGCATTTAAAAGACCTTTAGGTTCCCATTTTTTAGGATCCAAATTAGCTTCTTTCAAAATCCGTTTCATCAATGATTTTTGATCACCTGGGTCAATAATTGTAAAATTACGATTATAGCCAATATGGTCAGCATCACGCCTTAAAATTCGGACACACATTGAGTGAAAAGTTGCAATTAATGTATCTTGTGCTCTAGGAGTAAGTGATAATGCACGCTCCCGCATTTCTTTTGCTGCTTTATTTGTAAAGGTAATCGCTAGTATGTTCCAAGGATTAACCATTTTTTCATCAATTAAATAAGCAATCCGGTGAGTTAAGACACGAGTCTTCCCTGAACCAGCTCCAGCCATAATTAATAAAGGTCCTTCTGTCGTTTGGACCGCTTGTGCTTGTTTTTCGTTCATTCCCTGTAATAATGGATTCATTTTATTCTCCTAGCTGTCACAATCACTATTAATTATAGCATAAGTCAAACACATCATGCAGTTCTTTTGGCACTCCTTTATTTCACAAATAAGCTTGTACCCTAGCTCTAAGCTTTAGTGATATAATAAAAGGAAAAGGAAAAAAATAAATGATATTTCTATCGGCTGTACTAATGTTGTGCTGCATTTGGTATCTTTTGAAATTTTTTGCTCATTTTTCTCGTAAAATCCACGACCTTGTTCGTAAATTATCTCCTTACACGCTTTTTCTTTCAAAATGGCTACAATCAGCTCCTGCAACTTTTACCTACACTGCTATTTTTTGTGCTTTTACTCTCGTACAAGGGACAACACCCCAACATTTGATTAATATTTTAACTAATCATGCTTCTACAAGTATTGCTCGAGTCTCCGACCGTCCAATCTCTGTATTTTTTGACAGTGCCTTTTGGGTGGCTGATAATGGTGCTGGTCTTATCATCTATGTCGCTATTTTTTGGACAATTATTGCTTGGGCAGAGCGTAAATATGGTTCACCTCGGATTATTGTTATTACTTTATCCGGTCATATCTTGGCAAGTATCGCAACAATTTTTATTGAACTTTGGGCTATCAATAGTGGACATGCTCCAAGTTCCTTAGCCAAGGCAACTGATGTTGGTGTTTCTTATATAATGGTTGCCGGTTGTACTGCGGCAATCCTTTTAATGAAAAAATGGTTTTTCACGATTAGTATTATTGCTTTGGGCTTATTTATCTTATTACCTGTCCTTATTGAACATAGTATTTGGGACATGGGACATTTATTTGCCACTTTAATTGGTTTTATTTCGGCAAGCCTTTTACTTAAATTATCTCCTGTTAGAAAGGTCAGTTCTCCACATGAGTTGCTTGAGAACTGTCGTTCAGAAGTCGCCAACTTATAAAAACAAGCCAAATCCCACCAAGCAGAGCATTAATTTGCTGACCAAGCGGTCCAACCAATTGTGGAATAGCTCCTGCAACGAAAGATAGTAAAGTGGTTATTACAAAAGTAATGACCAGAATTAATAAAAAGAAATTACGATAAACCAAAAGGGAGATTACTACCCCCAAAAGAATGAAAAGCAAGGCTAGGACACTCAAACCATCATGGATAAATAATTTGGGTTCCCTCAATGGGTTAGGAATTCCTTCACTGTGAGTAAGATCTGCGTATGGAAAAAGTGCTGCCAAGGCGGCTGTTATACCAAATCCAGCAATCGAAGTAAGAATCATAAGAAGACGCTTGTCTTCTTTTTTATCTGTCATAAAAATTCCCAAAGCAAGTAAAAAACAAAAACTGCCTGAGAGTATATCTGTCAATGTAAAAAGTTGATGATAAGGTTGATTAAGCGCTGAAAGCCCACTTAAAAGGCTTGAATTGACAACACTTGGATTTAACCAAAAAGCAAGAATCCAAGCATTGTATAGTAAGGCTGCACAGGTTGCTAATGCTACTAAATAATTACTTTTTCTCATTTTTATTATTTACTCCTAAGTTACTTGTTTCTTCACTTATAAAGATTTCTGCCATTGTAAATGCAGGTAACCCAAAGGAGAGTGCTCTTTTAAGTTCTGGAGTTCCTTCTTTATTCATTTCTGGATCTGGAAAAATCTCTGATAAGTTTACTGAGGAGTCCTCATCTATCACTTTACTGAGAAATTCTCTGACATCGTCCGCTGATCGGTAAGCCCAAAGAAGATTAATTTTCAAATCATGTATAGAAAAAACTTTATCATAGCCCACTGACAGAGCTAAATACTCCTGTTTTGCGACTTCGATGAAACCATTTAATATCAATGATTCTCTTATCTTAGAAAATTTCTCTGTCTGTTCAATAAAGGTAGTTTGACTTACTTTTCTCTCTTCTGTCAGCTCTACTAGAGTTTTAGAAAGCATCTTCCATGAATTTACCCGCAAACTCAATTCTCCAGTCTGTGTCCGCATGAGAACTCCTTTAACTAGTACTCTGTCACCGACAGTCACATCTTTTTTCCAGGTTGCAAAATTTTCCAAACGATTTTCTGATTCAGAATATTCATTGATGACGTCACGTTTTATGACCAATTGAATCTTTGATTGATTATCTGATAAATCAGCAAAGAATATTGCGCCACGTCCACGCGAGCTGACGAGTCTTCCTTGTATCGAATGTTCCTCTTCATCAAACTCGTCAGTGTTTTCATAATTCATTCGGAGATTTTTAACTGACTCAAAATCTGTATCTGGAAGGCTGTATGGCGCAATCCCAAGTTGTTTTAAATCATTATGTTTTTGTAGATAAGTATCATCATGATTATTTTCATTTGACAATTCCAACCGTTTTTTCTCTTCAATCTGATGAACATTTTTGATAAAAGATGTCTTTTCCCACCAATGATTTTCAATGCTATTCTCATAATCATGGAAGAAAAATCTTTTAATTTTTGATGAAATATTTGTCGGAACGAATCCTTCTGCTTGTCCAATCGCAAAAAGAACTGAGGTTAACGAACCACCATTATCATAACAGATATATCGTGTACGCCATTCTGGCAGATAGATATCATTTGAACGATAAAGAGACTCTAGTTGATACCAGCGTGAGAAAAATTTCATTACTTTTCGAGCAGCTTTATCCAAAGCATTAGCTTGTAAAGTCTCTCCATTTATGAAAAATTGGCGGGCAGCTGCAAAGTTCAAACTAATTTCAGTCAGTCCTTCTTCTTTTCCAGCCTCAATCAGGCTTGTAATCATAAAAGTTACTACACCATTCATTGCATTCGGCGAGCGACGCATGGTATCCAGTGAAAGTTTGTCTGAACCAACTGGAGCAAATGAGAGAATTCCTTGATAATTTCCCTCAGCATCACTTGCGGTCACAATCATCATTTGTTGGTCAGTTGGGTCGCCAAATCGACTTGAAGTCATTGAGTATCCCCGCTCATCACCATTTCTCCATTCCTCTGTCAATCTAGTGAGTTCAATTAACTCATCAGAAGGGATGTCAGCTTGACGGCGAATCTTCACTTGGTAATTTTCACGTTCTGCCCGACGCATGACTTGCGCAACATCGTGCATCGCCGCATTTTCAATAGAAAACTCTGGCACAAGAACCACAGCCTCATCACCAAAAACTGTTGCATTTAAGCCTAACTGATAATAGATTTTGCTTCCTTTTTCCGATGAACCAACGACACCCGGAGTCCATCCATGCGCCCGTGCAAGACTTAAGAAGGCTTCTCCTGCACTCTTCCAAGATTTTTCATCTCCGATAGGGTCACCGCTTGCAAGCAAGACATCTCCAAAAAGATGATAAGTAATGGCTGCCTTTTTATTTTTAGAAAATATCGCTTTTTTATCTCTACGAGTCGCAAAATAAGCAAGAGAATCTTCATCTCCATAGTCTAAGATTAACTGACGAACTGCTAATTCTTGTTTAGCATTTGCTGAAAGTTCTCTTTGAGTAGAGCGAGTAAACATCAAAAAAGCGCTTATGAAACCAAGTAACATAATGACTGAGATTGTGCTACTCACCCAAATATTATTACCTGAGCTGTAATTAAAAATGTTTTGTCCAAAGGGAAGTAGGTAACGAAAATCACTGACCGATTCTTTAAATACATAAAAGATTCTTTGCCCTAGTGTGACTGAACCATGATAGGTCAAGTATGAAACCACTACTCCACCAATAATTGAGCTGACAAATCCTCCCGTTGCGATAATCAGTGCTTTCCACCATGTTCCATTAACAATTTTTGTAGGAAAAGCATTTCTAGAAAGAATCATTACTATTACTGTTCCTAAAGAAACAAGAACCCCTAGGATGACCAATGAGAGGGACAAGATTGAAAAATTAGCTGCCTCTAAAGTCTCTTTGCTAACTAGTCCTAAAAAATAAGATGCCAAGAAAATTATTCCTAAAATAACAAAGGCAAACTGAAAATAAATTACCTCTATCCAAAGAGCCAATCTTCTGCGATGGCGAATTGAACTGGCAAGAATAAAAAGGACAATGGCATTAAAAATACTGAAATCAGTCGGAAGCGCAAAGAGATATAAAAATCCTGAAATAAATTTTTGAACAGGAGGCATTAGCCAGCCTACTAATCCAACAATTAGAGCATAAATTGAGGCGAATTGTAATAGAATCGCCAAAAGCTTGGCGGCAGTTTCTTGCCAGGCTTTAACTTTTTTTGTTTTTTTGTTCCTCGAGCTTTTTATTTTTTTGTTTTTCATAACTTCTTTCTGCTTTAGTTATCCTTTAACTATAATTGATATATGTCGTTATCATAACATTTTTTTATTAAAATTTCACTCATTCTTTTTTTGAACTATATGAGTTGTAATACTCTATAATATAGTGTTTCTCAGGTTTCAATTTTATTTATTTTTAAAAAGTTACATCCTTTCTAAAGAAAAAAATTTCGTGAATTACACAAAATTTTTGATATATTTTTTAAATTAAAAATTCTTGACTTGATTATATTTTTTCTCAAAAGCATTTTTCATGGTATCAGTCGCTTTTTTGTAAGACGTCTTATCAACAAAGGTTCCGTGAACAATAATTCGATGTGTCGCTTCAGCATCCGCACAAGTCACTAAAGTAATTTCTTTTTTACCTGGGGTATCATTAATTACTTCAATATGATCTGGAGTAACAACATCAATCTTATCAATTTTGTACTGATAGATATTATCTTTATCAGTAACATAGATTATCATCCCTGCCTTGGCTTTCTCCAATGGAGTAAATAAAATTGATAAATCTGAAGTGAAACCTGTCATATTATGACCAGCCAAACTATAGTTCCCCTCTCCCATCACCTGGTCAGCCTTCATTGTTCCGGCTCCATATAAGAGTGAAGCATTTCCGACACCTCTAAAGATAGGAAGATTAATATTCAATGCGGGAATAGCAATACCACCAATTACAGGTAAAGGCTGACTGTCAAATTGATTAGAAAGAACTGATTGAAAATCTACTGACTTTACGGCGGCAAAATCAAAACTGACATCGGCTTTTTTATTCTTTTCTATTTTTGCTTGTGAAACATTATGAAGTTGATAGCGATTACTATTTGTTGCAATCAACATATTACGAATAGGCTTATTGAAGATTAGTATCAATCCTATTATGAATAAAAGAACAATGAATGTATTCAAAAGCCAGTTATATTTTCTTTTTTTATTTTTAGTGCGCTCTTTCATTTCGACCACCTTTATATATTTTATGTATACTTTCTATTTATTGTACCATGCTTCAACTTCTGAGTCAAAAGTTTTAATTAATTTACAAAAAAATCTTTCATATAGCAAGATTTAAACAATTATTTTAAGTTTGTAATATTTCCGATTTTAAAAGAAGTCTTTTCTGAAAGTTGAAATTTATCTTTTAATCCCGGAGTGATATAGACTTTGTTGTTTTTATCAACAAATACGGCCTCTACATTTTTTAATTTTTCAACATATTCATAGCCTTTTTTAGTCCCCATAGCATAAATCATGGTTGATAAACCGTCACCATTTGTCTTATCTTTGCCAGAAATTAATAAGGTAATGCTTGCAATATCATTTTCAAATGGGTAACCTGTTTTAGGATTTAAAATGTGACTATATTTATGACCATCAACTTCTAAATAACGCTCATAGATACCTGAAGTATTGACATGTTCATTTGAAGCTTCAATAATCCCCATTTGCGTTCCGGTCGGGTCATTTGGATTCTTGATACCAATCGTCCAAGGACTGTCAGCACCACGCGGTGAATGACCAATCACATAAATTGAACTAGAGCCAAGATTCACGATTCCTGTGGTCACCCCATCTTTTTTGAGTGAATCTACCATTTTCATGGCAACAAATCCTTTGACAATTGAACCTAAGTCTAAGCGAACGCCTTTTTTGGTCAGATAAATCGTCTGATTTTTATCATTAAATTTTATATCATGATAATTAATCAAGGGCAAAACTTGGTTAATTTCTGATTGAGCAGGCTTTCTAGCATTATCCATCCCAATATTCCACAGACTTGTCAGTGAACCAATGGTAATATCATAACCTAAATCTTTAGCTGAATAATTGTAACCAGCTTTAACCAATTCATAGACACTTGCGTCTACTTTGACAGGTTTGATTCCCGCATTTTGATTAATATCATCAATTTGTGAACCCGATTGATTAACAGTAGTTAATTTATTATATTCGACAGGAAGTTTTAAGGTTTTATCAACTGCTGCTTCTTTATCCTTGTCATAAACAGTGACTTTAATGTAAGTTCCCATGGTTGTCACATCTTTATTGATTGGTGTTTTTAATAAATCACGATTATCTTTTTGACTCGATTTTCCATTGCTACAAGCGCTTAGACTTAGTAAACTCAATGCAGCTGCAACCCAAATTATTATTTTTTTCATGTTCAATTTTTACTGACAGACTAGTCAGCACCATTTATTTAATCAGAAAGTCTGTCAGTAACTGGCAGACTTTCATTTATTTATTCTTCATTTGTGTCAGTAGAAAGAGCTTCGTCAGTAACTTCTAGCGAGTCAGTTTCTTCCTCTTCGATTACTGGATCTACAAGTGCAAAGGTTACAATTTGTGCTTCATCATCAAGTCGCATGACTTTAACCCCTTGGGCTGCACGACCAGTTTGAGAAATATTAGCCACATTTGTACGGATAATAACCCCTGTATCTGTAATAACCATCAAGTCTTCGTCACCATTGACAGCAGTTAAACCAGCTAATTTACCAGTTCTTTCTGTGACATTCATGACTTTCATCCCTTTACCACCACGACCTTTTGTTGGATATTCCGAAGCTTGAGTTCGTTTACCAAGACCATTTTCTGAGATAACAAGGACTTCTTGACTATTATCAATTCTTGAAGTTCCGACAACATAGTCGCCTTCTCGGAGGTTAACCCCTTTAACCCCAGCTGCGGCACGTCCCATATCACGAACGATTCCCCCTTTGAAACGAACAGAGTAACCTAAGTGCGTTCCGATAATCACCTCATCTTCACTTGAAGTTCTAAGAACATTGATTAATTCATCGCCTTCACGAAGTTTCAAAGCCTTCAAACCATTTGTCCGAATATTGCTAAATTGACTCGTTGAAGTCCGCTTAACAATCCCGTTACGTGTTGTGAAGAAGAGATATTTCGCCGCTTGGTCACGATCAACATTGATGATTGTTGCAATTTTTTCACCATCATCAAGTTTTAAGAGATTGACAATTGGTAAGCCCTTAGCTGTCCGACCATATTCAGGAATTTCATATCCTTTCATTCGGTAGACACGTCCAAGATTTGTAAAGAAGAGTAAATGGTCATGTGTTGATGTAGATACCAAATGTTGAACGAAGTCATCATCAGACATTCCCATTCCTTGAACACCACGTCCCCCGCGATTTTGAGCACGGAATTCATCGTTAGCCAAACGTTTGATATATCCTTTATTTGATAAAGTAATCAATACATCTTCTTCCTCAATCAAATCTTCATCTTCAAGAGTAAGAACTTCACCAACTAACAATTCTGTTCGACGTTTATCAGCAAATTTACGTTTAACTTCTTCTAGTTCTTCACGAATAATTTTCTTAACTCGTTCAGGTTTTGCTAAAATATCCGTCAAGTCAGCAATCAAAGCAACTAAATCTTGATATTCAGCTTCAATTTTGTCACGTTCCAAACCTGTCAAACGACGCAAACGCATATCAAGAATGGCTTGTGATTGTTTCTCAGACAAGAGGAATTCATCCATCATTGTTTTTTGAGCAATAGCATCAGTTTGTGATTCACGGATAATTGTGATGATACGGTCAATATTATCAAGAGCGATACGTAAACCTTCTAAGATATGTGCCCGTGCTTCTGCACGTGCTTTATCAAAGGCTGTACGACGTTCGACAACTTCTATTTGATGTTCAATATAATCAACTAAAATTTCTTTCAAAGAAAGAATTTTAGGAATTCCTTTTTCGATAGCCAACATGTTGAAACCAAATGAAGTTTGCAAACTTGTCAGTTTGAAAAGATTATTTAGGATAACGTGTGCTGATAAGTCACGACGCACTTCAATAACCACACGAATTCCTTCACGGTTTGATTCATCACGAACCGCAGTCAAGCCCTCAATACGTTTTTCATGGTTCAAACGAACAATATGTTCAACCAAGCGCGCCTTGTTAACCATGTATGGTAATTCAGTCACAACAATGCGTTCTTTTCCACCAGCCATTTCTTCAATGTGGGTTTTTGCACGTAATGTAATTGAACCTTTACCAGTTTCGTAAGCACGACGAATGCCGGATTTCCCCATAACCAAAGCCCCTGTTGGGAAGTCAGGACCAGGAATGACAGACATCAAATCAGTAACGGAAGCTTCTGGGTTTTCCATAAGCATATCTACTGCATCAATCGTTTCACCCAGATTATGCGGTGGAATGTTTGTTGCCATCCCAACGGCAATCCCTGTGGTTCCATTAACTAAAAGGTT
Source organism: Lactococcus sp. (assembly GCF_036648155.1). Taxonomy (NCBI): domain Bacteria; kingdom Bacillati; phylum Bacillota; class Bacilli; order Lactobacillales; family Streptococcaceae; genus Lactococcus; species Lactococcus sp. Next base: position 118,492 of record NZ_JAVXIY010000006.1, on the reverse strand, counting down.
TGGGAAACGAGCAGGTAAAACGAGTGGTTCACGTTCAGTCCCATCGAAATTGTCCATGAAATCAACGGTATTTTTATTGATATCACGCAACATTTCCATGGCAATTTTACTTAAACGAGCTTCGGTATAACGCATCGCTGCGGCACCGTCGCCGTCCATTGAACCAAAGTTACCGTGTCCGTCAGCAAGCATATGACGATAAGACCACCATTGAGCCATACGTACCATTGCTTCATAGATTGAACTGTCTCCATGTGGGTGATATTTACCCATAACTTCACCGACAATACGAGCCGATTTTTTATGAGGTTTATCTGGAGTATTCCCCAGTTCATTCATTCCGTAGAGAATACGACGGTGAACGGGTTTTAATCCATCACGTACATCAGGAAGTGCCCGTGCAACGATAACTGACATTGCATAGTCACGAAATGACGTCTTCATCTCCTCAACTAAATTGACATTGATAACATTTTTGTCTTGCATGTTTGCCTTGTAAAATCTCATTAAAATGAAATTTTACTTTCCTTTCTTGCTTTCGGAAGAGTTTGCCCCAATTGACAAACAGATTATCTATATTATACCAAAATTCGCACAAAAAGTCAGCTTTTCTCATAGATAGAATCCAGTTTTTGAAATATATTCTGAGATATTTTTAAGAATACATCTTCTTTATCTCTAATCTGAAATTAATTAAAAAAAGACCCTGAAAATCAGGGAATTTTTTAATTAATCTGGTGTAACTATTGTATCCAAATCAAGACTTGTTGCTTTTCTTTGTTCACGACGAGCAATGAAAGGTAAGAGCATTCCAAGTAAGATTAAAACAATTGGTGTCAAAATATTTGATGCGAGTTGGAACCACCATGCAGATGGATTAGCAGCATAGTCTAATTTTGGAACCATTCCTAGAACACAAGCAATGAGTGTAAAGAGGAAACACCAAGCGCCAGCAATCATAGCTAGACGTTTTTGTTTGATAAATTTATATTCAGATTGGAAGTGTTTAACTGCCCGATTTAACATAATAAAGGCAAAGAAGACCCAAAGATAGCGCATTGGCATCACGACTGAGTTCAAGTTAGTCAACCATTTAACCAATTCATTCATATCACCGATTCCAAGTAATGGTAAAAGAATAATGATACTTACAAGAATTCCTGTTAATGTATAACCATTTTTAAGGGTTCCTTTGTTTGTCTTTTTACGCAACCATGCTGGAACATATTCTGGGTCAGCATCTGCAAGTAAAATACGTAATGGCGCATCAATAGAGAAAGCCAAGGCAGCGATTTGTCCGACACCATTAGTTAAAGCGTAGACAATCATTAAAAAGTTTCCGACACCAAAGTGTTGACCCAAGATTTGGAATGCAGCGTAAGCCCCATTAGCCATCAAGTCATTTGGTAAATTACCACTTGAGAAAATCATTCCCATAGCAATTGAACCTAAAACGGCACAGATACCAACCATTCCAGCAAGTAAAAACATTCCTCTTGGAAATTCTTTTGCTGGATTTTTGGTTTGGTTAACATAGGGAGAAATTTTTTCAGCACCACCGACAGCAAAGACTAGCATTGAAATAGTTGTGAAATAACTAAAGTCAAATTTAGGAATATAAGTTTTAATATTTCCCATGTCAGGCGTTGCAATATGGAAATCTTTCGCGATAAAAGGTGCTCCAATCGCCATGACAATGAAAAGTAAACTCATAACAAACATTGCTGTTCCCGCAAGTCCACCAATAACTTTCAGAGTATTTAACCCTTTTGTCGATAGCCATAAGAAAGCTAAGAAAATTGCTAATGAAATAAGAGCAACAGCGGTCATCGACATTTGACTGACCAGATTCCCATTTCCTTGACCAACCCAGCCAAAAGCAATCAAAATTGCTTGGGGTTTTTGAGCCAAATAAGGAATATGAACCACCCAATAAGTCCACGCAGCATAGTAAGCTAAGCGTTTTGTACTGGTATTTTCAACCCAAGAACTTACGCCGCCCTTACTATCTTTGAAAGTTGAACCCAGTTGACCAACAATCAATGCATAGGGAATAAAATACAAAGCTAAAATCAAAAGCCATGAAGTAACAACCGTAATTCCTTGTTGGGCAAAGTTGTTGACAACATTTCCCATACCCCAAACCATGTTGAAGGCAATAAATGCGACGGTAAACCATCTAATTTTTTTTGTGTCCATAAAACTCCTTAAATTTTTTTGAATAAATCGCGGACATTGACAATTTATTGTTTAGCGCTTTCTTTTTAGCGTCATTAAAATTATAAAATATTACAGACCCTTCTGTCAATTTTTTACTGTAATCAAAAAAGATACTTAAATATTTAAGTATCTTTTGAATATTAGCTCAATTTTAAAGACTATCAAGTGCTTTTCTGATCGGTGTTTTCCCATTGTGCATCGAAATTACTTGTCCAATTGAACGATCGGTCGTTACTAATTCCTTGATAGTATCTGCCACGTCTTCGATCGTATTGCTTGCAGAAACACCGTCGTTGATATCAATTAAGCCAGTTCCTTCTTCTTCTGTCAAAGCTCCAGGTTGGATAATAGTATAGTCCAGAGTCGTTTCTTTAGTAAGGTATAAATCGGCAAAATGTTTAGCAATATAGTAATCTTTCAAAGCATCAAAACCAGCACCAATCCATTTTTCTGGTTGAAGAGAGAAGATGGTACTCAATAAGATAAATCGTTTGACTCCTGCTTTTTCAGTTGCCTGCATCAATTTTACAGCCCCATATAAGTCAACCTTCAATAAACTTTTTCCACCTGAACCTGAAACATTAATTACAAGGTCCATTCCTTGTAATTGCTTGGCCATTTCTTCTGGAGTCCAGTCAACATCAAAATGAACTGCATTTACATTATCATATTCAGGAACTTGCTCAATTTTTCTTGCCCCAGCATAGATTTGATGGTCCGTTGTTGAGAGGGATTTAATCAAGCTTTTACCTACACGTCCTGTACTTCCAACGATAAATATTTTCATTTTCTACCTCTTTTCTACTTCTTTTATTGTAACAAAAAACCACCTTGAAGGTGATTTTAAGATGTTTTATTCTTCGTCCATTGAGAGAACTGAGAGGAAGGCTTCTTGAGGGACTTCTACTGAACCAATGGCTTTCATCCGTTTTTTACCGGCTTTTTGTTTTTCAAGGAGTTTTCGCTTACGGGAAATATCTCCACCATAACATTTGGCCAATACGTTTTTACGAAGAGCTTTAATGTCTGAACGAGCAACGATTTTGTTTCCAATGGTTGCTTGGATTGGAACTTCAAATTGTTGACGTGGAATGAGTTTTTTAAGTTTTTCAACAATTACTTTTCCGCGTTCAAAGGCAAAGTCTTTGTGGACAATGAAACTTAAGGCATCGACTTTTTCAGCATTTAAGAGAATATCCATTTTTACAAGATTTGATGGACGATAGTCAGAAATTTCATAATCAAAGCTGGCATAACCTTTGGTTGATGATTTAAGTTTATCAAAGAAATCAAAGACAATTTCACTCAATGGAATATGATAAATGATATTGACACGATTTGCATCTAAATAATCCATTGTTAGAAAAATTCCGCGTTTTCGTTGGGCCAATTCCATCACAGGACCAACAAAATCATTTGGCACCATGATTTGAGCTTTGACAAATGGTTCTTCAATATTTTCAATGCGTGTAGGATCTGGGAATTCCGATGGGTTAGCGACTTCTAATGTTTCACCATCTGTAGTATTAATATGATAAACAACGGATGGGGCAGTCATAATCAATTCAATACCAAATTCACGTTCTAAACGCTCTTGAATGACATCCATGTGCAAGAGACCAAGGAAACCACAACGGAATCCAAAACCAAGAGCTTGTGATGTTTCAGGCTCAAAACGAAGACTAGCGTCGTTTAATTGAAGTTTTTCAAGGGCCTCACGAAGGTCGTTAAATTTATTTGATTCAATTGGGTAAATCCCAGCAAACACCATTGGGTTCATTTCCTTATAACCCTCTAGGGCTTCGGTCGCTGGATTTGAAGCGAGTGTCACTGTATCCCCAACACGTGTGTCAGCAACTGTCTTGATTGCGGCTGCAACATAACCAACATCTCCGGCCATCAAGAAATCACGGGAAACTGCTTTTGGCGTGAAAATCCCAACTTCTGTAACATCAAATTCTTTGCCGTTACTCATCAGTTGAATACGATCTCCAACCTTGACTGAACCGTCAATCACACGAATTTGAAGAATAACTCCTCGATAAGCATCATAAACTGAGTCAAAAATTAGAGCTTTGAGAGGTGCGTCAACTTCACCTTGAGGGGCTGGAACTTTCTCGACGATTTGTTCGAGAATTTCTTCAATCCCAATCCCAGCTTTAGCAGAGGCTAGAACCGCTTCGGAAGCATCTAAACCAATCACATCTTCAATTTCTTGGCGAACCATTTCTGGGTCAGCAGCTGGTAAGTCAATTTTATTGATGACTGGTAAAATTTCGAGGTCATTATCCAAAGCAAGGTAAACGTTAGCAAGGGTTTGGGCTTCGATTCCTTGAGCGGCGTCAACAACTAAAATTGCCCCTTCACAGGCAGCAAGACTTCGTGAAACTTCATAAGTAAAATCGACGTGCCCTGGCGTGTCAATGAGGTGGAAAATATAAGTTTCGCCATCTTTAGCTTTATAATTTAACTCGATAGCATTTAACTTAATGGTAATCCCACGTTCACGTTCAAGGTCCATTGAGTCTAAAAGTTGGGCTTGCATTTCACGTTTTGAGACAGTTTCAGTTTGCTCGAGAATACGGTCAGCAAGGGTTGATTTCCCGTGGTCAATATGGGCGATAATCGAAAAATTACGAATTTTTTCCTTACGCGCGTTCATTTCTTGTAAATTCATTTTGATTCCTTTATAAGAGTTCTTGTGACTTAAAATTTAATTTTGTCCACTGAACTTCCATTTCGCTTTTTTATAACTAAAAATCAGTTAGAATAATTATAGCATATTTTGCAATAAAAAACCGCTCTTTTTATGTAAGGAGCGGTTCCGTGATAGCTATAATAACTTTACTTTGAAGCAAAATATTCTATAAATTACATTTTAATAAAACTAATAGTTTCTCTCTGAATAAGAGTAAAATTAGAGAAACTTGTCTTCTATGTTAGACAAAATTATTGAAATAAGTGCTGGTCAAAATTTTCATCCTCATCAGGAAATTCTTGTTCAATTTGGGTAATTTTGCCAAGTTCAATCGCAAGATTTTCAGTGATGAAATTTTGGACATGAGCCGTAAATGTTTTATCCTCACTGACAAAATGCAAATGAAAACCAATTCCGAAAAGGTCAGTCAAATGTTTGGGTGCCCAAACACCAAGCATCGTACCAGAGATATTTTCTTTTGTAAAATAAGGTTGGTCAGCCATAATTTCATCATAAGGACGAGTGTTATTGGCGGGCTTGCTACTGACGGTCACTTCTTTAAATTGACCGGTCATGACAATCGTATAAGCAGTATTTGCCGTTGGAAAACGCTTAGTCAGCGCTGACAGAAAATCTTCTGAGTTACTGACAGAGTTGTCAGTAAATTTAACGATGGGTTGATGTTCAACCATTGCCACATAAGGCATCGTTTCATTTTCTTCAACTAATCTGACTTGATTTTCTGAGTCACCGTGATAAGCGATGCCATCAATGATTGTCACCTCGCCATTTGCCGTATCAAGCGTACCGATACCGACTTTGCCGTGTGTTAGTGCTTCTTTGAGGGTAATTGTACCTTTGTAAAAGCCGCTAGAGAGTGTCGTAAATGTATTGTGTTGGAATATTCTGCTATTCATAATGATATTATTTTATCACTTTTTTTTGTTAGTAGTATCAAATATGTTTTATAAATTTTTTTATAAATTTTATAGAGCAAAAAATCCTCGCATTTGATATAAATGTCACTGTCCCTATTCTGCTAAAGCAGAAACGGCAAACGGAAATCGCTAAGGCAAATTTCCTAGACACCAGATTACTCACTCAGCGAAAAAATTATCGTTTCTTGATGTGACAACTAGCATATCTGTAAGCCACTAGAGTGACAACAGCTATCCTACGCTTCGTTCGGTCATAATTATTGGAAACCAGTCACTCGAAACATTGTTTCGTCTTACTGGCTATGATATAATATTGCTTATGACAATAAAAACTTCATTTGCAAAGTTTGCTGGTAATTCATCGCGCTTTGTCTTGGAAAAATTTTTCAAGCGTGGCTCAACTTTACCAGGAAAAATTGCTTTAAAATTTGACCCTGAAATTCTTAAATCACTGACCAAAAATTATGAAATCATTGTTGTGACTGGAACCAATGGAAAAACATTGACCACAGCACTGACCGTGGGGATTTTAGAAAAGGCTTTTGGACCAGTTGTGACAAATCCAACTGGAGCCAATATGATTACGGGGATTGTATCAACTTTTCTCAAAGCTCCCAAAGCGAAAACTGGCGAAAAGAAATTTGCTGTCCTTGAGATTGATGAAGCGAGTTTGCCAAAAATCACTGAATATATCAAACCTTCGTTATTTGTGTTTACTAATATTTTCCGTGACCAAATGGACCGCTATGGCGAGATTTACACCACCTACGATTTCATTGTCAAAGGTGCGGCAAATAGCCCTAAAGGTACTGTTTTATTAAATGGTGACAGTCCACTTTTCAATTCAAAAAAATTAGTTAATCCTGTAAAATATTATGGCTTTAATCACGAAAGTCATGAACCCACTCATGCTCATTACAATACTGAGGGGATTGTTTGTCCGGTTTGTCATCATATTTTGGCTTACAAGATGAACACCTATGCTAACTTAGGAAATTATATTTGTGAAAATTGTGGCTTTAGTCGTCCAGAATTAGATTATCAACTGACAGAATTATCTGAGATTACAAATACTTCTTCTAAATTTGTCATTGATGGGACAGATTATAAAATCAATGTCGGTGGACTTTATAACATCTACAATGCCCTTGCTGCTGTATCTGTCGCTGAATATTTCAATGTGCCAAAAGAAACAATTGCGGCTGGTTTTGAACTTTCCAAAGCAGTTTTTGGTCGTCAAGAAACTCTTGAAATCGACGGGAAAAAAGTAACCATTGTTTTGATAAAAAATCCAGTAGGTGCGAATCAAGCCCTTGAAATGATGAAATTAGCCAATTATCCTTTCACTTTAGTTAGCCTTTTAAATGCCAATTATGCTGACGGAATTGACACAAGTTGGATTTGGGATGCTAATTTTGAATTAATTAATGACATGGAAATTGACCAAATTATCACAGGCGGTGTTCGTTCATCTGAAATGGCTAGACGTATGCGAGTGACTGGATTTGATGCCCAAAAGATTTCCGAGCGTAAAGAACTTTCAGAAGTATTAGAGGCAATCAAAGAAAGTCAAAAAGATCATGTCTATATTTTGGCAACTTATACTGCCATGTTGCAAATGCGTGAACTACTGGCTGAAGGTCATTATCTTGGAAAGGAAATGCGTTAAATGGCATATATCTCTTTAAAATCAAACCTTGAACATCCAAAGTATGCCCTTAATGTGGCTCACCTTTATGGTGATTTAATGAATACTTATGGTGATAATGGAAATATTCTCATGCTCAAGTATGTCGGAGAAAAATTAGGGGCAGAAATGACCTTCAATATTGTTTCTTTAGGCGACACTTTTGCTAAAGAAGATTACGACCTTGTCTTTTGGGGAGGCGGTCAAGATTATGAACAAGAAATTATCGCTGACCAATCACTGCTTGACTTGTCAGCACCTTTAAAAGATTACATTGAATCTGAGAAACCACTTCTTGCAATTTGTGGTGGTTATCAAATGCTCGGTCAGTATTATGTTAATTCCGAAGGGACAAAAATTCAGGGGACAGGAATTCTTGGACATTATACTGAAAATTTACGAACTGACCGTTTTATTGGCGATATTGAAACTCACAATGAAGAATTTGGCGAAACCTACTATGGTTTTGAAAATCATTCAGGAATTACCTATCTCTCTGATGATGAAAAACCCTTAGGAACCGTCGTTTATGGTAGTGGAAATAATCCAGATGACCAAACTGAAGGTTTAATTTACAAAAATACTTTTGGAACTTATTTCCATGGTCCAATTCTATCAAGAAATGCCCGTCTGGCTTATCGTCTAGTGACTACTGCTCTTTACCAAAAATATGGTGAAGAAATTCAACTCCCTGCTTTTGAAGATATTTTAGCTGACGAAGACAAAGGTCAACAAATTGGAGACCTTAAACGTAAAGTTGAAAAATAATAAAAAAAAGCTGTCAGTAAAATTTTTATGATTAATCTACTGATTTCAGAGCTCCAAGCATATCCACGGCTTTTAATTTGAAATGAACAACAAGCGCCAGCAAAAGAGTGGTCGCAAAAGTAATCGCTGCTGATAACAAAAGATTTGTCCATAGTAGCCCCGGTGCAAACATGATTTGATCAGCTGACAATTGGTTCATAATAACCTGATGGAAATAATCCCCTAGACCAAAACCTACCAAAATCCCCAAAAAGCTTAATAAAATCGTTTCCCGATAAATATAAAGTGTGACTTCACGGTCATAAAATCCTAAAACTTTGATTGTCGCTAATTCACGAATTCTCTCGGAGACATTGATAAAGGGAAAACTTCAGACAAAATTGCCTGAAGTCGCAGTGCGATTTGTTGGAATATGGGGACAGATTTAACTGCTAAACTGTCCATTCAACAGAAAGCTTGTTAGGCGACTAGCCCAAACATAATTTCAGTATAACATTAACCTTCAATTTTTCGATTTTTCGGAACGTCCTCCAAAACAAACGTTTGCAACATTTCTTTGCTTATTTCGCCAACTTCCATAGATAAGCGAATTGACTGTTTCATCACGATATCGTCAAACAGATTCCGAACCGACCTGCCATTTGAAAAGTTGCTTTCTTTTTTATCCAGTTCCTTTTGTAAATAATCTTTCACTTTTGAGCATACAGACTCATCAGCGATATAATCATTTGCTTGGCAGTCATATAAAAAGATACCAAGCAGTTCATCAATCGTGTAATCATCAAAGCTAATGAAGGTATTAAATCGTGATTTCAATCCAGGATTTGAATCAAAAAATTGTTCCATAGGAGCGGTATATCCAGCAACGATTACAACTAAATCATCCCGATAATCTTCTAATGCCTTCGTTAATTCTGTCAGACATTCTCTGCCGTAGCTGTCAGAATGGTCATTTTCCGTGATACTATATGCTTCATCAATGAACAACACACCTCCTCGTGCCTTATTGACCAATCTTTTTACTTTAATGGCTGTTTGCCCTTGATATTCAGCAATTAAATCTGTTCGGCTTGCCTCTATAAACTGCCCTTTACTTAACAAGCCGATTGCTTTATACATCCTACCCACAATTCTTGCCACAGTTGTTTTGGCTGTACCTGGATTTCCTAAAAATGCCATGTGAAGTGTTTTGTGCGACTTTTTTAGACCATTTTTTTCTCTCAGTTGCTGGATTTGGTTAAAGCTGATTAAATCCCTCACGCTCTGTTTGACTTTCGTCAATCCAACAAGGTCACCTAACTGCTTTAAGAGGGCATCTAAAGGTAAGCTAGATACTTCTTGAAGTGTTTCAAACATCTCTTGGACTTCACTTGAACCGATATACAAAAACAGGCAATTGCAAATCTTCTCTTGCTTTTTATATACGTTTGATGATGGATACTGTTTTGCGACTTGACCAAGATTTTTAATCATTTCTAAACAAGATTGTTTGTTTTTGTCAGCAATGATTTCGGTTGCTAATTTCTCAAATCCTGATGAATTTCCTAACAAATCGTCTAACTGCTTGCTTTCGGAAATGAGTTGTCGTTGGTATTTATCTGAAATCATCCTAACACCCCACTAAGTATCAAAATCATCAAAATTACGAGTACACTAAAGATACCTACAGCAACGATTCTGCTTATCTTAAGTTGTTGCTGCAATACGGAAATGGATTGGTTTACTGACTTCATCTCATCATTATTACTTGCCACTTTCTGGCTCAAATCATTGAGACTTGCATCGGTTTTCTGAGTATTTTTGTGAATTAGTTTTCTAATATCACTATTTTCACTTGCTTGATTCGTGATGATAGAAGTAATCTTATCTTGCAGAGAGGACTGAATTTTTTCAGCTGTATTCTCCACTAGAGAAAGCTTCTGATTCACAAATGCTTTAGCTTCTTGATTTGATTGTTCAATCTCTTTTTGAAAAGAAGATAATTCGTTGTTGAGTTTATCGACATCTGAGAAGAGTTGGTCAACATCTAAGATATGCTCAATCTTGGCAAGCTTTTCTTTGAAAGATAGTACAGCTTTTACTGCTATTTTTTGTGAATCAATTATCGTTTTGATGTCTTTCTGATCTTTTTCAAGTTGACGACTGTTTTCTTTTACGCCATCAAGTCCTTTCGAAGCTTTTCTGGCTGCTTCCTCAGCAGATTTAAGGGAGGCAATAATTGCCTGAATATAACCTTTGTCTAACTCATCAAAAGTTTCGTAAATTGTATCAAACTCTTTTATCACCCTGACTAATTCTTTATTTTGAGCAATCCATTTGTTTTCTATATTTCTTGTCAGTTCATTTAAGTCGTTACCTGTCACATTATAATCAAACCATCCAAAAAGTCCACCGGAAGTAGGAACTGTTGGTAAGTTTGAAGCATTTGGCAAAGTTTTTGCAAACTTCTGAAGTTGCTGTTTCTTTTTCTCAAAATCATGTGCGACTATTTCGTTACTGACAGATTTTTGATTTCGAGAAACTTGGGCTACATTCTTCTTTTTTTTAATATCATGCGCAACTATTTCGTTACTTTGAGTTTTTTGATTTCGTAAGTTATTCTTTGATTTTTCTACAATTTTATTATCTTTTTCTGTTGTTTTAGAAGAATTAATTTCATACAAATACTTCCCAAACCGATAATCCTTAGTCAAAAATTTTTCACTCACAAGAACTTCAAGAACCTCATAAACATCTGCATAGCCTTGGGCAATGCAATAAGCATTTATATCTGCGACGAATTTTAGGTCCGATTTCGTAAACCAAGAACCTTTTGGATATTCCTGTGAAAGATAAATTTTTAATTTATTTAATGGTAAATCTTCTTTCATTTCTTGATTTTTTTTACTTGACTTAGTAGTTTCTTTCTTCAGTTCCATAATATCTCGTTTTGCCAAAATAAAATCAATTAATTCTATTTTTAAGCTTTCAAATCCTGATAGAGGTTTTAAAATTGTATCTGATGAATAAACCAACACATTATTTCCACAATAGATTTGTAATTTGTAACCCGCTCCTTGCACATTGGAAATATCCTTATAATCAATCACACTTTTATTACCATTAGAATCTATTAGATAAATTTTTGTTTCAGAAAAAAAAATGTTGCTTTTAGTATTTTCATCCCATATTCCACAATAAACATCTTCCTCTCCGTTATAACTATGAAAAGAATTATGTATTTCTTCTTGTGCAGCGATATTTCTAAAAACGCTGAAGTCAGTGTATTTATCGTACTTATTTGAAAGCTCTTTCCAGTCCATACTCGTCACTCCCTATTAATTTTTGGAAAATATCTCAAAGATCATCATGATCTACGGATATATCCTTATAACAAACCTTCCAAAAGTCGTTGAAGTTCATCTAAATCTTTTTTATTGTCACTTTCTTCTACAGGTGTGACATCTTTCATTGGTTCTTCAAAGACATTAGCAAGCGTTTCTTTCATTATTTTTCTAGCTTCCGTATGCCTGTCAGCTATATTTTGAAATGCGCGTTCTTTTGTCTGCACAAGTTCTTCTTCCACAACCAGCTTTTGAACTTCTTGCGTTTGGAGAATTTCGTTCTGCTTCTCAATGATTTTCACTGTTGCTTCGGCTTTTCTTTTTTGGGCAATCCACTTATCAATGTAATTCAACACCATTGCACCAATCAATCCCGCTATCAAGCCACTGGTAGCCAATCCTAAAATACTTGCCAAACTGCCAAATAATGGAATTTCAATGGCAAGTGGCGGAATAGCCATTAAGCCTTTTTCAATCACATCATTCAGAGCCAACGCACCAACTGCACTCAATCCGACGACGATAATCTTTCCGACTTCAGCAACCAATATTGATAAAGATTTTTTGCGGTTTTCTGGTTTTCTAATGTAGGCAATCGCATCCGCAACTGACTTCATGCCTTGTTTTAGCATGGTAAATGCTTTTGTAAAGGTTCTTGTTATAGGACCGAAAATGGCGGTTGCAATCGTTGTAGCGAGTGTTTGCCCAGCAGATAATAGATTCTGTCCTAAATTTTTCACAAAACTACTAATGGCTGCTTTGATGTTGGCAAGTAAATTTTCTAAAGTTTTTTCCTTAGAACTAAGCCATTTTATGAATTTTTTTACGACTTCTTTGATGAATGCAGCTAATAAACTCATTGCAACAGCTCCCACTGCTGCTTTGCCTACTTTAAAAGCTTCTTCTCTTCGGGATTTTTTGCCTGATTCTATTGAACTTTGTTCCCCTTGATTTTTTGTTTTACCCCATTTTTCTCTAGCTTGCATATCTTTCTCATAATAAGATTTAATCGTTTCATCATCTAAATCATTAAAAATATCTTTTGGCTTTTGCCCATTAGCATTCGGTGTTTCTAGCCATTCTTTCATAGATAAATCACTCTTTGAGCGATTGTGACTACTATTCATTTCATTTAGATTACTGGAACTATTAGCGAAATTGATTTTTTCTTGTTCAGTTAAATGTGCAGCCACCTTAGGGTCTCTGATTATTTCTCCAGCTGAGACAGTATGATCCATATCCATTCCTTTTTCTTTTGAACCCTTAGGACGACCTTCATCATATTTTTTTCTTGCACCTTTAACTAAATTTTCTTTTTGTTTACCTGTTCTATCAGAATGATATTTTATCTGCTCACTTTTATCCTTTTCAAAATTACCTTGCCAATTATCATATCTTTCTTGGTAATTGATTTCTTTATTGTGAGATGCAATTTTCCCATCAGCAAAATTATCAGTAGTTTGAATATGAGCATCTTTACTTAAATCAAGTGTCATGTTGCCATTTTCTTTGATAAAATCTTCTCCAGCAACTGATCCCATATTGTTCATCAGCTGCTCCCAAACGGTATCCATCACAACTTTCCCAAGTTGTTCAGGATTGCCGATATTTTGAAGTTCTTCAGTTAAACTATCCAAATCACTCACTTGGCTTTCAATCGCTTCAGTCAGTGATTTTTCTAATCCCCCTAAATCAACCGCTTCATTCATTGCTATTTGATTTTCATTTTGATTTGCCATCGTATGTCTCCACCATATTTTATTCGTTGTTCTAACTGCTCAATTTTTCATTCTAATCATTTCAAACTTCCTCCAAAATCCATTTGAGAAAGCGTTCGCTTTTTTCTAAAACGAAAAACGTTCCAAATTCTTGGAACGTGCATAATCACATCATTAAGGAAGCCAACAGCAAAAAGAATAGTCTCAACTGCGCTGACAGAGCGTAACATAATTATATCTCTTTGCCAAGGGTTTCGATTCTGAATTTATTATACTACGTTTTTATTAAATTTGCTAGTCATTTTATAAAGCAAGAGGAGCGGATAAGGTAACTAAAATTAAAAACCTCTAGATTGGGATAAGAGGCTTTCCGTTTCAAATACTCCTGTTGCCATTAATTTTGTGTTTGTAATTCTTAAGCTGACATGGTGTGGTTATCAGGTTTTTGGGACTTCCATATAATTATAATCTAATTAATCTTTTCTTTTTATCTCTATCCTCAGCTTTTTTAATATAAAAATTACTGACAGAAATGAAAAGTTACTGACGAAACTCTCGTCAGTAACTTTTTATCCACCGATTCAACACTCACTTTGGTCGTGTTGAACTGTCAGTAATTTTATTTATTTTTATTTCCAGAAATCATCAAAGATACTGATTGGTAAGTGACGTTTATGTTGCGTTTTATTCCACCAAGCTTCGATTTTAGCCTTGGAATCATCAGAAATTACTTTTCCTTCTGTATAGTCATCAATATCATTGTAAGTCACACCAAGTGCAATCTCATCAGCAAGTCCAGGCTTACCTTCTTCAAGGTCAGCAGTTGGAACTTTTTCATAGATTGCTGGATCAGCACCAAGTTCTGCTAAAAGTGCTTTACCTTGACGTTTATTCAAACGGAAAAGTGGCAATAAGTCAGCTCCGCCATCACCAAATTTCGTGAAAAATCCAGTAATATTTTCTGCTGCATGGTCTGTTCCAAGAACAGCACCTTGATATTGTCCAGCCACAGCATATTGGGTAATCATACGTTGACGGGCTTTAATATTTCCTTTATTGAAGTCTGAAACCTCAACGCCTGCTTCATTTAGAGCCGCGACTTGTCCTTCAACAGCTGCTTTGATATTTACTGCCAAACTGACATCTGGCTTAATAAAGGCAAGCGCACGTTGAGCATCTTCTTCATCGGCTTGCACACCAAAAGGCAAACGTACAGCAACAAATTTATAAGAAGCATCAGCTGTTTCTTGTCGCATTTCTTCGATAGCAATCTGAGCTAAGCGGCCTGCTAAACTAGAATCTTGTCCGCCAGAAATCCCTAATACAAAAGATTTAATAAAAGAATATTTTTTTAAGTAATCTTTCAAAAAATCAACTGACACTCTAATTTCTTCTTTAGGATCAATAATTGGTTTCACACCAAGTTCTTTAATAATTTCTTCTTGTAATGTCATTTTCTCTTCCTTTCACTGACAGCTTTAAAATTTTACTGACAGCTCCACAACAACTTTTAATCTAAAATTTTACTCATGTAAAATTCATCAATAAATTCCCCATCGACACACATAGACTTGCGACGAACCCCTTCAATTGTAAAACCATACTTTTGATAAAGAGCGATTGCTGCATAATTATTAACCATTACAGTTAACTCTAAGCGTTTAATTTCTTTTTCTTTCGCCCAACGATTTAATTCTTCAAAAAGTTGAGAGCCAATTCCTTGATGCTGAAATTCTTCAATGATGCCTACTACCACATAAGCAGTATTTCTAATCCGATTGAAAGCTCCTCGTTCAGCAGAAAGGTAGCCAACAATTTTCCCATCAACATCTGCACCAATCAAAAAATCAAAACGTGAAATATGACCAATTGTACGACTAAAATCAAATCGTCGCTCATCTGGCTCAAGCATCATAAACTTACTTTCAATATCCAATTGCTTTTGGACATCCCAAAAAAGTCGTGCATCACTGAGATCTATTCGTCTTATTCTCATCATTCATCATCCAATCTGGTCATTGATACTGTCGTGCGTACTTGTGAAATCAGACGCATTTTATGATTCCATAATTCTTGAGACAAATCCACTGGGTAAGGCTGTGGATTTAAATCTCGCTTATATTCATCCCAAAGTTCTTCCAAGTTTCCATGAGCAAATGCTTTAATTTCCTGTAGTTCTGGAAGTTGGTAAATAAGTTCACCATCAATAAAAATATCTTTTAAAAGTGGATTAGCATTGAAATCCCGAACATTTTTATTAATGTATGTATAGAGCGGGTGGAACATGTAGATTTCTTCTGCTTCATCTGGATGCTCATCAGAAAAAGTGATGTAATCTCCTTCTGATTTTCCATCTGCTTTTTTGGTGATGCGCCAAACTTGCTTTTTACCCGGTGTCGATACTTTTTCCGCATTACTTGAAAGCTTAATCGTATCTTGCATTTCTCCGTGTTTATCTTCCATAGAAACTAATTTATAAACCGCACCAAGCGCTGGTTGGTCGTAGGCGGTAATTAATTTTGTTCCGACTCCCCAAACATCAATTTTTGCTTTTTGCATTTTCAAACTTAAAATAGTATTTTCATCTAAGTCATTTGAAGCATAAATTTTTGCGTCAGTAAAGCCAGCTTCATCAAGTTGCTGACGAACTTTTTTCGAGATATAAGCCATATCTCCTGAATCAATTCGGACACCTTGAAAATTAATTTTATCACCAAACTCACGTGCCACCTTAATCGCTGACGGAACCCCAACACGTAAAGTATCATAAGTATCAACCAGGAAGACACAATCTTTATGCGTTTGAGCATAAGCCTTAAAAGCTTCATAGTCATTACCATAAGATTGAACTAAAGCATGCGCATGTGTTCCGCTTGCTTTCAAGCCAAAAATTTTAGCCGCCCGAACATTTGATGTCGCATCAGCGCCGCCGATAACTGCTGCTCTTGTTCCCCAAATCGCTGCATCCATTTCTTGAGCTCTTCTTGTCCCAAATTCCAACAAAGGGTCTTCCCCAATTACAGATTTGATACGGGCGGCTTTTGTCGCTATTAGAGTTTGGAAATTAATAATATTTAAAATAGCTGTTTCTACCAGCTGGCATTCCGCAAGTGAACCCTCAACCTGTACCAAAGGTTCATTAGCAAAAGCAAGTTGACCTTCTTGCATGGCTCTGACTGTTCCTGTAAAGCGTAATTCTTTTAAATAATTTAGAAAATCTTCTGGATAGTCTAATTCACGCAAATAGGCGATATCTGTTTCCGAGAATTTGAGATTCTTTAAATATTCAACCATTCGCTCTAAACCAGCAAAAACAGCATAACCATTTTTAAAAGGCATCTCACGGAAAAAAACTTCAAAGACTGCATGGCGCTGGTGTCTTCCAAGCTCAAAGTAAGTTTGCATCATATTAATTTGATATAAGTCCGTATGTAATGTAAGACTGTCGTCTTGATATAGATGTGGCATAATTTTTTCTCCCATATTCACTTTCGCTAATCACACCGATTTTAACGCAATTCTAATCTTTATTTTATCAAATTTTGCCCTAAATTTGTACTGGGAACCCTTTACAAAAGCACAATAAATAAATATTTAGCTATTCTTCATTTCTATTTTTTATTTCCCTTTATAATTTTTAGAAACCAATGCTATTTTTTGCTCCACTTATGTTTTTTATACTACAATAGAAGTAATGGAGAAAGGAGAGGATTATGATTAGTTATCTAAAAAAACTACTTAAACAAAATGATAGTGTGAAAATCCACTTAATAGACGGAACAGTCGTCTCTGCCTTACATTTCAAGAAAGGTTACAGCAACGGAAATTGCCTT
Source organism: Lactococcus sp. (assembly GCF_036648155.1). Classification (NCBI taxonomy): domain Bacteria; kingdom Bacillati; phylum Bacillota; class Bacilli; order Lactobacillales; family Streptococcaceae; genus Lactococcus; species Lactococcus sp. The sequence goes on along the minus strand of NZ_JAVXIY010000006.1, from coordinate 101,307 downwards.
GTAATTGATGAGGATAACACCGAGCATTATATTAACAGTAGATACATTGTCCAAATAGAATCTTAAAATAAAGAACTCCCTTGAGGAGTTTTTCTTTAGTCTTATAGATTTCGATGAGCTATGGTACAATATAAAATGACTGATTCAAGTCATTGGTACATTAAATATTCATAAAAAATTAAGGAGAAAGCCCCTTATGGATAAAGGGAACAGAAAAAAAATAGGTTTGTTGGGAGGAAATTTTAATCCCATTCATCACGCTCATTTAATGATGGCTGACCAAGTGGCTCAACAAATGAATTTGGATCAGGTCTTACTCATGCCTGAAAACATCCCACCTCATGTTGATGAAAAGGAAACAATTTCTGCAAAACATCGAGTTAAAATGCTTGAGCTTGCCATCAAAGACAACCCTAGACTTGGTCTCGAATTGATTGAAATTGAACGCGGTGGAAAATCCTATAGTTATGATACCCTCAAACTCTTGACGAAAGCTAATCCAGATACTGATTATTATTTCATTATCGGTGGCGATATGGTGGAATATCTGCCAAAATGGTATAAGATTGATGAATTAATCGAACTAGTTAAATTTATCGCGATTAGGCGAACTGAAAAAAATATTGAGAGCCCTTATCCTGTCCAATGGTTAGAAGCCCCACTTCTACCAATCTCTAGCACAATGATAAGAGAAATGTTTGTTCAAAATATTAAGCCGACTTACCTCCTCCCTCAAGACGTTATTAGCTATATAGAAACTGAAAAATTATATAAAAAAAATGACCAATAATGGTCATTTTTTATTTAAACTTCCAAATTTAGAACTTCTTGTGCATAAATTGATGAATTTCCATTCAAAACGTAGGCAATTGTCATAATTGGTAAAATATATTGAACTGAACCAAAGCCAAAGACCTCGGCGGCAATAAAGATAGGTCCAAAATATGAATTTGTTGCAGCAGAAAAGATTGAAACATAACCTGCAGCTGCTACAAATTCAACAGGCAAACCAAACAACATTGCCAAAGCCGCACCTAGTGTGGAACCAATCGCAAAAAGCGGTGTCACTTCCCCTCCTTGGAACCCTGCAGAAATAGACAAAACCGTAAAGATCAATTTTAAAATCCAATCATATCCATTGATATGACCACCATTAAAACTCAAACCAATCAAATTCGTTCCAAGACCAGCATAACGGTCCAAATGAATAACAAGTAAACCAATTGAGATGACAATTCCCATCAAAATAATTCTTTGATAAGGATTAACAATTCTTTTAGCAACGGTTGCTTTCATAAAAGCTAAAGATTCCGCAAAAAATCTCCCCACCAAACCAAAACATACTGCGATGATGGCCAATTTTAAAAGAACTAAGGGGTCAAGATGAATGTTAGTATTGATCGCAAAAGAAAATTTTTCTAATCCTAGATAATTTGAAGTCCAACTGGCGACATAGGAACCAACTAAGGCTGGAATCAAAGCTCTGTATTCTATTTTCCCTAACATCAAAATTTCAATGGCAAAAAAAGTTGCCGCGATTGGCGTTTGAAAAAGACCAGCAAAACCAGCAGCCATACCAGTAATCAAAAGAATTTTTTGGGCCTCTTTTGCTGAAAGTTTTTTACCAATCGCATGACCAATGACGCCACCGATTTGAACGGCAACCCCTTCACGTCCGACACTGGCACCAAATAAATGAGAAAGCCAAGTTGAGAAAACAATTAAAGGAACCAAACGTTTTGGAATATCTTCTCGCCCATGATTTCCCGCTTCAAAAATTAGTCCCATGCCTTTTTGACTATCTTTACCAAAATTTTTATAGAGATAGACAATCAAGAGACCCGCTAAAGTTAAAAATGGAATCAAATATAGGGTATGTCCATCTCTAAATTCGGTAATATAGATAAGACCTCGACCAAAAATCGCATCAACCACCCCAATTAAGCCACCAATAATTACAGCTAAGAAGACATATAAAATTGCACTTCTGGAAATTCCTACTTTAAAAAAATTCATTGTTTCAATACTCCTTATTTATGAGCAAGGCTCATTTATCTTAATTTTCACAAAACAAAAGGCGCTACAAACAGGACTGCTTAAAAACAGCCTTTTGTTTGTAGGCGCCATTAGTTTTAAGATTTTATTCTTAAAGCGGTTTCGGGTGTGCACCATACCCATCATTATTAATATTTATTTTAACATTTTATGAAATATTTGCAAGAAAAAGCTCAGTCACGCATGCCATTTTTCCGTTGAATTTCTTTGAGTTTGTCAGGAGTCACATCTTCTCCCGTTTTTTCATCAATGACTTTGATTGTTTCAACTTGTGAACGGAAATTTGCTTTAACACTATCAAGATAAGCTCGACGTAAAAGGGCTTGTTCTTCAAGTTCTGCTTCTGATAAACCTTCGGCTTTTTTCTTACGCGCCAATTCATTAATGCGTTCTACTTGTTCATTTGTAATTGTCATTTCTTAATTCCTTTTCGTAAATGTTTTTAAAATTACTGACAGAATTTATTTTTACTGACAGCATTTAAAAGGGCTTTGCAACTCTCTGTCAGTAAATAAGTCAGCTTTATTTTGTATTAATCAAAGAAAAATCAGCCATAACACTTGTTAATGCAACAACTTCTGACAATAAGGCAATCCGATTATCACGAACAGCTAAATCTTCGGCCATAACCATCACATTATCAAAGAAAGCTTCAATTGCAGGAGCAAGCGTATGAACAATTGCTCGGAATTTTTCTTCACATGGCTTATAAGTCCATTGATTTTGCAGAGAAATAACGGCATCATAAAGTGCTTGTTCAGTATCTTCTTCAAAAAGTGCTGGATTAATTTCAGCAATATCAGCTGCTTTTTTAACTAAATTAATTGAACGTGAAACATTTTCAATCGCTGGTTTAAATGGTTCGTGAAGTTTATGACCATCAATAACAAATGCTGATTCCATCATATTTGTAATATCAAAGTTTGAGCTATTAATTGCTGCTTCAACAATATCATAACGGTCTAATTTTTCAAGCAAAAGTTTTTGAACGCGTGCTTTGACGAATTCCAAAATTTCAGCATGATTTTGACCCTCAAATTGGTCGATAAATAAAGATAGGTCGAAATGCCAATTCATTTTTTCGATAATTCGAATCAATCCTTGTACTGCACGACGTAGCGCATAAGGGTCATTTGAACCAGATGGAATCAAACCAACATTAAAGAAAGAAAGGACTGAATCAATTTTATCTGCTGCTGCAAGAACAGAACCAACTTTTGTTTCAGGTAATTGGCCGTCAGCTGAGGTCGGCATGTAATGTTCACGAATAGCCGCAGCAACATTTGCATTTTCCCCTGCTAAAAGAGCGTATTTTTCACCCATCACGCCTTGCAATTCATCAAATTCTCCAACCATTCCTGTCAAAAGGTCAAATTTATAAATTTCAGCGCTACGAGCCACGTCTACTTTTTCTTCATCTGTTAAACCAGCAATATCAGCTAATTTAGCAGCAATTAATTTTGTTCGTGCCATATGTTCAGTGATTGAACCAATTTTTGCATGGAAAGTTACTTTAGCAAGTTTAGCCACTAAGTCTTCAATCTTAAGTTTTTGATCTTCTTTCCAGAAGAATTCAGCATCTTCAAGACGAGCAACCAAGACTTTTTCATTTCCAAGCACTACATTTTCAATATGTTCGGCATTCCCATTACGAACCGAAATAAAGTTAGGAGCCAATTGACCTTCTTGGTTATAAACTTCAAAATAACGTTGATTATCACGCATTGATGTCACTAAAACTTCTGCTGGAACAGACAAATATTTTGGATCAAATGAGCCTACAAAGGCTGTTGGATATTCAACAATATTATTTACTTCTTCTAATAAATCTTTATGCAAAGTAACTTGCCAATTATTTTCAGACGCAAGAGCCAAAATTTGTGCAGATATTTCTGCTTTACGATGTTCAGCATCAACTAAAACAAAATTTTCTGGCATTTTGCTAGCATAATCATTGGCATTTTTGAGTTCAATCTCAACATTTGCCAAGAAACGATGACCACGTGAAAAACGATTGGCAGTCACATCTAATAAATCAAAAGCAACGATTTCATCTTCTAAAAGTGATACGATCCATTGAATCGGACGAACAAAGAGAAAATCATTATTTCCCCATTTCATATAAGTTGAGAAGGTCATTTTTGCAATGACTTCATCCCCAACTTTTGAAAGAATTTCTTCTGCTTTTACACCATCAACATGTTTTTTAGCATAATAATAATCACCCTTAAGGATTAAATCATCCGGAGTCGCTCCTTGACCACGTGAAAAACCTTGAATCGCTTTTGACCAATTTCCTTCAGCGTCTTTAGCAATTTTTGCAGAAGGACCTTTAACTTCTTCATCAATCGCTTCTGATGATTCTGACAATCCTTCCACAATAAGAGCTAGGCGGCGTGGTGTTGAAAATTTAATGATTTTATCAAATTTCAAACGGTTTTCATTAAGAAATGCTTCCATTCGTTCAGCCAATTGATTGATTGAAGGAGTCACCAAATGTGCTGGAATTTCTTCCAAACCAATTTCAAGTAAGTAATTTGTCATTATTTTTCTTCTCCTTCTACAATCTTCGTATATTTTCCTTTTTTACCGAGATATTTTTCACGTAAGGCTTCATCTTTTAAGAGTGGGAAGCCAAGTTTCGCACGTTCTTCAATGAAAGTTTTAGCTACTTTACGTGCCATCGTACGCACACGATGCATATAACCGGCGCGCTCTGTTACAGATACCGCTCCACGCGCATCAAGCAAGTTAAAGGTATGTGAAGATTTCAAAATATAATCATAAGCTGGGTGAACCAAACCTTTATCAAGTAAATCAAGGGCTTCTTGTTCATACTCACCAAAAAGTTTAAGTAAAAGTTCTTGATTTGATTCTTCAAAAGCGAATTTAGAATGTTCGTATTCAGGTTCTTTGAAAATATCACCATAAGCCACACCATTTCCCCATTCAAGGTCATAGACAGAATCAACTTCTTGAATTACTGTAGCAATGCGTTCCAAACCATAAGTGATTTCAGATGTTACTGAATCAACTTCAATTCCGCCAACTTGTTGGAAATAGGTAAATTGTGTACATTCTTGTCCATCAATCCAAACTTCCCAGCCAATACCTGCACAACCCATTGATGGGTTTTCCCAGTTGTCTTCAACAAAACGAATATCATGTTCCAAAGCATCAATACCAAGTGCTGCTAAACTTTGAAGATAAAGTTCTTGGATATTTTTTGGTGAAGGTTTTAAAACAACTTGAAACTGGTGATGTTGGAACAAACGGTTTGGGTTTTCACCGTATCGACCATCTGCCGGGCGTCGTGAAGGTTGCACGTAGGCTGCTCCCCATGGCTCAGGACCATTTGAACGCAAGAAAGTATAAGGACTCATTGTCCCTGCTCCCACTTCATTATCATAGGCCTGCATCAGGTTCGCTCCTTGTTTAGACCAGAAGCCTTGTAGAGTCAAGATAATATCTTGAAATGCTAATTTTTTATTTGCCATTATTCTAATTCTCCTCGTAAAAATAATAATTGATATTGTCGATATGCTTGGCTAATATCGAAACTTGAATAGTTAACATAAACATTAATGTCCTTTTCAATAGCTACCGTCATCATTCGCCCATTGCCAGCTAGTTTAGGAATTGGATAAATTTTTATTTTACCAAAATTTTTATTTCTAGCAGAAACTTTGGAGGAATTCAAACCGATATACTTTCTTAATATGCCTGGATTTTTGTCGTGCTCTTCTTTAATAAATTCTACTAATTGACCACGAGTTATATGTTCATGTTTATCAGTTTCTATAACAGACTTTGAATTTACTTTGAGCCTAGTTAAAGATATATTTTCTTCTATACCAGCTAATTCTCGAATATAAGAAAAGTGTTCTTTTATTTTATCATCTGAAACAATAAAAAATTCCCGACTTTCATTATAACGGTATTCTTTAAATAATGTATGTAATAGTTTTTCTACTGTTTTATAGTTTTTCACTCTTACAGTATCAATAATTTCAAAATCTTTAGGTACGCTTGTATTCAATGAAAATAATCTTTTCTTCATCGTATCAGATGTTATCCCAATTTTTACATACATTCTAAAAAGAGGATTTCGAATTGCATAAACAGTTCCTTCTTCTTTAACCACTTCTTCCTCCTTTCTACAGAAATTCAAAAAACCGTACATTCACACGCTCGTCATTTTTCAGAAAATCTGAAAAGAGACAAAGGGTGCACATGCACGGTTCCACCTTTATTTTTTACTTTATTTGTGTTCATTACGATTTTAAATTAAGCCATTTTCTTTCTCGAACTTTCACTATCTTCGAGTCGCTACTTATAAATTCTAGCGCTATTTTCTCATTTTGTCAAGATAAAATAAACTTATCCATAATTAACACTTTCAAATACTTCATGATATTTTTCCTGAGCTGTCAGTAACTTTCCTTGCTCATCAACTTCTAGCTCTAATTCAAAGATGGAAGGAAAATCAGCCATTGTCTGGACCATAAGTGTTTCTTTCCATTTATTAATTGTTTTATCGGTCTTATAAGTTGCTCTGTCAATGATGACATCAATTTCAGGAAATTTTTGAGCTAAAATTTGGTTCTCATCTTGCCCCAGTTGACTGAGTAGAATAATAAGATTTGCTTCTTTCTTTTTTAGCATTTTTACAATAAACTCAGTTCTGTCAGAAGGATTGGTAAAAATCGTGTCCGAACTCGGGCAAGAATCATAAACCGTACTCATTGGAGTCAGTCCAAAAATCCCAATCTTACCAAATTTACTTTTTTTCAGTAAATAAGGTAAAAATTTTCCATTTTTTTCAAAAGTATTTAATATTTCATCTTTTTCAATATGGACATTCGCAGCTAAAACTGGAAAATCTAATTGCTTGAGAAATTTAGCAAGACCTTGTGAACCTTCATCAAATTGATGTTCCCCTATTGCTATCGCATCATATTTAAGCTTTTTTGAAAAAATTTTTTCATCATTTTGATAATTTGACTTACTAAAATTTATATCAGTAGCTCCTAGAAATAATGTTTCCTCTGCGGTCTTTTTATTTCTCTCCTTAATTTCATCTATCAAAGAATAATGATTATTAGAATTCAAAATAACATTATTTGTATGTAAAATGGTAAGTTTCATTATTATAACCAACCCTATATATAGTATTTAATACTTATATTTTATCACAAAAATACTATATATTGTGTTTCGCAATCATTAAAAATGTCCAAGGTCACTTTTAATGGTTGCGATTGTAGATCACACTGGACACAAATGAAAGAATAATAAGAATAGCTCCCGTAAGCCCTGTTACCACCTCACCAATTTCCCATTTGATACTCACTAAAATCAGAAAAGCAAGTGTCAGAATAGCCCAATGAGCTCCATGCTCAAGATAGACTAAATCATTTAAAGTTCCTTTTTGAACTAGATAGAGCGTAAGACTTCTTACAAACATGGCCCCAATCACGCCAAGTCCTAATAATATAATAATTGGATCAGCCGTTATAGCAAAAGCACCAATAACTCCATCAAAACTAAATGAAGCATCAATAACTTCCAAATATAAGAAAAGGGCCAACCCTGCTTTACTCGTAGCAACAACAAAGTCCGTAGAGGTTGCGGCTTTTGAATGGCTCATCGTTTCGCCAAAGCCATCGACGAGCATAAAAGTTAAAATCCCAAGTATCCCTGCAAACAAAACAGCATGGGAATCTTTAGCGATAAATTCTGAAGTAATCAACAAGATAATGATTGAAATAATTGCATTCGCTGCTGGAAAGTGACCTATTTTTTGCAAGAATTTTTCTGGCAATTTCAACCAAGTATGAGCGCGTTCATCAAAGAAAAATCCTAAAGCAAGCATTAGGAGAAACATTCCACCAAAGGCCGCAATTTGAGGGTGGGCATGATGTAAAATATAGCCATAAGTTCCCGCTGTACTTGGATTTCCTTTTTCTAAAGCTAACCTTAGAGCACTAATTGGGTCTATTTGTGCGGATACTCCCACAATCAATAGAGGGAAAATCAAACGCATTCCAACCACTGCAATCAAAACTCCTAAAGTCAGGAATGCCTTTTGCCAAGCTGAACTCATCCGCTCTAAAATTCGTGCATTAACAATGGCATTATCCATAGATAAAGAAATTTCTAGCACGGCAAGAATGAGTGTAATAAAAAGCCCATTCCATCCGCCATAAATAAATGCGATGATGAGGGCGACTAAACTAACAATAAATGAGCCTCTGAATATTTTCATAGGTCCCCTTTTCTAAAAATAAACTTCTTTTCTATTTTATCATACTTTTTAAGACAGATTGAGTTTAGATTTCTGGCCTTAATTCTGAAAAAATAAAAAATAGTGTAAAAATCAATAAGAAAGTAAAAAGGGTTGTCACTATAAAATCTACTTTTGATTTTGAAAAAAATTTAACTAATAGCCCATACCCACTTAATCCCATAAGAGCGCCTAGCGTATTTGTCATGACATCTGTAATATCAGTCGCTCCAATTGCTAAATAATATTGTGAAACTTCAAATAAAAAACTTAAACTAGAAGATAGAAAAACTTTTATAAAGAAGGACCCTTTAGATGCATTCATACCAAATAGTATACCAAAAGGAATAAACGCTATAATATTAAATAAAACTTCTCTACGCCCCCCAGACATTGCTAAAGGAACTAGATTAAGACTTCTTGTGTTTGTAAATTCAAGATAAGTAATTGGATTAAAAGAAAGTTTAAATAGCACGAGCCAAATCAGTCCCAATATATAAATAATAAACAAAAACTTAGCTAAATTTTTAACCATTCTCCCTCCTTTCTCAATGAATAGAATTTGATTTATCTTATTAATCGCTTTTTACTTGTTACTGATAATGAAGTCTTTAATATCTTCAACCAATAAAAAGGGATTCTTTCCTTCCTAATCCCCTATCCTATAGTCAATCTCAACTTGCTGATTTTCGCCTTTTTCTACTCTAATTTTTCCATTAAAGCTTTCTGTCAGTAATTCTAAAAAGTTATTGATTTTCTCTTCATCAATAAAACATCTTACAGTAACCTCTGACAAGAATTCACTATCTGAAATTTGTAAATTTTGAGTCAATAAAAAGCGTTGAACACTATCATAGAGGCTATAGTCAAGTTTCAAGATAAGTTCTCGTTGGTTAACAATTTGAACTAAACCAACTTCTTCTATCGCATGATTCACACTTCCAGCATAAGCACGAATCAAACCTCCTGCACCTAACTTGATTCCGCCAAAATAACGAGTGACGACCGCACAAACATTGATAATTTCTTTTTTCTTTAAAATTTCAAGCATTGGTACACCTGCGGTTCCTGATGGTTCACCATCATCACTACTTCGCTGTATTTCTTGACGATTGCCTAAGGTATATGCTGAACAGTTATGATTTGCTTTCCAATGTTCCTTTTTGATTTTCGCAATAAAATCACGAGCTTCTTCTTCTGTAGATATCCTTTTTAAATGACAGATGAAGCGTGATTTTTTGATTTCCTCTTCATTGATAAAATCAGTTTTTATAGTGATAGCCATGCTAATGATTTTAACAAATTTTGTTACATTTGAACAGCATTTCCGTATAGTTAAGTATGAACTTAATTTTAGAAAATCTCCTTGGACGTCTTTTACTAGAAAAAGATATTTCAGCTTTTTATAATTTTACTGACCAAGTTAACAATGAAAACAAATTAATTAAAATTTGTGCAATGACATCTGTCAGTGCTAATAAAGTAAGATGTAATCGATGTGGCACGATTCATATAAAAACCAATGTTAAACTTCCGATTGGTGCTTTTTTCTGTCCAACTTGTCTTGAACTTGGTCGTGTCCGCTCAGATGAATATTTCTATCATCTCCCTCAACAAAACTTTCCAGAAAAAACTTATTTACGTTGGGCTGGAAAATTAACAGAAAATCAAGAAAAAATTTCTGACGCTCTCTGTCAGCAAATTACTAATAATCAAAAACTACTTGTTCAAGCCGTTACTGGTGCTGGTAAAACAGAAATGATATATCAGCTTATTGAACAAATTCTTAGCCATGGGGGTTCGGTCGGTTTAGCCAGCCCAAGAATTGATGTATGCATTGAGCTTCATCAACGTTTATCACGTGATTTCACTTGTCAAATTCCCCTTTTGTATCATGAGGGAGATTATTATTTTCGTTCGCCTTTGGTCGTTATGACCAGTCACCAACTTTTACGTTTCAAAGAGGCCTTTGATTTGCTTATCATCGATGAAGTCGATGCCTTTCCTTTTAGAGATAATGACATGCTTTATTTCGCTCTTGAAAATGCTAAAAAAATTAATGGAAACTTGCTCTACTTAACCGCTACATCTACTGACAAATTAGACAAACAGATAAAAAAGCATGAAATTAAACGCCTTTTTTTACCACGCCGCTTTCACGGTCATCCTTTGGTCATTCCAAAGTTTTTTTGGAAAAAAACATTTTATAAAAAATTCATTGAGCAAAGAAAGACTGGTTTCCCACTTCTAATATTCGTTGCCGAAATCGACTTCGGTCAAGACTTTGCCAAAAATTTACAAGAAAAATTCCCAAAAGAAAAAATGGCTTTTGTCGCTTCAACAACTAAAAGCAGAAAAACGATTGTCGAAGCTTTTCGAAAGAAACAGGTTTCGATTTTAATTACAACTTCTATTCTTGAACGAGGCGTAACTTTTTCTTCAATTGATGTCTTTGTCATTAATAGCGAACACCCTAATTTCACAAAATCTGCCCTCATTCAAATGGCCGGACGAGTGGGACGCGACTCTAAACGTCCAACAGGTTTAGTTAGTTTTTTTCACTCTGGAAAATCTTTAGCCATGTGTCAAGCTCAGAAAGAAATTAAAAAAATGAACCGACTCGGAGGTTTTTAATGCAAACTTGTCTGCTTTGTTCCAGAATTATAAAACAAACACTCACTTTTAGTGAATTCTTTTTACTAAAGAATAAGAGAAATTTAATATGCAATAAATGCCAATCACTGTTTAAAAAAATCCCTAACGAACGTTGCCCTCGTTGCTCCAAATCTAACTCTAAAGGTATCTGTGCTGACTGTATCAAGCGGGAGGAAAAAGGAATCATTGTTAATCATCAGGCAATTTTTATTTATAACCAAGCAATGAAGGATTACTTTAGTCTTTACAAATTTATGGGAGATTATCGATTACACGAAGTCTTCGATTCCTATTTTAAAAATTTGTCCAAAAAAATTCCTCTGGTTCCCATTCCGGTTTCTCCTAAAAGATTACAAGAAAGAGGTTTTAACCAAGTAACAGCTTTTCTAAAAGATAGAACTTATCTTGATTTGCTTGAAAAAGAGGATACTGTCAGACAATCAAGCCTTAATCGCGAGGGACGTCTATCAACTACCAATCCTTTTAAGTTGAAAGAGGGTGAAAAAATACCCAAAAAAATCATTTTGATTGATGATATTTATACAACTGGAACTACTTTTTATCATGCAATAAAAACCTTAAAGAAAGCTAATCCGATTGAAATTACAACTTTCTCACTCTGCCGTTAAGCCTTCACTTAGATCAAATATACCGTCAGTAAATAAAAAAAAAGCTTTTCAGCTTTTTATCATTTATTAACTTTTAGTTCCGTCCATTTTATAATATTTAAATCACTAAAACGCTCTTGCCATTTGGCTACCTTATTTTCATAGAGTTCTTGATTATTATCTTTATGATAAATCGGGCGAATCGTTTTTGTAAATATATCCTCTATACCATAAGGAGCAAATATAGTAAACTGGTCAGAATTTCCACTTATTCCGATTGCATGAACAGTAGCAATCCAACGCTCAATCGCATTTTCGGTGTTTTCGTATGGAATCTTTTTACTATTTTGCCAAAGGTGCATATAGGCTTCATTGTGGACATCAAAACGATAAGGAAATTTTTCTGACAAAGATTTTTCTAGTTGTTTGTCATTACTGACCGAATCTATAAAAGAAATCTGGTCATCAAAATAAACCAAATCGATATCATGAACATTCGTCATTAAATCATTTTTATCAAGATAATTCCAGACGGATTGAAAGACACTCCCTGCAGCCACATACCAATTTGATAACTTCAGTTCTGAAATCTCATCTAAAATCATCATTAAATCTGAGTTTTTTGTCAAGATGTCTAAAAGTTCTTTTTCTCTATTCATAAGTCTCTCCCCAGAATCAGAAAAACAATGTCCAAATTTTAGGTAAAAATACAAAGAGTCCAACAATAAGAGCAAAGCCAGAAATAACAAGCACTGCCCCTGCAGCCATATCTTTAGCCCGTTTAGCACGCATATAAAATTGATAATCTGAAGCTAAATCAACAACATTTTCAATAGCCGAATTAAAAAGTTCAGCCATGAAAACTAAGAAAATAGAAAGCAAGAGAAATAACCATTCAAATTCTGAAATTTGAAAAATGAAGCCAAAAACAATTGCTAAAACAGCCGCTAGGGCATGTTTGCGCATATTGCGTTCTTCTTTAAAGGCTGTCCAAATTCCTGTAAGTGCAAACTCTAAACTCGAAAGTAAATTTCGATTTTTCCAACGGGCTCTGTCCTTTTGAACAGGCGTTTTTCCCTTATGAAAATCATTTTTCTTAAAGAGTTTTACATCTTTATCGTGTGAGTCCATAGGCAGTTAAAATCTCCTCTTGCAAAGCAAACATTTCTGACTCTTCTTCTGGCGTGTAATGATCATAACCATTTATATGCAAAAAACCATGAACTGCTAGCCAACCATACTCACGTTCTATCGAATGACCATAGTCGGCAGCTTGTTCGGCAGCTTTATCAATTGAAATGAACAACTCACCAATAAATGGATCCATTTCTTCTAATAACTCTTCTGGAAGTTCCATATCTTCGTCAAAAAAGAATTCTGACTCATCAGGCTTATATTCTAGTGAGATAACATCTGTTGGACGATCAGTTTCGCGATATTGCAAATTCAACTCATGTGATCGCGCATTGTCCACAAAAGTCACCGACATTTCTGTTGATTCTTTTAAATCTAATTTTTTAGCGGCAAACGCTAAAACTTCTTTAGTTTGCTCAATAATCTCACTTGGCACTTGGCCTGTTTCATCAACTAATTCTACGTACATTTTATTCCTTATTTATATTTTATTCCTGACAAATCTGTCAGAAAGTAGCTCATGCGCTTTCCATTTTTGCTTATTTATCCTAGCAGTCAATGATTTAATGATAATATGAAATTTGGTAAATTGAAATGAAAGATTGACTCACTAAATTAACAATTATGAACATTTAGAATTTCCATCAATAAATTTTTACCACTAGAACTTGCTGACCTGGCTGTCAGTAAATTATTTATTAATTGTCAGTAACTCCGCTAAGCTTTTTTTGCAACATTTCTTGACAAAATGATAAGATGGGTGCTTTTGTGGCAAGCAAAATTTCTTCTGGTAAGTTATCAAAAGCAAACCATTGACAATCAAGAACCTCTGTTTCTTCTAAAACTAATTCACCAGAAAAATCATTACAAATAAAAACAGTATCAACAATATGAACTTCATCACCATTGGGATAGAAAAAATGTTGATCAGCTCCAGAAGCAACCGTATATAATTCCATATACCCAGCTAACAAACCCACCTCTTCAAAAAGTTCACGTTTAGCAGCTTCTGCGACTGTTTCATTTGGCTCTACTGAACCACCATGATAACACCATTTCCCATTATCAGTGCGTTTTTGTAGTAAAACACCTCGTTCTTCGTCATAAATAATTATACTTGCACAAGCTATTACCATTGGCACATGACCAATTTTTTTGCGCAAATCCATGACATAGCCTTCAGCCATATTATTCTATCTCCTCACAACGTTTCAGCCAATCTTTAGTCAAGTACGTAAAAAGTTCATATTGTTCTATTTGCAAATTATGCCCAGCCATATCCAAAATTGCCAAAGTCGATCTTGGATAGTCGGAAATTAAAGACATTTGATTTGAAAATCCAACTATCGAATCTTGCTGTCCTAGCAAAATAAGACTGGGGAATTTATAACGATACGTTTTTAAAATATCCCAATTTAAGGCATATTTTTCACTTAATTTCTCCAAAAAATGATTATTATTTATTTTACAAAATTCATCATATTTTACTTGTGAATTCTTATAGAGGTCAGTTTCATAAAACCATTCAACTTTTGGCAAAACCCGTTCTTTTCTTTCAGGTATTACCATTGGTGCGACTAGTGATAAACCTTCTATCTCGAGCCCTCTCAATACCATAGCACGCGCCAAATAGCCACCATATGAATAGCCAACTAACAAAAAAGGGGTGTTGATGATTGTTTTTGAAAATATTATCAAAGCTTCTAAAATAGCTTCAGACGAAGCAAAATCATCTGGTCCATTTGAATTTCCCATACCCGGTAAATCTACATATATTCGCTGAAATCTCGTATTCAGTTCACCAGTAAAGATTGGTTCATACACAGCTTTCATTGTTGTTAGATTGCCTGCTAAACCATGTAAAATCAGCAACGGTTTTCCCTTGCCCACAATTTCATAGTGCAACTGTAAATCATTTATTTGAAAAAACATTTACCCTCCATTATTGATTTGCTGAAAATCATTCATCGCCATAAGCTTTGATAATTTCGGCAACCACGGGATGACGGACAACATCTTTTGCCATGAAATAGACAAAATCAATCGCATTAACATGACCCAATTTATCCTTGGCATCAATCAAACCAGATTTAACTTTATTTGGTAAATCAATCTGCGAAATATCACCATTGACAATCATTTTCGAGTTAAAACCAAGACGAGTCAGAAACATTTTCATTTGCATGCTTGTTGTGTTTTGTGCTTCATCTAAAATAACAAAGGCGTCATCAAGCGTTCGACCACGCATATAAGCAAGTGGTGCAATTTCAATAACTCCTCGCTCCATCATTCGCTCAGTCGCTGTTTTACCCAAAATCTGAAAAAGCGCGTCATAAACAGGACGTAAATATGGATCAACTTTTTCTTGCAAATCACCAGGTAAGAAGCCAAGACTTTCCCCAGCTTCCACTGCTGGTCTTGTCAAAATAATTCGTTTGACCTGACCATTTCGTAAAGCCTGAACAGCCATCACGACCGCCAAAAAAGTTTTCCCTGTCCCCGCAGGACCAATCCCAAAAACAATATCATGCTGTTTAACAGAATCCACGTAAGTCTTCTGAATCAAATTTTTCAAACGGATAGGTTTACCAGCTGCGTCTTTTGTCAGTTCAATCTCATAAAGTGCCGTGAAATTTTCAATATCATCATTTAAAACCATTTTTATAGCAATGATAACATCCGACGCATGGACAGGAACTCCACGACTAACTAATACTTGTAAAGCTTGCAGTGCTTTTCGCGCTCGCTCTCGTGTCAGTTCGTCAGGACCAATGATTTGCACCATTTCCCCACGATAATTAATCTCAACAGACAGTTGAGACTCAACTAATTTCAAATATTTATCTTGTACCCCAAAAAGAAGACTAGCATCTTCAGGATTTTCTAGTTTAAATTCAATTGAATTTTTAGTCAAATACATAATCTCCATTAATCATTTTCTTACATTATAGCACATTTCATATTTTAATTTAAATCACACCCTACCTATATAAAGAAAAACTCTATTTTAAATAGAGTTTTTTATTTCCACGATGAAGTTCAAAAATCGTCCAGATTAATAAAAGGATAACTCCAACAATCAATAAACCAGCAATAAAATGAGACAAGCTTAGATTATTCGGAAGAAAACTATCAATCTGATTTGGTAAGCCAATTAAATTGAGATAAGTCAAGGCAATAACTGAAATCCAACCTAAAAACTTAATGATTAAATTATTTTTAAAATCACCCATTTCTTCCTTGCTATTAGTTAGCATTAACAATGGAATAATCGAAAAAGGAAGGGCAAAAGCTAGAAAAACTTGAGAATTATTCATCAAATTATTTATTGCTTCATGTTGAGCTTTCAAAGTTTGTCCTCTAGTCATAGAGACACAAATCAAGACAGGAACTACCGATAGCAGGCGAGTGACCAATCTTCTTGCCCACATTGGCATTCTCATATGAATAAATCCTTCCATAATAACCTGTCCTGTTAAAGTTCCAGTAATGGTTGAGTTTTGCCCAGAAGCAAGGAGAGCCACGGCAAATAAGGTTGAAAGTGCACCCGTTTTTGCAACGTCTGCAAGAAGGCCATTACTTAAAACCGAAGGGTTAGATAATGCATCGTATAAACCAAAGAATGATGGATCATCAATTACTCCTGTTTTAAAGACCGCTACACCCATAATTAGTAAAAGAGAATTTACTACAAAAGCAACTGTCAGCTGAATATTAGAGTCCCATGTCGAAAACCTTACTGCTCTGGCAACATCACTTTTATCTTGATGATTAATTTTTCTACTTTGTGAAATAGAAGAATGAAGATATAAATTATGAGGCATAACCGTAGCGCCAATAATTCCTAATGCGCCTGTTAAAGGCGACATCCCAGCTACTGTTGGTGAGGAAGCAAAAGTTCTATTATTAGGAATAAATCCCTCAATAATTCCTTTCCAATCTGGATTGGATAAAGCAACTTGATAAGCAAATATTGCTAGAATAACTAGAATCAAACAAATAACCAAGGCTTCAATCTTACGAAAACCAATTCTTGTCAGCAATAAAAGCAAAAAGACATCAAGGACTGTGATAAAAACAGCTAATATTAACGGAATATTAAACAGAAGATATAAGGCAATAGCCGCACCGATGACTTCAGCAATATCAGTGGCCATGATTGCCAGTTCAGTTAAAATCCATAAAACAATTCCCAGAGTCTTGCTGGTGCGCGCCCTGATAGCCTGAGCTAAATCCATCTGGCTGACAATTCCTAATTTTGCTGACATATATTGAAGGAGCATTGCAATCAGACTGGACATCAGAATAACCGAAATCAGTAAGTATTGAAAGTTCTGCCCTCCAGTAATTGACGTTGACCAATTCCCAGGGTCCATGTAACCAACCGCGACCAGCGCACCTGGTCCTGAGTAAGTCAGCAACATTTTGAAAAAACCAACATTTTTAGGCACTTCTACTGTCCCATTTATTTCCTCTAAGGATTTTCCATTCGTATGATAAATCAATCGATGTCGTTGATGTTCTTTATCATTCATTATTTCTCCAAATTCTAAGCTGAATAAAATTCAGCACCCTTTATAGTTAAGTATATTTTTATAGTAATTTAATGCATCAGTTATCGATTAAAAAATTATCAAACTTTTTAATCAATAATTGATAATAAAAACATTATAGCACCGCCTTATCTTTATTTCAATTATTTTAGCATATATTTATAAATAGACTCAAAATATATAAAAAAAGCCCCAAAAATGAGCTTCCTTTTTTGAAATAAAAAAAATCTGTCCAAAGACAGATTTCAAAATTCTTATTTAGCCACTACTGGATAAACTGATACGTGTTTTTTACCACGTTTCATTTCGAATTTAACAGTTCCTTCGATTTTAGCGAAGAGAGTATCGTCGCCACCACGGCCAACGTTAGTACCTGGATGGATATGTGTACCACGTTGACGGAAAAGGATTGAACCGCCGCTTACAAGTTCACCGTCAGATGCTTTAGCACCGAGACGTTTAGCTTGTGAGTCACGTCCATTGGAAGTAGAACCCCCACCTTTTTTGTGGGCGAAGAGTTGCAGATTAAGTTCAAGCATATTATTGCCCTCCATTTTCAAATTTAAGTGTAATGTACTGACCATAGCTTTTCTCAACTGCTTTCATCGAATTTGCAAAAGCTTCGAGCAAAGTTTGAGCCAATACGCCTTGTTTTTCAGGTATGCTCAAAGGAATTTCAACATACAAGTAACCATCTTCCGTTTGAGTCACAGGTTTAATGTGAGCCATCTCGTAGATATTATTTGCAGTCGTAATTGATAGAACGCTGACCGCCGCACAGACTACATCGTGTCCGTACTCGCCAGATTCAGCATGTCCTGAGATTTCATAAGAAACAATCTTGTCTCTTTTTGTCCTGATACAAGCTTCAATCATAATTAAGCGTTAACTGATTTGATAACAACTTTAGTGTATGGTTGACGGTGACCTTGTTTACGGTGTGAGTGTTTTTTAGGTTTGTATTGGAAAGTAACAACTTTCTTTTGCTTACCATGTTTTTCGACTTCACCAACAACAGTTGCGCCTTCAACGAGCGGTGCACCAACTTTAGTTGTTTCGCCTCCGACAAAGATAACTTCGTCGAAAGTAACGGTTTGACCAGCTTCAACATTGAGTTTTTCAACGTAGATTACTGAACCTTCTTCAACTTTAACTTGTTTACCACCAGTTTTGATGATTGCATAGTTTGACATTGTGATTCCTCCTTGTTAGATTTCATCGCTTTTAAGTCAAGCGACTGTTAGACTCGCCTTTGTTCGTGGGCTTACGCCACTTATTACGAAACTTCGTGCGGTTGCACTTTATGAGACTTCACAAAGACAACTATATTATTATACTACTTCTTTTGCGACTTTTCAAGTCTTATTTTTCACTTTTTTCTTCTATACCATTAAGTGAGACCTGATATATTTTTTTTGTATTCCAAAGCATATTGATAAGCGTATTAACCAATAAGAGTAACCAAGCAAAAGAAAGGCTAAACGATAATATTTCAAATGCAGTCAATGTCAAATAATGTATTGGATGCCATAATACATAAGAAATTAAAATAAGAGCAACAATAAAATAGGACATTCGATATAAATTAGGGTCGGCATTTGGTAAAAACCAACGAATTCCTAGTATTGAAATAGCCATAAATAAGACAATTAATTGAGCAACAATATCATGAGCAATATGCATCCAACCTGGGTCATTGGGAATCAATCCCACTAAAGCAATAGAAATTGCGCAGAGTGTTAGTAAGACTTGTAAAATATTTTGACGATAATGACTTCCTGCTTTTTGACGAAGAGCAACAAAAATATAATCAATTAATGCCGCAAAGAGAGCCGCAGAAACAATCAAAGTCAGATTAAATTGCCAACTCGAACGAGAGGCCTGAGTTCCAAGTAAACTAAAGTTTCTTTGCCACCAATATTGATTCCCATTAGTAGCCATACTTGAGACAAATCCGCCGACTGATACAACTAAAAGCATCGTCACCATCATGTTAATCGAAAAAGTATCCACAACAAAAATCATGACATAATTAATGATTCCAGAAAAAATTGTAAAAAGTAAGGTTGATGTAAATAATCCAAAACTTACACCATAAAAAATTTGTCCTAAAAACCAAAACAACCCCATTGTCGCTAAGATTACAATCAATAAAACTGATAGGGTAACTGTGGCAAAAGTACGCCAATAACTTCTTTTGGTCATTTGTTTATAAAACTCTTTACGTCTTGAAAAATATGCCGAAATAAAGGTCAGCATCCCTACCGCATTCGCAACGGTAATTACTGCGGTTGCCAGTGATTCATTACCTGAGAGTGCAATAACGTGTGGATGTTTTAAAACAAAGGCAAAGATAATAAATATTAGAGCTGAAATAATGGTAGGGATAATGAACCATTTTGCGGCCTTATCTGATTTTCGAGCATTGACTTTACGAATCGTGAAACTGTCTGCTGCTAAATCAACGATTTCAATTTCTTCATTTTCCTGAAGGTCTAATCGCTCGTATATTTCTTTGGGGAGATGTATCTTATCCATTTTTTCTTCCTTTCGCTTCTTCTGTCCAATCAATTCTAAGGTGATAATCAGCAATTTTTTGGGCACCTTGCGAAAGTTGATAATTAATTTTGATAATTTTTCTTTCTTGATCAATACTCAAAGTATTTGTAAAAAGAGAAAGCTCACCCAACCCCTCATATTCGGTTAATGTCGTACCTTCCGGTTGAAAATGCATTTTGATTGGTCGCTTGGCAAAACGAGTCATAATAACTTCATCCTCGTCAATTTTGAGAAGCACCTTCTCATTTGCCGCGTTCTCGTATTTAAGCAGAGTTTGTAAATTAACCTTTTTAAACTCTCCTTGATATATTTCCTTGACCATTTCTTCTTGCTGGTCAATTTTAATTCTATTCCTAATTATAATTTCCATAATAACATTTTACTATATTTCGATGAATAATAAAAACATAGTAGTAAGCGAAAAAATCCTGATGATAAGGCTCTGCATTTTAAGATAAAATAGGGTATAATTAAGATAAAATAAGGAAAAGTTTGATTATTTTAATTTAAAATTGACCTTAAAATTTAGAGGGGGTTTTGTTTTGGAAAAAGTCTTTCGTGACCCTGTTCATGATTATATTACAGTGACACATCCAGTAATTTCTGAACTGATTGATACTGCTGAATTTCAGCGTTTAAGACGAATTAAACAGCTTGGAACATCAAGTTTCACTTTTCATGGAGCTGAACACACGCGCTTCTCTCACTGTCTGGGTGTTTATCATATCGCCAAACGTATCACAGATTATTTCAGCTTAAATTTTCCTTTGGAATGGGATCCTGACGAAAATCTGGTAACACAATGTGCCGCTCTTTTACACGATGTTGGACATGGAGCTTATTCACACACTTTTGAAGGTTTATTTAATACAGACCATGAAGCAGTCACTCGTGAAATCATTACTTCACCAGATACAGAAATTAATGCCATTTTACGCAAGGTATCTGCTGATTTTCCTGAAAAAGTAGCTTCTGTCATTTCACATGAGTATCCTAATCCTCAAGTTGTTCAATTGATTTCCAGTCAAATTGATGCTGACAGAATGGATTATCTCCTGCGAGATGCTTATTTTACTGGTGCAGTTTATGGACAATTTGATTTGACCTGGATTTTAAGAGTCATCGTTCCAACCGAAAATGGAATTGCCTTTAAATATTCGGGAATGCATGCGGTCGAAGATTATATTGTCAGCCGTTATCAAATGTATATGCAGGTTTATTTTCATGCTGCCTCACGTTCAATGGAAGTTTTACTGCAAAAATTACTAGCCCGCGCTAAATTTTTATATAATCTTCATCCTGATTATTTCGCATTGAGCAGTCCTTGTCTCGTCCCATTTTTTGAAAAAAACCATAATTTAAAAGATTATTTACGACTTGACGACGGGGTGATGAATACCTATTTTCAAGTTTGGATGAGCCACGAGGATGAAATTCTTGCTGATTTAGCTTCTGCTTATGTCAATCGTCATTTGCTGAAATCAATTACTTTTGACCCTAAAGCCGTGGAGCTTAAAGATTTAGATTTTTTATCTTCTTTAGTAGAAGAGGCTGGATTTAATCCTGACTATTACACTGGGATTCATAGTAATTATGATTTACCTTATGACTTTTATCGACCAAGTTCTGAAAAACCACGTACTGAAATAAAAATTCTACAAAAAAACGGTTCGCTGACAGAGCTGTCAGTACTTTCTCCACTTATTAAAAGTTTGACAGGAACAATTCACGGAAACAGTCGTTTTTATTTTCCAAAAGCAATGCTTGAAAACCCTAAATTTACAAAATACATCGTCAATGACAGCTTAATTACTGACAGCATTCAGCCTACCGAAATTGCTGACAAGGCTGTCAGTCAACAATTATCACTTGATGATAATCTTTAAGTACTGACCCAAAATTTATTATATTATATAGAAATTAGAAAGAGATACTCTTATGATTAAACTCGTTGCTATTGACCTTGACGGAACTTTACTTGACCCAAATCGCCAAATTACTGCCGAAGTAAAATCTGCTGTTAAAAAAGCCAAAGCGGCTGGTGTTAAAATTGTTATCACAACTGGTCGTCCTTTACCAGGTGTAGTTGACATCCTTAAAGCACTCGAATTAACTGACCAAAGTGATTATGTCATTACTTACAATGGTGGATTGGTCCAACGTGCAACAGGTGAAGAATTTATCAAAGAAACGTTAAGTTCCGAAGATTGGTTAGACCTTGATGCGGCCGCCCGCAAGATTGGTCTCCCTATCCATGCGATAACCCGCGAAAGAATCTACACTCCGAATCATGATGTTGGAAGATACACCGTTCAAGAAGCTCAAATGGTAAAAATGCCACTTTATATTCGTCAGCCAGAAGATATCGCTGCTTTAGAAATTGCTAAGGTAATGATGGTTGATGAACAAGAGGCACTTGATGATGGAATTGCTTATCTTCCCTTTGAATTTTTCGAGCGTTATAATGTGGTCAAATCAACACCCTACTATTTAGAATTTATGAATAAAAAAGCTAGTAAAGGGTCTGCGGTTAAACACTTAGCTGAAAAACTTTCTTTTGATTTAGATGAAGTCATGGCCATCGGTGATGAAGAAAATGACCGTTCAATGCTTGAAGTTGCTGGTTGTCCCGTTGTAATGGAGAACGGAAAAACCGAACTGAAAAAAATTGCTAAGCACATCACAAAATCAAATGCCAAATCTGGTGTTGCTCATGCCATAAATGAATGGGTTTTAAAAGATTACCAAGCTTAATTAGCAAATTTATAAGCATTATTGTTTTCTCATCAACCTTGAAAGGTTATAATAAGATTATAGAAAGATATCACAAGATATCAGATAGATAAGTTTATCTTCTATCCTATTCTTTTCATTATCTAGGGAGGTAATAAAATGAAAATTACATTTGATGAAAAAACAGCTGCTAAAATTAAAGCACTTGGCGATGTTGATTTAGTTTTTGATTTTGACCATACTTTGAGTGAAGTGAATACTGAGGTTGATGCTTGTGCTGGTGGAATTTCTCGTTATCGTATTGTAGCGGTAGAAAAAGGGAATGTTCCAGAAGAATTTGATGCAAGTATTGATTCTGAATTTGGCCCAATTTATTATAAAGGTTATGGTTCTTATTTCTTCCAAGATGAAATGTCAACCAAAATCAACACTTCTTATAATTTGATTGAGTTACGCAGTACTGCTGAATTACTCAGTCCCAACTTGTTAATTGTTGACTTCCGTGGAAAACAAAAAGTGAGTTGATAATTAAAAAAGACCCTCCAAGAGGGTCTTTTTTATATATCATAAAATGGATTTGTCTTTTCTTGACTTTCATAAATCTTGACATCTGTACCAAAAGATCGAAGTTTATCAGCGACTAAACCGATAAATTTCTGCTCAATATAGTGTCCAGGGTCTATTCCAATCAGACCGGCTGACAGCATATCATGACCAACATGATAATAAATATCCCCTGTCAGATATACATCAGCTCCTTTAGCTAAAGCTTTCGGCCATAATTTCCCACCAGAGCCGCCACAAATTGCCACTCGTTCAATTTTTTGAGTCAAATCATGATTATAAGTGACAAGTCGTAGTCTATCTAATTCAAAAACTTCTTTCACTTTTTCTGTCAGCACTGACAAATCTGTACCTTCAATATTTCCGACACGGCCCAATCCTTCATCATCATCCAGCACCTCAACATCAGTAAGTCCAAGTAATTGAGCAAAATAATCGTTCAATCCCCCCTTGACAACATCAATATTGGTATGACTAGTATAAACGGCAATACCAGCTTGAGCCAAATCTAAAACTAATTTTTCTTGGTTATCCATTGAAGTTAGAGCAGTCAATGGCCGAAAAATCAAAGGATGTTTAGCAATAATCAAATCTACACCCAGTGATTTTGCTTCTGCTACTGTTTGCTCACGAATATCCAAGGTCACCAAAACTTTTGTCAGTTCTTGTTCGGGATTACCAACTTGTAATCCAACTGGGTCTCCTTCAACTGCCAGCTCTTTTGGACAAAAGCTTTCATATTTAGACATAAATTCAGAAATCTTCATTGAAGAACCTCCTTTATTTTGGCAATTTCTGTCAAAACTTCTTCGCGTTTTTCAGTTTGTTCATCAGGTAGACGGTCAATGATTTTATTCAAAGTATTCAATTCTTTTTGCCATTTTTGTTGGAAAATAACCGATTTTTCTTTGGATAAAAAAGGACCAAACAGTAAATCATTTGCTGACAAGACCGGATTTTCATTTGTAGTAGGTTCTGCAACAATAATTTCGTAGAACTTGCCTGCCTCTAATAAAATTTGTTCCGCCTTTATGACAAATTGATGCTCTGTCAGCCACTGACGCAAGGTATCCTCATGATTATTTGCTTGTAATATCAAACGCTTAACAGAACTTAACTTACCTTTACCCGCTTCCAAGATTTCAGAAATTAAAATACCGCCCATACCAGCAATTACAATCGTATCAATCTTATCAACATTCTCGATGGCCGCTAAACCATTCGCCAACCTCACTTGAATATTCTCTTTTAAATTTGCTTGTGCAACATGGTTTTTAGCAATTTCAAAAGGACCTTTGACTACTTCACCAGCCACCGCAAATTCAACTTCATTTTTTTGTACAAGATATGTCGGTAAATAGGCGTGGTCTGAACCGATATCAGCCAATCTCGCCCCTTTATCAACATAGTCAGCAACTGCTTTCAAACGTTTTGAAAGTTTAATTTCATTCATTTTCTAAATATTTCTTTCCAAATTTACAATAATCTAATACGGGACAACCTGCACACTTAGGCTTTTTCGCTGTACAATGATAGCGACCAAAGAAAATCAAGTGATGATGAGATTGAACCCATTTATCTTCAGGAATCAACTTCATCAGTTTTTCTTCAACTTCTAAAACAGTCGCTTTTTGCGCAACAATATCCAATCGCTTAGAAACTCGCTCAACATGTGTATCAACCGCAATCCCTGGGATTCCATAAGCTTCCGCTAGAACAACATTAGCCGTTTTTCGCCCGACTCCAGGTAGAGTCTGTAAAAGCTTTTTATCTTTCGGCAAGTCTGGTAAAATCCCTCCGAAGTCCGCCACTAACATTTGTGAAGTTCGCAGAATATTTTTAGCTTTAGTTTTATAAAGACCGATTGTTCGAATCAGCACTTCAATCTCTTCTACTTTAGCTTGTGACATGGCTTGAGCATCCGGAAAAGCAGCAAAAAGTGCCGGCGTCGCCTTATTGACTCCTTTGTCAGTTGCTTGAGCAGATAAAATTGTCGCAATCAATAGTTGAAAAGGCGTCTCCCAAACCAGCTCTCCATGTGCTTGGGGAAACATTTCTTCAATGATTGCTAAAGCTTCAAGATATCTTTTTTTACTTAACATAATGTTTGTCCATTATCTATTTTATCCATTCCAAGGTCCATCTAAAGGAATGTAAAAATCTTCTTGCGGTTTCTTTCTTTTAGCTTCTTCACGTTCCATTTGACGACTTTCAATCGCTTGAACTGAATTAACCCCATCGTTTTTCCAATTGCGCAAAATAGCTTTTATGTAGTTTAATGATACTTTGCGATTTAAAACCGCTTCTCGTAAGGCTTGTTTTATCAAAGACAAGTCATAACCATCCTCAAAAAGCCAAGCACGCAATTCTTCCATTTGAACAGGAGAAATCATCCCCATTTCCGCCTCAAACATGCTAATCAACTCTTTAAGTTGACCTTCATCTTGAACTTTTTTATCCTCTGCTTTAAGATTTATCGCTGGAGAACCCACTAGTTCATCTAAATGCTTGAAGGCTGGACTAATATCAAAGAAAGTTTCCATTTCTCCATCAATCTCAATCAATGTAACTTTCATTGCCCCAAATTTGGACAAACTATCAATCGCCTGATTAACCTCAGACATTTTTTTCCCAGTCTTATCCGCAATCTCGCTGGGCGCAATTTCTCGATTTTCAAAAAAGTATAACCATACTAAAAAATCAAAAGCCGAAGGGAAAAGTTCACTAAAATGTGACAAAATCACCGTTGGTAAAACTAAATGCCCTTTGCTATATTCATCGTAATAATTCATAGAACTATTATAGCATATCGTGCTAATAAGGTTCAATGTGGTCTAATCAAAACATCATTAAAAATCGTAACTTACTTAGTTATAAACAAATAATTTTGTCTCTAAGTTATCCAACATGTTTAGCTTAAATATTTAATAAATCTTAATCACAGAGAGTCTTTGACGTTAGAGGAGCTCACTAAAAAATACTCGCAAGAGGAGTATTTTTGTTACCTTCTATTTTATCCGGACCATTCAATAAAGTTTTTAAAAACTCTTAAAGAACACTTTACATAATTTCACACTTCGAAAATGATTTTTCTTTTAACTTCAAAGCCACATTAACTAAAGCAATCATAACAGGAACTTCCACTAATGGACCAATAACCGCCGCAAAGGCTTCTCCCGAATTAATTCCAAATACACCTACCGCAACTGCTATGGCAAGCTCAAAGTTGTTGCTTCCTGCTGTAAATGATAAAGAGGCTGTAACAGGATAACTTGTCCCTATTTTTTTAGAGAGAAAGAAGGAAACAAAGAACATCAATACGAAGTATAGAAGCACTGGAATTGCTATTCTAACTACATCAAATGGAAGCTCTACTACTTTTTCTCCCTTAACCGCAAACATGATAATGATTGTAAACAAAAGAGCAACCAATGTTATACGACTAATTTTTGGAATGAATTTTTCTTCAAATCATTCTTTACCTTTTAATTTAATCAAACCAAAATGAGAGATAATCCCTGCAATAAATGGAATTCCCAAATAGATAAATACTGAGGTAGCAATCTCACCAATTGTTATATGTACTGCA
The DNA here is from genome assembly GCF_036648155.1 of Lactococcus sp. NCBI lineage: Bacteria > Bacillati > Bacillota > Bacilli > Lactobacillales > Streptococcaceae > Lactococcus > Lactococcus sp. The sequence continues at coordinate 74,571 of NZ_JAVXIY010000006.1, read as the reverse complement.
AAATTTCCTAAGCCTAACCATTTTGGAAGCAAAGTCACAAAGAAATAAGCAAAGATTGAGTAAAAGAATACTTGAAAAAGTGAGTTGAAGGCTACAAGTCCTGCGGTATACTCACTATCACCCTTTGCTAAATCAGTCCAAACAATAACCATTGCAATACAACGTGCAAGCCCAATCATATAGCTTGGATAACCTTGTAAAAATACGACAGCAAGTATAAACATTAATATTGGACCAATAATCCAGTTTTGAACTAATGAAAGTAACAGAACCTTCCAGTCTTTAAATACTTTTCCCATTTCCCCATATTTTACTTTTGCTAATGGAGGATACATCATGAGAATTAGTCCAATGGCAATTGGAATTGATGTTGTTCCTACTGATAAGTCATTAATAGTGGTTGCAGCGCTAGGAACGAAGTACCCCAAAGCAACTCCAATTCCCATTGCTACAAATATCCAAAGCGTCAGATAACGGTCTAAAAACGACAGTTTCTTTGTGACTTGATTCATAATTGAGTTTTTCCTCTAATTTTTTTCTTGTTTTGCAATTTCTTGATAATTTTTATTTCCGCCTGATAAATTGTATACTTCTCTAAATCCTTCATTTCTCAAGATATTTTGAGAAGCATTACCAGTGACTCCCTTATTGCAGTAAACGATTGTCAATCTATCTTTATCAAGGATAGATGATTTTTCACGAAGTTCTGCCAGCGGAATATTAATTGCATTTGGTATCTGTTTCTTTTCATAACTTGCTTTTGCACGTGTGTCAATAATTGTTATATCTGCACTATTTTTTTGAAGTTCCATCAAATCATGAGGCGTTATTAATGGCGCAGTAGTTAAGGCATTGGTGAGTGCCATTCCTGTATATGCGACAGGGTCTTTAGTTGTTGAAAATGGTGGGGCATAAGCTAAATCCATATGGAATAATTTTTCGGCAGTTACCCCTAATGTTATTGTTGAGGCAAAGACATCTATTCTTTTATCAACACCTTGAGGACCAATAATTTGAACTCCAAGAATTTGATGTGATAACTTATCTGCGACTGCTTTGATAACCATTTCTTTACCGTGCATATAATCAGGTTTGTCTGGTTTAATATTGAATAATACTGCTATTTCGTAACCTTCTTCAATCGCTTCTTTTTCAGTTAATCCTGTTTGAGCAATGGTTAAATCAAAGAAGCGTAAGATTCCAGTCCCAAGCACACCTTGAAAGCGAAGTGGTCCACCTGTCATTGCATCTCCTGCAATTCTCCCCATCTTATTTGCAGTTGATGCTAAAGGTCGATATGTCGCTTTCCCAGTAATCACATGGAAACTTTCTGCGACATCTCCAACGGCATAAACACCTTCAATATTAGTTTCCATTGTTGTATCTGTTGCAATCGCTCCAGTTTCACCTAGCTTCACACCGATTGATTCTGCAAGTTGAGTGTTTGGTCGAACACCAGTAGCCAATATATACAAATCAGCACTAAGGACATTACCTTTACTTGTAATGACACTTTTTAGTGTCTGTTCTCCATTTGTTTCAGTGATTACTTCCTCAGATAGAAAATGAACATTTTGCTTTTCCATTTCATCTTCAATGCGAATAGACATATCCCAATCTAGGTGTGCCATTGGGTGTTTTCCACGTTGAAGCACAGTAACATCAAGTCCTCGTTCTTTGAGTTGTTCGGCAACTTCAAGACCAATATAACCTGCTCCTACAACAATTGCTGTTTTTGGTTTTTTATCATCCAAGAAAGATTTAATGTTTTTACCACTATTAATATTTCTTACTTGAAATACATTATCGAATGATTTACCTTGAAAAACTTCCGGTCTATGGTAAGTTGCTCCAGTTGCAAAAACAAGGATATCATAAGAATCATCAAATATTTCACCAGTCAAAAGATTCTTAACTTTGAGAGTTTTTGTTGAATGATTAATATCTAAAACTTCATGAGAAGTATGAATATCAACATTGTAACGTTTTTTAAACCATCGAGCATCACGAGGAGTTAACTCATCAAAATCACCAATTTCCCCACCAATAGCATATGGAATACCACATACTGCGTAAGAAATATCGGTGTCCTTATCATAAAGAGTAATCTCTGCACTCTCCGTATTTCTACGTGCCTTAGCAGCGACACTTGTTCCTGAAGCCACAGAACCAATTATAATAATTTTCATAGGATAATTATTTCCTTTATTTTTCAAAGTCAGCTTGCCATTTAGCTACTGCATAGTGTTGATTAGAAAGTTTAGCAACTTTATTAATCCATTCTACTTCATTTGATGCACGTGCTTTCAATACTTCATTCGAGGTATGAGTTGCACTCATGCTTTGGTTTACCAACCACCAAGTATGAGCAATATTCGCTCTATCTAAATCATCTGCTAATCGCATTGATTCATAAACTGGAGTGGTTTCTGGTAAAGTCACCATCAAAACTTCTGTTTCATTTGAGTTTTGTAATCTTGGTAAGAGTTTTTGAATTGATTTTGGAACTTCACCACTTGTCCGTTCAACCTCTTTCGCATAGCTTTGAGTTGATTCAAGTAATAAAAGGGTATGACCAGTTGGCGCAGTATCAATTACTACAATCTCATCATCTGCTTTCTCAACAATTTCAGCAAAAGCACGAAAGACTGCAATTTCTTGTGTACATGGTGATTCCAAGTCTTCTTTAACATAGTCAAAATCATCACCTGACATTGTTTCTCTTGCTTTGCTTAAAACTTCTTCTTTATATTCTCGAAGTTCCTTTTCTTCATCAATATGACTTAATGAGAGTCCGGAAGTATCCCCTAAATAGAAATTAAGATGGTCCGCAGGGTCTGTAGTAGCCAGATGAACTTTTTTACCTTGTTTTTGCAAAGCTTGAGCAACTTTAATCGCTACAGTAGTTTTTCCAACTCCGCCTTTACCCATTGTAAAGATAATTTTTTTACCAGTCTTAACAAAATCGTTAATCACCATTGAAAGATCTGGATATTCTCTCATTTCTGAATCAATCTCAGGCAATTCGGATTGAACTGTATCTAAGAGGATACGAAGCTTCTCTAACCCAGTCACATTATAAGGTCTGAGTGGAATAAAGAATTGTTCATATTTACTGAGAGAGTTAGGCAAATGCTCTAAATCATCTTCTTGTTGATTGGCAATAATCTTTGATACTTCATCATCTGCTTGAGTTAATAGTCCATTAATAATTAATTTTTGATTATTTATTCCAAGTTCCGCAAGTTCACCAGAAGCTCGATTGGCTTCCTCAATTGAAGCTTTTTGAGGACGTGTTACTAACATAAGCGTTGTTAGTTCACCGTTTGCTAATGTTTTTACTGCTCGTTCGTAACTTTCTTTTTTATCTCCCAGTCCTGAAAGTTGACCTAAGCACGAAACACCAGTATCATTTTCATCAAGGTAGTTAGACCATGCGGAAGGAAGAGCAAGCATTCTGAGGGTATGTCCAGTTGGTGCGGTATCAAAAATGACATAGTCAAATTCATTTTCAACGTCCTTATTTGTTAGGAAACCTGCAAATTCATTAAAAGAAGCAATTTCAACGGTACACGAACCTGAAAGCTGTTCTTCCATATTTTCTACAGCTGAGTCTGGCAGAATTCCTCGATATGGACCAACAATACTTTCTTTATAATCATTTGCCGCAGATACTGGGTCAAAATTTGCGACTTTTAAATTAGGAATTTCTGGAATTTCTTTTGGTTTATTGGTTAATTCTGTTTGAAATACATCTTGTAAATTAGAAGCAGGGTCAGTACTGACAAGAATCACTTTATGACCTGAATCCGCAAGACTTACTGCAGTTGCACAAGCAGAGGTTGTTTTGCCAACCCCACCTTTTCCTGTAAAGAATAGGTATTTAGTCAATTCTAATTTTTTTGGATCGTAAGCTTTCATCATTTCTCCCCTATTAACAACAAGCAGTATTTCCACCACAACATGAAGTATTTGCCTCTACTTTGACTTCTTCTTGAGAATTTGAGCAACAAGCACCTTTTTCAGTATTAATATCGCTTAGCCCAAGTTCTTCAGAAGTTGGATAGCTTTCAGTTTTGAGAATTTTTCCACCAATTAATGTGATTGGTAAAACATCATTTCCTTGCTTTTGTATGAGATTCAGAACTTTTTCGTTAACCACAAACGCTTGAGGGTTACTTGTAAGATTATAACGATAAGCTTTTACCTCCTCGTTCTCTTTCAATGTATCAAATAGGTTTGTAATACGAAGTAACTCTGAATCAACTGACGGACCACAAACTCCAGTAGAGCAACACATCGCAGCTTCAAAAATTTCAATTTTTTTCATTATCGTTCCCTTTCTTAATTAGAACAATTACATTTTTTATCAGTACCACACACACAAGTATCTTCGTTATGTGAGAATAGAGTCATACACATGCTTTGGAATTCTTTAGCAAAATCATCACTTAAAGTGTAGTAATTCCAAGTCCCTTTTTTCTCAACAGTGATAATTTCTGCTTTTTCTAAAACCTTCATGTGATGGGACAATGCAGGTTGTGAAAAATCAAAATGCTCTAATAGGTCGCAAGCACATTTTGTTCCACATGACAGCAGGTCGACAATTTTTAAACGATTTGGCTCAGCTAATGCCTTCAAACTCATTGCAATTCTTTCGTAATTCATAAAATCCTTTCCCAAACATAAACAAACGTTTATATATAATATAAACAAATGTTTATGTATTGTCAAATATAAACGAATGTTTATGTTATAGATCTGAATCTCATTTTAAAAAAAGAAGGGATTTTTATAAGTTACGTGCAATTTCATTAAATTAATTATTAATTGACTCTGACATCAAAATATAATATATTAGTAATAACATATAGAAATAGATGGACTATATCATGTTAAAACCATTCCAAAATGACGTAAGTATTCTAATCCAAAGTATTGCAATCGATGAATTTCAAGTTTGCGAGGTTGGTTATGAAAAATGCCAGCCTACAAAACCATTCGAATGCACCTCAATTGACTATTGGGTTTTGCATTATTGTACCGATGGTGAGGGATATTTTTCTACCCCTGAATCCCCTAAGTATCATATCACTCAAGGAGACCTGTTTTTAATACCTGCCAATTGTAGCAACAAGTATTATCCTAGTAAAACAAAACCTTGGAGCTATCGATGGGTTGGGTTTTCCGGAGTCAGTGCCAGTAAATATTTTAAAAGTTTAGGATTAAATTCTAAGAATTGTGTTTTAAAAAGTTCAGTAGACGAAAAATTAAATAATATCTTTGAACTGATTTATTTAGGAGTTGAGGAAAAAAATAATTTTTCAACCTTACGCTACTCATACACTTTATTCGAGTACTTGGCTCAAAAAACGGCTAAACAAAGAATCCAGAAGGCTCCAGAGAGTTTATTTGAAGATATTATTCTTTATATTGACGAAAAATATATGCACGATATTTCAGTAAATGAAATTGCTGAATATTATGAGATTGATCGTACACATCTTTATCGATTATTTAGACGTCATAGGAAAACTACTCCGAGTAAATATATTCAAAATTTGAGATTAAAAAAGGCTTGTTCCCTACTAAGAAAAAGTTCTTTAAGTATTACAGATATTAGTTGTTCTATAGGTTTTTCCTCTCCATCCTATTTTTCAAAATTTTTTGTTGATAGAATGAATACCACACCACTTTCTTATCGACGATCTTTTTTAAACTCTCTAGATAACCTTAAATAATAACAGCTGCTGATTTCATAAAAAAACTACTAAAAACATGTTTAGTAGTTTTTTACTTTAAAAAGGGGATCCCATTTACTGAATATCAAAGGCTGATTGTGCGGTTGAACTATTCCCTAAAAGTGAATTTTTATAAAGAAGATAGTAGGCCGATGCAGACCAACTAAAGTTTTTAGTACTTAATCCCTTTCCAGTTAGCGGATCATAATTTTCATAGATTGAACCTTCTCCCATTAGCCCTTCCGCATGAAGGAATAATTTCTCTGTCATTGCTTTTGCTTCTTTGTTATAGCCATAATTATGCAGCGCTTCTACTCCATAGAGTGCTTGATCTAACCAAACTGGTCCACGCCAATACTGAGTTGCAGAAAATTTTTGATTATCTTTTGAAGCGGTTGGGAACGGCAGATATGTATTAAACATATCTGCGTTCATCATAGTTTTCTTTACAGATTTGCCCTGAGCTTTAGAGGCTACTTTAGCCCATAATGGCATCCAACCCTCAGTTCCTTTGCCACGATTAACAAGTAATTTTGTCTTTAATCCATTTTCACTAATTTGTAAATCATAAAAGAAACCTGATTTTTCATCGTACATTTTACTTTGGATATATTCTTGCACTTTTTTGGCTTCTTTTTTATACTCTTTACTTTCTTTTTTCTTACCTAGTTCTGAAGCCATAGAGGATAAGAAACCTTTTTCTGCATAAAGATATGAATTTAAGTCTACGGATTCTTGATTAATTGAATAGCCAATTGTTTTACCCTCCTTTTTATTTTCAAATACTTGAACGCCGATATCTCCCTTTCCAGCTCCTTCTTTATCAAAACGTGTTGCATTATCCATTCCACTTTCCCAAGCTGCTGCCTCTATAACTGCCTCTTCATCAAGCATATTATTTCCATTGGTATCTTTGATAATTTTCCCATTTTCATCCGTTTGATATTGTGCTTCGCTCACCATACTTCCATATTCGGCAATACCATTTTTATCGTGGTCCCGATTAGAATACCACCAATTATGGTAAGCAACTAATTTTGGATACATTTCTTTTAAAAAGTCTTTATCTTTAGTTTCTTTAAAAATCTGCCAAACTGCCCATGCAGCGAGTGGTGGTTTAGAGTTTCTTTCATTCCAATTTCCACCTTCTCCCCCTCTTTCCTCATTCTGATTATAAAAGACTGCATCAATAATAGCCCCTGCATCTTGTGGCCGTACTGAGTCTTTCGGGGTGATTTGATAATCAAATAATGCGCGCATATTATTTTTAGCCAACTCAGGATTATATTCTGCAACCGCAACATCTGCTTTCCAAGAATCCCAAGCCCACATCCCTATAAACCACTTATAAGACATTGAAGGTATAATTCCGTCATGCTTGAAAGCTCCAGCTGCACTTCGCCAGTTAGTATTAAGTGTTTCGATAGATTTTACAATAGCATTCTGATATTCTGGATATTTTTTTACATTCTTATGGCTAAATGTCTTGTCTAAGTAACCTTGCCATCGCTTCTTGTTCTTTTTAAAATAATCAGAGGCATTCTTAGTATAATCATCAAATTTATTTTTCTCTGTCTCTAACTCTTTTTCTGTGAAGGTATAACTTTCTGTTGTCTTGGTTTCATAAGTCTTTCCAACTGCTAACGTAATATCCTTTGCAGTTGCTACATATTTGCCACCATCAATTTTCGTGCTCACCTTATCCGCGTGATGAATAGTATACCTCGTTGATTCAGTAGAAAAATAACTCCATTGTTCTCTCACTTTTTTGAACTGAACTTGAATCTCATTTCCTTCAGATTTCAGATGAGCTCCTGTTGAAATGATATCAGAACCATCAATCACTTTATCAAAGACACTTCCAGTCCAACTTGCCTCTAAAGTTATAGGTTTTTCTCCTGTGTTAGTAATACGCGTCTGAATAAGTGCTGTACGGTTACTAACAAAAATCAATGAAAGACGAAGGGTCAAATCTTCTAAAACGTATTTTTGCTCTAAACGTCCCGGAAAGTAATCTAAATCTAGCTTATTGCTCTGACTTAAATCATAAACTTCCCCAGTTTCTTTATTTTTAAGTGTCAATTTATTTAAACTTGCAGATAAATTTATTGGATATTCTTCTGCAATGATTAATGGACCTGCAAATCCACCTAACAACTCCTTATTATTTTTATCCGGCTGATAATAGCCGTGCCAAGAACCTAAATCCGAAAAATTATTAAAATAATTCGTATCATAAACTCCATGAGTACGCTCCGTTGGCGTCGCACTTAGGTCTAATAAATTGGAAAATTCATCTACTTTCGATTTTTCCGTACTTGCATGGGCTTTACTAGTCAGTGTCCCACAACTCAAAATAGTTAAACCTAATAATGTGTAAACTACTTTTTTCTTCAAACTTCTTTCCATAATAGCTCCTAAAAATTTCTAATCATAAATTATGACTACTAAATTATATAACGCTTACATTTCAAAAACAAGTAGATATGTTGCTAGAAAATTGTAATAATGTTGTTTATGATTTGAGGAATAAAATTTGAAAAATAAAAAGCTTATATTTTCTCTCTTCTTCTGGTTTTATAATTAAATCTTATAAACTATATAATAACCCTCCTTGTCTTTATTTTTGTAATTCAAATTTTCACCCTGAATACTACATATTTGATTTATTATTTTATTGGCTGTTATTCATTATAAGCTATTCTAAAACAGCACCCAGAAATCCAGCATTTAAATTACTAAAATTAATCAAATCTACCCATTCTTTTTAAATTACATTTTTGTAAGAAATTTTCATGCAAATTATTGCTATACTATATATAAATAAGAGATGCAGTCGAAAGGAAAAAAGAAATGAAAGTTCAAACAGAAAAAAATCAAACAATGGAAACTGAAGAATCAATCAAAAATGGCTTAGAAATCATCCATTCACTCAATGATTTACTTTATAGTAGCTCTTTGTTTTAAAAAGAGTTATAGAAAAGAAAGAAAAAACCCGAGGAAAGTATTTCCTTAGGGTCCTTTTTTACTATCATTCTATCAAAATACAATACTTTCTGTATTTTCATTTTGCTTGAAAACTATTTTCCCATCACAAATTGTATATTTAACTTGTCCTTGAACTTTTTGATGGATAAACGGTGAGTTGGTCGCTTTGGAATCAAAAGTTTCACCAACTTGATAGGTCTTTTCGGCATCAAATATCACAAGGTCAGCCGGACCAGCTTCTGCAAGGTAACCTGCATCAAAATCATATAATTTAGCTGGATTGACAGTCATTTTTGTCAGTAATTCGAGCAAAGTCAAATGACCTTTGGCAACCAAATTCGTCAAACCAAGTTGCAATGAAGTTTCTAAGCCAATCATTCCTGATGGGGCTTTATCAATGCTGACATTTTTTTCTTCATGAGTATGAGGGGCATGGTCAGTCGCAATCACATCAATTGTCCCATCTTTTAAGCCCGCAATAATTTTACTGATATCTGCATCTCTACGCAATGGAGGATTGAGTTTCGCATTTGTCCCTTGCTCAAAAATCATCTGTTCTGTAATTGAAAAATGTTGTGGTGTCACTTCTGCTGTAATTTTCGCGCCCAAATTTTTAGCAAATCGAACCACTTCGACAGATTCTCCTGCAGAAAGATGCTGTAAGTGCAAGCGTGCGCCTGTTTCATAAGCAATCATAGCATCACGCGCCATCATACTGTATTCTGAAACGGTCGGCGCTCCTGTGAAGCCACATTTATGAGCCACTTCTCCATCATTAACTCCAAGTGTCCCGATTAGATTTGGGTCTTCTTCATGAATCGAAAGCAAACGATCTGTTAGTTTGGCTTTCTGCAAGGCTTCCCGCAAGACTCCAGCGTCTGTCAACGGAATGCCATCGTCAGAAAAACCAATTGCCCCTGCTTTGATAAGTTCAGCAAAATCTGTCAAGTTTTCCCCATCAAAATCTTGCGTAATTGATGCAACTGCTTTAATCTTAATTGCTTCTTTTTTGGCAATTGCTAAAGTCTCTGTCAGTCCTTTTGGCGTAGATAAAATAGGTTTCGTATTGGCCATCATGACAACTGTTGTAAAACCACCTGCCGCTGCTGATTTTGCGCCACTATGAATGGTTTCTTTATGGGTCTGTCCTGGTTCACGAAAATGAACATGAACGTCAATTAATCCAGGAGCAATCACTAGACCGCTTGCGTCAATGATTTCAGCATTTTCTTCTGATAAGTTTATGCCAATTTTAGCTATTTTATTCTCTTGAATTAAAATATCTAAAATTTCATCACGATTTGATTTAGGGTCAATCAGACGACCATTTTTGATTAATAAAGTCATTTTCACCTTTCAATTTTACTGACAAGTCCTGTCATTTGCCAATTCAATAATTTCTGTGAGTTGAATCAAACTGACAAGTTGATATTTAACAGCAGAACTAGCAACTTTACTGACAATGTTATTCTATTTTCTGTCAGTAAATTATCCTTGCCAAGTTTCTTGATTTTCTTTGAATTTTTTGAGTAACTCTAGTTCTTCTTTAGTGACATATCCTGTTTCTTTAGCAATTTCAATCAACTCAGAATAATTTGTCAGTGTCGCCAATTTGACATCGGCATCAGCAAATTTTCTAGTCGCTTTTTCTAATTCATAAGTGAATATGGCAACCACACCAAGGACATCAGCGCCTTCACGTTCTGCGGCCGCGACCGCTTCTAAGACAGAACCTCCAGTGGAAATCAAATCTTCAACTACAACCATTTTTTGCCCTTTAGCCACACGACCTTCAACTTGATTGCCAGCCCCGTGGTTTTTTGGTTTACTACGGATATAAGCAAATGGTAATTTGAGATAGTCAGCAATAATTGCCCCATGGGGAATACCGGCTGTCGCAGTTCCAGCAATCACTTCAACTTCTGGAAATTCCGTTTTAATCAATTCCGCAAAAGCTCCTTCGATTTGACTACGAACTTCTGGATAGGCTAATGTCACTCGATTATCAGTATAAATTGGTGATTTAATTCCTGAGGCCCAAGTAAAAGGTTGACTTGGTGAAAGACTGACCGCCTTAATTTCTAATAAATCTGCAGCAATGGCTTTTGATATTGACATGATTTCTCCTTCTCAATTTACTGACAGAACCACCATAACGAACATGGATAACGTGCGACCCAATCGTGGTAATTGTCAGCAATAAAAAAACACCTGCCAAGAGACTTAGCAAGTGTAAAAAGTATCAAAACAAGTTCATTTTTACTGACAGAAAATCCTGTCAGTAAAAATAAAATTAGTTTTCCTGATTTCAACCTTGCTAGCCTCTCTGGACTAGTTTAAAAGTTACATTGCTTATTAGTTTAACAAACTTAAGAGAGATTTGCAAGTCTTAGTTTTTTCAATATTTCTTTATTGGCTTAGAAAAAAAGAATAGAAACACTATTCTTTTCTTCAATATCCTATGATGCTTACAAACTTTCTAATTCTTCCATTGCTTCTAAAAGCGCCATCTCTGTCTCATCTTTTTCATCATTAAGCAGGTCAATTTCAGCTTGTAACTCACCTAATTTCACAAAATCAGAAGTATTCTCTTGCATTTGAAGCATAAGTGTTTCGATTTTTATTTCTAACTCTGCTAGTTTTTCCTCACAAGAAGTAATTTCTCGCTCCACTTTTCGACGATTTTTTTGGGCTTCTTTCTGAGCCGTAAAATCTTGTTGAGCAAGACTTTCTACAAGCCCCCCATTGTCTGATTCATCACTTTGGGCTAACTGTTCTTCTTTTTTCTCAACATAATAGTCGTAATCGCCCAAAAATTCTGTACTTCCCTCTGGAGCGATTTCTAAAACTTTTGTCGCTACACGATTAATAAAGTAACGGTCATGGGAAACAAACAAGATTGTTCCAGGAAAATCAATTAAAGCATTTTCTAAAACTTCACGTGAGTCAATATCCAAATGGTTCGTAGGTTCATCTAAGACTAAGAAATTATCATGATTCATTGCTAATTTTGCAAGTAAAAGACGCGCTTTTTCCCCACCAGAGAGCATTCCCACTGTTTTCTTGACATCATCACCGCTAAAAAGAAAGGCTCCTAACATGTTGCGAATTTCCACTTCATTAAGCAAGCGATGTTCATTCCACAATTCGTCCAAAACGGTATTTGAAGTCGTCAAGCGCCCTTGTTCTTGATCATAATATCCCAAGGTAACATTGGCACCCAGTTTTGCTTGGCCAGCCAAAAAAGGGATTTGACCGACAATGGATTTGATTAAGGTCGTTTTACCCACACCGTTTGGCCCAACAATAGCCAAAGACTCCCCTTTGCGTTCATCAATATTGATTGGTCCAGATAGACGATTGTCTGAATAGCCTACCGTAGCCTCTGACACGGTCAGGACAACATTTCCTGAGGTTTTTTCCGGGGTGAAAGTAACATGAGCTGATTTGTCATCGCTCGTTGGTGCATCCAGTCGATCCATTTTTTCTAATTTTTTGCGACGCGATTGTGCCATTTTGGTCGTTGAAGCGCGCACTAGATTTTTGGCAACATAGTCTTCTAATTTTGCAATTTCTTTTTGTTGCTTTTCAAAGTTTTTAAGTTCTAATAGAAGTTTTTGCTCCCGTTGTTCGACATAACGTGAGTAATTACCAGAAAAACGAGTCAACTCGCCTCTTGATAACTCTAAAACTTCATTGACTACCTTATCCAAAAAGTAACGGTCATGGCTGACAATTAGTAAACTACCATCATAATTTTTAAGATAATTTTCAAGCCAAGCCAAAGTTTCAATATCCAAGTGGTTAGTTGGTTCGTCCAAAATCAACAGCTGTGGTTTTTCTAAAAGCATTTTCGCTAGGGCTAAACGCGTTTTTTGTCCACCTGATAAACTTGAAATTTCACGTTCCCACATCGACTCATCAAAACGAAAACCATTTAAAACTGACTTAATTTCAGATTCATAAGTAAAGCCGTTTTTCATGCGAAATTCTTCTGACAATGAATCATAGCGCTTCATTAAAAGCGTCAATTCATCAGCGGCAAGTTCTCCCATTTGCAGTTCCATTTGACGCAATTGCTTTTCCATTTGACGAAGCTGGTCAAAAACAGACAACATTTCAGAAAAAATCGTCCTTTGCGAATTTAAGCCAGTATCCTGAGCCAAATAATTCATGCTTAAGTCTTTTGTTTTTGAAATGGTTCCAAGACTTGCTTCTTCAACCCCAGCAATAATTTTAAGCAAAGTTGATTTACCGGCACCGTTTCGTCCAACTAAAGCTATTCTTGAATGGTCTTGTAGGCTGAAACTAATGTTTTCAAATAAGACATCGCCACCAAAAGTTCGTGCGATTCCATTTCCTTGCAATAAAATCATTATTATTAATCCTCTTCGTTAAATCTTAAACCTTTTTATCCCTGATTTTTTTCTTATATTTCATAGAAAAAGCAGTCCTTCTATTATAGCATTTAAACGATATATTTTGTAGTTTTCTCAAATAGTGTCATAAAAAAACCTATCAAATTTGATAAGTTTTTTAAAAATATTATTAAATTAAGATTAATCTTTCTCTTAATTCTACTCTACGAACTTCAGGTGGGATAAATGCTCTAATTCCGTCCTCATTGAAACCAATCAATAATCTTTGCTCATCAAAAATTAATGGACGTTTTAGAAGACGAGGATTTTCTTGAATCAATCTATAGGCCTCCTCTAAGCCCAATTCATCAAAATTATGGTTTAAGCCAGAGTAAGTCTTTCCTCGGGTAGCAATGACATCTTCCAAACCATTTTCTGTGAGAGACAAAATCTTGATTAAATCATCTTTCTCCATGATGTCTTTTATTAAATTAATTTCTTCAAACTCAATATGACGTTTATTCAACCATTTTTTGGCTTTTCTACAAGACGAGCACGAACCACTAAGATAAATTTTAATCATATATTCTCCCTATCTATTTTTTCATAATTCTATTCTACCATGAAAGCGCCTTAATTAAAAGAATAATATTAATATTTTTTAATCATTATCATTTTTCACTCATTTTTATTTGTTCTATCGTTCCTTTTGTTTGATAATTTCACAAATTTTTGATAAAATTATCACAAAGAAACTAATCATGATTAGTTTTAATAAATACGAATTACATTTTTGAGGTATAACAATGACTGACCATAAACCAAGCAAAAGCTTACCAAAAGCAACTGCAAAAAGGTTGCCACAATACTATCGACTTTTCAAAAGTCTAGTCGAAGAGAATGTGACACGCACAAATTCACAACTTATTTCTGAAAAAATTGGGGTAGATGCTGCCACAATTCGTCGTGATTTTTCTCTCTTTGGGGAATTAGGACGACGAGGCTACGGATATGAAACAAAAGTTCTTCGTGATTTCTTTGGAGAACTCCTTGGACAAGATCAAGAAACTCATATCGCATTGATTGGGGTCGGAAACCTTGGACGTGCGCTTCTTCATTATCAATTTCAAGACAGAAATAAAATGAGAATTACTCAGGCCTACGATATTTCTGGAAATCCACTAGTTGGGACTCAAACAGATGATGGCATTCCAATTTATAATATTTCTGATTTAGAAAAGAATGTTAAGAAATCAGACATAAAAACAGCCATTCTATCTGTTCGTAAGGAAAACGCTCAGGAAGTGGTTGATACCCTTGTTAAAGCAGGAATCAAAGGCTTTCTTAACTTTGCACCTATTCGCTTGAAAGTCCCTTCGGATGTTGTTGTTCAATCTATTGATTTAACTAAAGAATTGCAAACCTTGTTATTTTTCATGGGAGCTCAAGAAGAATAAAAGACAAGCAAAATTTTATCAAAACTATTAATGATACCTAGGCCTTCGTGTGCTTAGGTATTTTATTTTCAAGCCATCATCATTTTAATTTTTTCACAAATTTTTAGTTTATTATTTAGTACTAATTCCAGCATATCTTCAATCGAGTTAATCATTATTATTTTTCGGAAGTTAAGGCTAGTCAACTAAAATAAGTTGCTATCTTTCTCCCGAAAGCTATAATAATTACCCGCTCCCACAATAATATGATCAATAAAATTAATTCCTATATTATCACAAGCATTTTTTATTTTTTTTGTAAAAATTTTATCTGCTTGACTGGGTTGTAAATTGCCCGAGGGGTGATTATGTGCGACTAATAAACCAACCGAGAGATTTTTTACTGCATGATAAAGGATCTCTCGAGGACTAGCAGTTGCATGATTAACTGCTCCGATAAAAATAGTTTTCTTCTCAATAATCTGATTTTGTCCATCTAAATAGGTCGCGGTAAGATGTTCTTGCTCAAAATTTTGCATTTCAAAAGCAAGACTCATGCCATATTCTTTTGAACTTAAAACTTGACCATAACGTTTTCTGGTTGTCGTTTGTATTCTTTTTCCAAGTTCAATCATTGCTCGCAATTCAATAGCTTTTGTTTGCCCAATACCCGAAATCTCCTTGAGTTCACTTATAGATGCTTTGCGAAAATTATCCAATGTCCCAAAATGTTGCAAAAGTTCTAAAGCTAAATTCAATGATGAGTATTTTTTTCGACCCGTCCGCAATAATATTGCAAGTAACTCAACATCGGACAAATACTCTTCACCTAAAAGTTCTAAACGCTCTCTTGGTTGCATTGGATAAGATTTCTCTTTTAATTCGTACATACTTACTTATACGAAAAAACAAATCGTTTGTCACTGACAAATTAAAAAAATATAAAAAAGTTCTGACAGAATCAGAACTTTTTTATATTTTATTACTGACCTTTCTGTCAGTAAATTTTTATTCTACTGTTACTGCTTTAGCCAAATTACGGGGTTTATCAACATCAAGACCACGTTGCATTGAGGCATAGTAAGCAATCAATTGTGTTGGGATAACCATTGAAATTGCTGACAAATAAGGGTGAACTTGATTGATTACAATTGTATCATCTTCACGTGCCACTCCTTCTTCAACGATTGTAATTGCTGAGGCACCACGCGCCACAGTTTCCATCACATTACCACGAGTATGGGCTGCTACTTCTTCATTATTAGAAATCAAAGCAAGAACTGGAGTCCC
Organism: Lactococcus sp.; assembly: GCF_036648155.1. Taxonomy (NCBI): domain Bacteria; kingdom Bacillati; phylum Bacillota; class Bacilli; order Lactobacillales; family Streptococcaceae; genus Lactococcus; species Lactococcus sp. The sequence continues at coordinate 58,758 of NZ_JAVXIY010000006.1, read as the reverse complement.
TTTTTCAATCAATGAAATCGTTCCATGTTTTAATTCTCCAGCTGCAAATCCTTCACATTGGATATAAGAAATTTCTTTTAATTTAAGCGAAGCTTCCATTGCAACATAATAGTCTTGTTTACGACCGATATAAAAGGCGCTACGCGTTGTTGGCAATAGTTCTGATACAATAGCCGCAATCTCATCTTTTTCAGATAAAGTAGACTCAATAGATTGAGCCACTAAAGAGAGTTCTTTAACCAAATCAAAGTCTTTAGCTTTTGCTTGACCCTCTGCTTCCCCAACTGCCTTGGCAAGAAAGGCCAAAGTTGCAATCTGACCAGTATAAGCTTTTGTTGAAGCTACCGCAATTTCAGGACCAGCTCCAATTAACATTGTGTAAGTAGCTTCGCGAGACAAGGTAGAGCCAGGAACATTTGTAACAGTTAAGCTAGGAAGTCCTAATTCATTTACTTTTACTAAAACTTGACGACTATCTGCTGTTTCCCCAGATTGTGAAAGGAAGATAAAGAATGGTTTTTTGCTCAATAATGGCATATCATAGCCCCACTCTGATGCAAGACCAAGTTCAACAGGAGTATCCGTAAGTGCTTCAAGCATCATCTTCGCACCAAAACCAGCATGATAAGAGGTCCCAGCAGCAATAATATAGATACGGTCTGCTTCTTGAATGCCTTTGATAATATCTTGATCAACTTTCATCGTGCCATCTTCATTGGCATAAGTCGCAATCAGTTTACGCATGACAGCTGGTTGTTCATCAATCTCTTTAAGCATATAGAAAGGATAAGTTCCTTTTCCAATATCTGACAAATCAAGTTCAGCAGTATAAGAATTGCGTGAAATTATTTGACCTTCATAGTCCATCACTTCAACCTTATCTTTTGTCAAAACAACGAGCTCTTTATCATGAATTTCCATAAATTCTGATGTTTCACGAATCATTGCCATTGCGTCTGAACAAACCATATTATAACCATCGCCAAGTCCAATGAGGAGTGGAGATTTATTTTTTGCTACATAGATTAAATCTGCATCTTCTCTGTCCATGAGCGCGAAAGCATATGATCCTTGAATTAATTTCAAAGCTTTTTTGAACGCTTCAAGAGTTGGCAAATTTTCTTCTTCTGCAAACTTAGCAATTAAGTGAACAGCAATTTCAGTATCAGTTTGTCCTTTAAAGCTGTCATTCATCAAAAATTCATTTTTAAGTTCTACAAAGTTTTCAATGACCCCATTATGAACCAAAACGAAACGACCAGAACTTGAAGTATGAGGATGAGCGTTGTCTTCTGTTGGTTTTCCATGAGTTGCCCAACGGGTATGTCCAATTCCACTTGTCCCCGAAACGTCAATCCCAAGCTTAGTTCTCAAATCTGCAATACGTCCCACTGATTTAACTAATTTTGCAGCCGTTTTTTGACCATTTACAAAAATTCCTGCTGAATCGTATCCACGATATTCGAGTTTTTCAAGTCCTTGCATCAAAATATCAGTTGCATTTTTGCTACCTACAACACCAACAATCCCACACATAATAAAGCTCCACTTAACTCACCAATTAAATTGGTACAGTTAATTATTTTCTAATTTTTTATTTATAAATAGCATTATAATACACTTTTAGGTTCGTGTCAAGGAAAAATAATCTAATTTTACCTAAAAAACGCAAATTGGTATAACTTGAATTGCAACAATAATAAAAGCCAATTAATAATTAATTGGCTTTTTTAGCTGCTTCTTGGTATTTAATAAATGTCGGATAAGTGAACAACAATAGACTCATTCCTTCTAGGAAACCACCAATTGTATCACTCGGATAATGGACCCCTACAAAAATTCTTGAAAACATGACTGTTGCAATCAATATCAAACAGAGAATTCCTAAGGCAATCTTAGAAGATTTATTTTTTAATTTTCTAAGACAAATAAAGAAAATACTTCCAAAAATAATTGTTGCAAATATAGAGTGACCACTCGGAAAACTTTTTCCAGCTTCATTCGCAAAAGCAGCTAGACGATGAATTTCTGGACGGTCACGCCCAATAATCATCTTAATCGCTGTATTGATAAGCAAACTTGATATGACCATTGTAGCAAACCAAATCGTTGCTTTCTTTTCTTTAAATATCAAATAGAGAACCAAAGCAAGTAAGACGGCTACAATTATACCACCCTTATCCCCAAAAATATTTGTCATGTGAGAAAAAAAGAATGTGAGTCCCGAAGAACTTTGTAAGTGAAAAGCCCAGTTTTGAATCGGAGAATCAAACGGGAGAGGAGCGTGTGTATAATATATTTTCACAAGTACAGTTAAAATTAAAAAGGCGAGGGTCGTCAAAGTACCCAAAATATAGTAATTTTTTTTATTCATAATATAAGTTTAGTTTTCTATAGACTCCATGAGGAGATGAAAAATTGATCCTTTCGGAGTATTGTTTGTGACAAAGACTTCAGCATGGTTTAATTGCGCATATTGTTTAGCAATCGCAAGCCCAAGACCTGTGCCAGGAATTTCACTTGAACGGGATTTATCAATGCGATAAAATCGTTCAAAAATATTAATTTTTTCTTCTTCTGGAATACCCACTCCTTCATCAGCAACTTGCAGCTCAACTTGATGATTTTCAGAACTAATTTTTACTTTAATTTCTGAATCTTGGGGTGAATATTTTCCAGCATTTTCAATAAAAACAATGATGATTTTATAAAGTGACATTTTATCAGCCCTGACAAAAATCTCGCTTTTTCCATTAAATGTAATTTTTTGGCTCAAAGCAGGTTGAATTTCACTGACCACTTTGTCAGTAAATTCAGTCAAGTTAAATTTTTCTTTATTTACTTCCAAATGATTTCCTCGAGAAATTGTCAGTAAATTTTCAATGAGCCCTTTCATTCTCAGGGACTCTTCATCAATATAAGAAAGCGAGTCATCAATAATTTCGGGATGCTCATGCCATCTTCTTTTTAATAAAGTGACATGTCCACGAATTGCAGCAACGGGCGTCCTCAGTTCATGTGAAGCATCCGAAACAAACTGCTGCTCATTCTCAATTTTTTGATTTAATCTGTTTAATAAGCGATTAAAACTTTGACTTAGCTGACGAACCTCAATTGGATTTTTACTGACTGGTAATTGTTTAACTTCTTTTTCATCAGTCGCTAACATCATATCAGTCAAAGGCTGGCTAATTGTATTTGCGGCCTTTCGAATTAAAATTAGAGCGATAAAAAAGAGAATAATCATGACAGCAACAATGACTAATATCGCCCTTATCATTGATTTTACAACAATATTTATGTTTAACCATAATTCTACTTTGTTCCCATTTTTGGCCGTTTCTGAGCTATACCAAAAGATAACATCTTTTGACAGACTAAAATTGCCCCAAGAAAGCCGTGACTTTAAAAAATGTGATGTGCCATGACTTTCATCAATATCTCCAGAAGCCCTTGTTAGTCTAACAAAAGTAGATTTTTCATCTTTTTCACTATCCAGTTTAAATTCATCCCAGTTTACGTTACCATTTTCTGCTGCTTCTTGTACCGAAGAAATCAGAGACGTCCCCTCACTCTCTCGGATTTGTAAACTTGTAAAAGCAACAATTCCTGAGACAATTATCGTAACAAGGAGTGTAAAAATCAAAAATATACGGACAAAAGTTGCTGTGATGATGTTGGCACTTGTTTTAGATTCTGTTTTTTTCATTCGTTAATTTATTTTAATATTTTTCAAAGATGAATATGATTGCCCCTTTGAAAGTTGTGCCTTCAATTTTCGATATTCTAATAAAGTCAAGGCAATCATCACCAAATCAACCACACACAGGACAAGCATTGAAATCGCCCCATGATTGAAAAATTCGAACATTTGATAAGTGATAAAACCAACCAAAAGCACGATTGATAAAGGGTATGACCATAAAATCTTGCGCCAGAGCAAAGCGAGCGTCACCAATTTTAAGGCACCATGTAGGAGTAGATAAATAACAGCAAATAGAGTCGCATCACTTGTCAATCTCTCTCCTGCATTTGTAATCATGCTTGAAAGTGGAGCAAAAGCAATCGATGCTGCTAAATGTCGAATTGTTGATTTTATCAAATCAAGTGGAATAAAAATCAAAAGTAAACCAGATAAAAATTCAACGAATGCAAAAATACTTTTCCCAAGAAGCATGGCGTTAAAGCTGACATCCAATAATTCTTCTTTGTTTTTTACTTTTTCCATGGTCTACCTCTTTTCATTTTTCAACCTTCGCCATTCAAGCGATAGCCTACTCCACGAACTGTTTCAATCAGAGATTTATGATTTGGAAGATCAATTTTAGCACGCAGATAACGCACATAGGCATCTACTGTATTTTCCTGACCATCAAAATCCATTCCCCAAACATCATCCAAAATATCTGCTCGACTAATCACTATACCACGATGTTCTAAAAAATAACTTAACAAAGCAAATTCTCTTTGAGTCAAATTCACTGTTTTTCCCGCTACTTCCGTTGTATGAGCCGTTAAATCTACCTTTAGATAATCAAGTTCATATACTTTTGAGCGAGAAGTTGACCACTTTCTAAAGATAAGTCTCAGACGAGCTAAAAGTTCTTCAATTTCAAAGGGTTTAGTGATATAATCGTCCGCCCCAGCATCTAAACCAGCAACTTTATCACCAATATAATCACGTGCCGTTAGAAATATAATCGGTGTATTGGGCTGAATTTTCTTCATGCGTCGTAAGACGGTCAAACCATCTAATTTGGGAATCATCCAATCAAGCAAGACGACATCTACCGCTGGTTTTGCTTGCTCAAACACCTCTAAGGCAGCAAGACCATCAAAAGCTGTTGATACTTGATAATCTTCAAAGACTAATTCTTTTTTAACATAATCAGAAATACTAGGTTCATCTTCAACAATTAATACATGATAAGTCATTTCCTCCCCTTTCTCTTTAACAGCTTTCTTTATTTAAGTTTTAACTGCCAATTTATTATATCAAGCCTAAAACAAAAAAACCATACGGTTTTTCTGAATAATTAATGATATTTTATCATTTTTTAAATTAATCTTCGTTAATGAAGTCTTCAATTAAATAACGCGGACGTTGTTTAACTTCAAGGAAAATTTTCCCGATATATTCACCAATTACACCCAAGGCCAACAAATTCGCTCCACCAAAACCAACAACAACTAGCATGATTGAGGCCCAACCAGCAACATCAGAACCATTGACAAAATGACGAGCAATGATATAAATTGCTCCTACAATGGCCAAAATAAACCAAATTAAGCCAATCCAAAAAATTAGACGCATAGGTGCTGCCGAGGTAGAAGTAATTCCGTCGATAGCAAAACTAATCATTTTCTTCAAAGGATATTTGCTTTCTCCGGCAAAACGCTCGCCGCGTTTATAGTATACAATCTCAGATTTGTAGCCAACTAAAGGAACCATGCCTCGCAAAAAAAGATTTTGCTCAGGAAATTGTGCTAAACCTTCTAAAGCACGACGACTCATTAAACGAAAATCCGCATGGTTAGGAACACTTTGACTCCCCAATCCTTGCATCAATTTATAAAAAGCTCCTGCTGTTCTTCTTTTGAAGACAGTATCCGTTTCACGATTATCTCGTACTCCATAAACAACATCACAGCCGTCATTTTCAAATTTTTCGAGCATTTCATCGATGGCATTAATATCATCTTGTAAATCCGCGTCCATTGAGATAACACAATCTGCGAGATTTCTAACCGTCAATAGGCCAGCAAGCAAAGCATTCTGATGTCCGCGGTTTCTTGTAAGATTAATTCCACTAAACATTGAATTTTCTGCATGTTTTTCTTTTATTTTTTCCCAAGTTTTATCTTTTGACCCGTCATTAACATAAACGATTCTACTTTTTGGACTAATGATATCATTCGAAATTAATTGTTCGTATTTGGCCTTGAGGCGTTCGGAAGTTTCATCAAGTACCAGTTCTTCATTGTAACATGGCACGACCATATAAAGAATCTTAGTCATATTCACTCCTTAACTCTTTTTTTCTTTTTAAATTGATTATCTATTAAACCTAGACTTGCTAAGGCAATCATTACTGGTGCAAATTGATAAAGATAACGTGAATTTGTTTCCCAAAGAATAAGGAAAAAACTCAGTCCAACAAAGGCTAAAGCTGGAACAAACCAAGGATTTGACCAGTTCTTCTTACGACTTAAAATCCGCCAAATTTGTCGCCAAAGCAATACAACTAAGCCAATCCAATACAGCGTTTGAACAGCTTTAAGCATAAACCAACCTGTAATATTCCCCGGTCCATCTAAAGAAAATGAAGTCCCTGAGAGATAATCAAAGTAACGATTAATGAATTTATTTTCATGATGATTAGTATAGAAAGCACTATTCAAGTCGCCATATAGCCAAGTATAGGACAATTTCCGTCCTATTTGTCTAACAATACCAGCAGGTCCCATTTTCTTAATATTATCAATGAAAAGTTGTTTATCTGCCTCTTTTTTCGCCTCATAAGTGGGGAAAGATTCAGAATACTGACGAATCTTTTTATTAAATCCCCCTGTTTTATTGCTAGGCGCCCAAGACATGGCAATCCAATGCATCATCGGGAGATTATGACGTTCATTGGCTTCCTGTGAAAAAGCAGGCTCTGTCGCAATTGTTGCTTTGACCATGAAATGTCCCCCAACAAATAAGAGAGCAAACATAGGGATTAAAAGTAAAAGTTGCTTCCACTTTTTATTAAGGCCTAAGAAAACCAATGCAGCAATAAGTACAATTAAGACAGTCGGTTTAAATTCATAACCTAAAACTGTCAGTAAAGTAGCCAAGAAATACCAGAGAATTTGTCGATTTAACTTGTCTGATTTAATTGCATAAATGAAAAATAACAATCCGAAAGATACAAAAGGCAAAGTAATCGTATCACTATAAAGTTGCGCGCCATATACATAAAAAGGTAAGAAACCAAGTGCACAAACATTATATAAAATGGCATGTCTTTTCCCACTTAAAGCTTTAACACTCAAAGTTCCAGCTAGAACACCAAGACTTGTCAGCAAAGCAGAAACGGCTGTAACAACCCACATTTTCAACTGAACATTCTCAGCAAAAGGAGAAAAAATCTGATTAAATAAGATTCCTAAAAATTGATTATTAGGATATCTCAGGAAGTAACCTAAACGTGAGGCTGTTTCTGGGAGAAGGCCAAAAGACTGACCATGCAACTCTGTTGTAGAATTAAAAATGACAAAGTAATCCCAAGCATGCTTGCTATCAGGAACATGAATCATAAAAAGAAAGGGCAAAATAAAGGTCACGAGCGCTACTGCCCAAAAACTTATTTGATAATATTTTTTTACTGACAAATCTGTCAGCAAAAAAGATTTACTTTCTATTTTACTGACAGACTCGTCAGTGATTTCCATTTCATTTTTTGGAGCAAAAAGTTTTTTTGATAATCTAAAAATCCCAATAAAATAAAAATAAGCTGCTACTAAAAGAAGATTTCCTAACACAAGTGCAATAATATGATCACTATTCCACGACTTCGTAATTGAGACAGCAATCCCATTAATTAAAATAAAGAGTCCTATCATTAGGGAAAGACAGAATCTTTTTTTATACTTAATAAATACTATATTATTCATATTACTATTTTACCATAGCTTGGCCTTTGTTTCTTATAATAACCTTAATTTTCAAATGATAAATTCTCATTTTTAACTTTGAATCTAAAAAGTACAATAAAAACAAATTTTAAGTTTTATTTTTATAATTGTAGCTTTTTTTAATTCATTATTAGTGCAACAATTATCCCTAAAAGAGTTCCACCAAGAACTTGAATCGGTGTGTGCCCCAATAATTCTTTTAGATTTTTGTCCACTTTAATTCCAGCATTTTCAACATTTTGCAACATACGATTGATAATTCTTGCTTGATTCCCTGCTTGTCGTCTAATTCCTTGGGCATCATATAAAACAACAAAAGCTAACACAGTTGCAACCGCAAAAAGAGGAGAATCAAAACCTTGTCTTAATCCTGTTGCGGTTGCCAAAGCTACCACTAATGAACTGTGAGAACTAGGCATTCCTCCGGTCGCAAAAATTAATTGCCAATTTATTCGGTGTGTTCGGATGAGTTCAATCCCTATTTTAATTAGCTGTGCTATTGCCCAACTCACAATTGCTGTCAGTAGAATTTGATTATGCAATATCTGACTAAAAAAATTCATAACCCCTCCTTAATTTCCCCTAAATTAAAATCCGATACTTACTACTCTTATTATACTATATAAGCCTTTTGGATATTACATTATTTGCTGACAAAATAAAGAAATTTTATCATAAAACTAACATGAATTTTAAATGAAAAATACAAAAAGAACAAGTTTAACCTTGTTCTCTGAGTTTTTCTAATTGTTCCTTGAAGAGGTCAGGAGCATCAACTTGAAACTCCATAAGCTCTCCACTTGTTGGATGTTCAAATCCTAGCGTTTCTGCGTGAAGAAACTGCCCCTTATTGGGTGTTAGAGTTTTATTCGGGCCATAGAGCGGGTCACCTGCAACAGGATGACCAATATAATGCATATGAACTCGAATTTGATGTGTTCGTCCAGTTTCCAAGCGTAAAGCAATTAAAGTATAACCAACAAAACGTTCTAAAACCTCGAAATGAGTCACAGCAGGTTTTCCACCAGACACAACCGCTTGTTTTTTTCTGTCTTTAAGATTACGACCGATTGGGGCCTCAATTGTCCCTTTATCATTGGCAAGCTCTCCATGGACAATTGCTAAATAGCGACGTTTGCTGGTCTTGTCTTTTAATTGAGCAGCTAAACTTTCATGTGCTTTATCATTTTTAGCAATCATCAAAAGACCACTAGTATCTTTATCAATCCGATGTACAATTCCTGGGCGAATGACTCCATTGATACTTGAAAGATCTTTTATATGATACATAATTGCATTCACTAAGGTTCCAGAAGCATGTCCTGCCGCAGGATGAACGACCATTCCTTGTGGCTTATTGACGACTGCAACATCTGAATCTTCATAAATAATTTCCAAGGGCAAATCTTCAGCCACAACATCAAGGACCTCGGCTTGCGGAATCTCAAATTCGATTCTATCTCCCGTTTTCACTTTATATTTTGCTTTTTTTGCTGCATTATTGACAAAAACTTTGTCATTTTTTATAAGCTCTGTCAGTAAACTTCGAGAGTACTCTGTTTGATTTGCAAGTGCTTTATCAAGACGCAAATCTTTATTTTCTTCAGTAATTTTTATTATAGGCAATTGATTTTTCCTTTTTCATAGAGGTTTTAATGCTACTTACTGTCACTCGTTTTTTAAAAAGCTTATTTTGTTTCTTTGTCCGTCAAAATTGCAATAAATAGAACAACAAAACCGACAGATAGTAAGATATCTGCGATATTAAAGATTGGAAAATTCATAAATTCCGTTTGAAACATATCGACAACAAAACCTTGACGAACGCGGTCAATAAAATTCCCTAAAGCTCCCGCAATAATCAAAGTTAAGCCAGCAAAATACCAATTTTGTCCCATTTTTTTCCACAAAAACCATAGTGCAACAATGAGTACAATAGGTGTCAAAACAAGGAAAAACCATTGTTGACCAGAAAATGATGACCAAGCAGCCCCATCATTTTTAATATAAGTCAGGCTCAGTACATCTGGCCAAATTTTTTTTGTATCTCCAAGTTGAATATTAGCAACAACCCAATTTTTGAAAACTTGGTCAGCAATAATTCCAACAACGATAATTACAAGTGACAGTAATTTTTTCATATTTTAATTATACCACACCGCGTCAACGAGGGTCAATAAGTATCATAAAATAGACTTTTAGTCCTTTTCAGAAATAGAAATTCCCCAAAAATCAGACAATTCCTTTAAAAATACTTTCTATCAGTCAATGAATCCTCTAGCACTAATAAAAAACTTATAATGCCTTCTAGCACTATAAGTTCAAGTCGTTAATCAAATGAGTCACTTTAACTGTTTCTTGCCACTACGTATTTTCATCAACAGGATTATTAAAGAAGGAACTATCGTCACTAAGTTTGTCATTAAAATAGCAAAATCTTTCAAGAAATAACCATAAATAACCCATAATGCTACGCCTATCGTAAATAAGATATAAGTTGCAATCGAAATACTACTTGTGTTTTTTGTCCTTATCGTCTTAACAGCTTGAGGAATAAAAGAAATACTCGTTAAGCCGCCTGCAATCAATCCTATAATAATCATCTTACTGCTTGCTTCCCATCAATAAAAGCCTTTAATTCATACATCATTCGATAATTTTCTAACATTTCATTAGCAATATCTCTCAAAGTCACCGTAGACATCAGCTGATCTTCTGCATGCATGAAAAGAAGAGTCAATTCAACATTTTTCTCTTTGGCTTCTTGCGTAATAACTTGAAAGTGTTCTTTTTCACCTTGAACTAGGAATTCATTGGCTTCTTTGATTAACTGTTCTGCTGCTTCAAATTCGCCAGTTCTTGCTTTTGCCATGCTTTCCATTACTTTTGATTTTGCACTTCCAACCATTCCAATAATATTGAAAGCAATCAACTCTAAACCTTCCATTTCTTCTCCTTTAGTATTTTAATGTCACAATTTCATAACCCTTAACTTCTGGGACAACAAATTCCAGAGAGTTATCTTTTACTCTATATTCAATTTCATCATTATTTTGAACTGCTTTGACGCTTTTAATTTTTTTAATATCAGTATTGATTTGTTTACTGATATTTTCTACTGACAAAACAATTTTTACATTATAAAGAGGGATAACTTCTTCAATTGTATCCAATTCTATCGCTTTTCTTTGAGGAATATAATGCAAAAGATTTAAAATTAACTCTCCTCTCTCCTCATTATGATTTAAAATAATATCTCCACTAGAAGGCATGTTTGTTTTTAAAACCGGCTGTCCCAATGCTTCATCTACGATAAGATTTATCATTTGTTTATATTGCAAAACTCCTTGGCGTTTATACATTTCAAATAGGGGATGACTAAAGTAATAAACACGGTCACTGCTTGTTGCCACAGGATTTCCTTTATTCTCAGAAACCGGTGCTTGAAAATGTGAATAATAATGCTGGTAGTTTCTCTGGAATAAAGGTCGATATTCATCACCCAAAACTTGTGCTCCTTGTGGAGAAACTAAAAGCCCCTCACCATGAAGAACAAGTTCTCCATTGGGCAAATGATTTTCAAAAAGCCCATGGTATTTTCCATAAGTTGGAACAAATGTATTTTTACCAATATAATTAATTCCCCAGTCTGGCAAAAATCTATTTTCTGCATCTAAACCACTTTTATAAGTTGCCAAAATTTTTCCATCAGTTTTCTCAAAGTACTCTTGTATTTTTCTCTTAAGCCATTCTGATATAATAATTTTATCAGGAAGAATGATTAGCTTATACTTAGTCCAATCCATCCATTGATCCACAATATCAAATTGATAATGCTTTTCATTTAGCATATTGACTGCTCCAGCTAAGGATAAATCGACTTTTAATTCACTATCAGCAACTATACCTGGATGGACAATGGCAATTTCAGTCAACGCTTGACTACCATCATTATATTTTTCCAACTTCTCTACCTGACGATAAACAGAACCAATTAATTCATAGGTCGCCCTCTGTAGGGTCCCATCAGGGTACATCTGATCTCCAATTGAACATTTTGCTCCATGAGCTAAGGCAAGAAATGTTTCATATTCAAGTGCAGCCTTATTTTTATAGCTTCCAAAATCGGCCCAAACCTTGTGAAATTTACCTGTCATGCCCACATATTCTTTGCCAAGATTTTTAGCATACCTTACTGTTGTTGGAAAGTGTTGATAACCCCATTCTCCACTTGGAAGTGACTCAATTTCCAAATGGCTATATTCCGATAAATTTTTACGAATTGAAGGTAAAATATTTCCTTCATTAAAAAATACTGGACAGTATTTAGATTCACCCTTTACAGTAGCAGATATCTCATCTTTCAAAAATTGTTCTGTTATTTTTGAAAATAATATCCTATCCTTTTCATTAGTTGGATCTAAATTAAGATTCAGCATTTTTTCAATACAGTAATTACATGAACAAGGATCTTGCCAAACAATATCAAAAAATAAACCATCTAACTTTGATCCAAAATGTTTCATTGTATCAACAATTTGATACTTAAGATAGTCAAGGTAAGGAGTATTAAAGCATAAAGTTTTCCATCCCGGAGAAAGTTGACCATAATCATCAAATCCGTAGAGGCTACCATCTGGTTTTCTTTCCAACCATTCCGGATGACGATCTGCTGAGAAGGCGTCCCAGCCCACCGTGAGATAAATTGGAGCTTTAATTCCTACTTCATGACAGGCATCAACCTCCATCATAAGAAAATCATTAGCTAACTGAGGATGTTTCGCTGGAAGTTTAGTATCATAATAAATATGGCCATGATGGCATCTTCCTGTTAAAGTTACTGAATTAATCCGAGCACTTTTTAGAATTTTTTGAAACTTTTTCTTTTCAAAATGCCTCCCTAATGTAAATGGAAGAGCAGGTGTGTGGAAATCAAGATGAATTTGGCGATAGGGTAAATTACTCAATTTCTCTTTTTACCTCTCTAAATCTAAATTTAGTCCAAGGTTTGATATACTCTACTAAAAATTGATTATCCTCACTGATTCTTGCAACTACATTTTTTTCATGGGATTCATTTGGCATTTCTTTTTTAACAATATTCACTTCACCCTTGTATTGGCCAAAGGAATTATTCCCTATTGTAATATCCCCAAATTCAATCTTTTCCTTGGTATTGTGTTCCGGAATACTTTGTTCTTGATATTTTAGTTTAACAAATGTTGAACGAATACTATAACTATTGATATCTCCCCGATTAAAATGTTGGTTATTAAGAATCACTTCTTTTTCTAAAGAAGTAGTTTTCGAATCAAATATAACGTCAAGTTCAATTTGATCATCTCTCAAATTACTCAGTAAGCTAAGTTCTTCCTCACTTGCATATGCATTAGCGATGATAATATCGTCAATCAATCCCGTTGCAATTAGATGTTTTGCTTGTATTTCTATTGGTAAGTCTCTGTGCAATTCTAAGGTGCAAAGACCATTTGTATACACATGAGGCCCATGATCTGCTGAATGAGAATTTACAAATGCCGCTGTACGTAGTCCCATTTCTTTATATTTTTTTGAACATTTTATGAAATAATCATAATCCAGCCCTGTAAACCTTTGTGGATAAAAATTGTGGCAACCAATGATTCGCTTCATATTAGGCTGATAAGAAATGACATTTTCTAAGTAATAAGTATCATTGCTAATGTTTATCTCTAGATCTAGTTGTGAATCATCAAAAGTTATTAATGATTCAACGAGTCCATCAAAAGTGGAATCCAAGCGTACCCCTGTAGCTCCCATCTCTTTAAAGAAAGTCAAATCATGATAGCTAATATTTAATTGTTCAAAAACAGCTGGATTTAAATCTAATATCACTTCCATTCCATATTTTCTAGCATGTTTGATTGAAACTTTTAAACTTTCTAATGTTTCTTCTTCCTTTCCTTGCTCAATCATCAATAAGTTGGTAAATACTCTTTTAAAATTATATTTAGAGGCTAAGTCGATATATGCCAATGTCTCATTTATTTTTTCCTTATAAGGATAAATAGAAATTCCTAACATTTTTCTTCCTTTTTAATTCTTCATTTTTTCCTGAAAAGCTTGTTGAAATGCTTTATTCTTTTCAAGCTTCTTGTTCTTTTGCAATCATATTTTTATCAAAAGCCTTAAAGAATGGATAGTAGATTAATCCTGCTACAATAATGTTTATAATCGCAAGTACTGCTGCTCTCCAATCTAAACCTGTTGCCATCATTGCCCCGATCGGAGCAGGAAGTGTCCATGGAGCAATCGCAATCGGGTAATTTACCAAATGGAAAACTCCCATTGCTAAATAAGTAATAATCCCCATAACTACAGGAGCCAATACAAATGGAATGGCGAAAAACGGATTCATTACTATTGGAACACCGAAGATAAGCGGCTCATTGATATTGAAAATACCTGGCACTAAAGTAAAACGCCCCATTTTTTTACTAAATTCAGATTTTCCAAAGAAGGCCATTAGAAAAGCAAGGGAAAGTGTTGCTCCAGCTCCACCAATCCAAATAAACCATTGGAAAAACTGTTCTGTCATAAAATGAGGAACCACTTGTCCTGTAGCTGCCGCATTGATATTGGCATTCAAATTATCATACCAAAATGGATATAGAATAGGTGTTGCAATAATCATGCCGTGAATACCAAATACCCAAACAATTGTAATTAATAGAATTGGAACAATCACGGATAGTACATTATCTCCAGCAAAATATCTTATTGGAGAAAACACCCACTGTAAAGCACTATTAATGTCGAAATTTAGACCTACTTTGATAATCCAAACAACAACAATAACAAGTGCTCCAGGAATCAAGGCAGCAAACGAATTAATGACAGAAGTTGGGACACCGTGTGGCATCTTGATGACCATATTTCTTTTTATACAGAAACGAACCACTTCTACAGTAAAAATTGAAACAATGATTGCTGTGAACAACCCCCCAGCACCAAAATTACCCATTGGTAAAAAAGTTCCGCTCACAGATAATCCAGCTTTTTTAGCCACATCTTCAGCAATTGTAGCAGGAGAAATTGCTGCAATTAAGAAAGCAAGGACTGCTAACACACTCGTAGACACTTTATCAATCTTATAAACTTCACATAAACTTGAAGCCACACCTATACACACATAGACAGACATGAAGTTCATTGTAAAGTCCATTGGAATCGTCAACTTATCAGCATAGGGAGTAATAAAATCTTTCCAAGCATCAATAGGTAAGTTCAACATGATGATAAAAATTGAACCAATGATGGTTACGGGAATAATAACGCTCATCCCATTTCTAACAGCTGTTAGATAGCGGTTATTAGCAATGTTCCCCATTGTCTGAACGATCTTATTAAAATTTATTTTGTTCATTTTTTTATTTCCTTTTATTTTTGAACCGGTTTAATTTTAAATTAAATAAAGAATTCCTTTATTTATGAACTTTTTCTTGTATCAATTTGTATAAATCTGGAATCCCCATAGGTGTATATAGGATTCCTTCAATTGGAATTAATGGAATCCCATAACTATCAGCGTCTTTTTGTAAGTGTTCTTTTCGGAAGCTAACCTGTGGAGCCAATAACAACGCGTCCCAGTTATCCTGTTGCATTTTTAAAGAAACTTCTTCCGTACCTGTTGCTTCCATCATAAAGTCAGTATTCCCTTGTCTTTTAGCTTCTTCAACCAGATTTTCAGCTAAGATAGAAGAGCTCATACCACCACCACACGCAAGTAAAATTTTCATAAATGTCCTCCTTTTTGAACCGTTTTAATTTTACAAGAACAGTATATCATGAAAGCGATTTAATTTCAAGCTTAATTTATTTTTTTTACAGATTTTCTCCATAATAAACTTGTATTAATTTCTACTGTCGTTGTCTGTCCCTGATTTTTATCCTTGATTCTCTTTAAAATTAATTCACCAATTTTATTTCCCATCTCCTTAATTGGTTGTTCGATTACCGTTAGTTTAGGTTCAATAATATCACTGAGCTCAAAATGGTCAAATCCAATAATAGAAATATCTTCTGGAATTTTGATTCTCTTTTCAAATAGAGCCTGAACTACTCCCAGAGTCATATAGTAATTCGTTGAATAAATCGCTGTTAGTTCTTTATTTTCTATCAATTTCAAAGCCCCAACATAACCCGCTTCTTTTGTATAGTCTCCACTAACAATTAGATTTTTGGAAAATATCCCTTTAGCTTTCATACTATCTTCATAACCCTTGAAACGTTCTGAACCAATATATCTATCTGTTGTTCCCGCAACAATCCCTATATTTCTGTGTCCATTTTCATATAACTTATCTACTACATTAAAAGAGGCTTGATAATTATCTACCAATACAGTATCACTTTTAAAACCTTTGATTGGAGAATCTACTGCGACAATTGCTACACCTTCTGCTCTTAATTTATTTAAGATTTGTAAATTTTCTTCTAAATGAAATACTACAATACCATCAACTGATCTAGATCTTAAGAATTCTAATTTTCTTTCCAACTTTTGATAATCATTTTGATAATCGCCTAGTAAAAGACTATAATTGTTTTCTTCTAAGTAGTTTTCCAAATCGGACACAATAGAAGTTGCGAAAACATCAGTTAACGAGTTAACAAGTACTCCAACTGAATGACTTCGATTATTTTTTAAACCCTTTGCAATAATGTTCTCTTCGAATCCTAAGGTCTCAATAGCATTCTTAACATTTATCATATTTTGTTTTTTTAATTGATGACCATTCAAATACCTAGAGACTGTTCCTATAGAAACACCAGCTTTTTTTGCGACTTCTCTAATCGTTACCATATCATGTACCAACTTTAACTATCTTTTCTAACATAAGCTTACCATAATTACTGTTTTTTTTTAAGTTTCATGTGTCTTATGTTTATCTAAAATAAGAAGCTAAGAACCATTCGGGTGATAGACTCTTAAAATAATATTTTTTTAATAAACCTTCCTAGAAAATGATTTCTAAAACATATAAACAAAAAAAGTATTAATAAAAAATAAAAGGAAACCCAATATGGAGCTTTCCTTTTATTTTTTATTAATTGATTTTCTTTGCAGAACTCTTGAATTTTGTCTGATTTCAAATTTTAAACACCTTAAGACATTTTAGCCATCAAATCAACCATCTCAATCGCACCAACTGCTACCTCAAATCCTTTATTTCCTGCTTTTGTTCCTGAACGTTCAATCGCTTGTTCAATATTCTCTGTCGTCAGTACTCCAAACATAACAGGGATATTTGAGTTCAGTGAAACATGGGCAATCCCTTTAGAAACCTCGCTACAAACAAAATCATAATGTGAAGTAGAACCTCGAATCACCGTACCTAAGCAGATAATGGCATCATATTTATCTGAACTCGCCATTTTTTGCGCAATAAGTGGAATTTCAAATGCTCCTGGCACCCAAGCAATATCAATTTGTTCTTCTTGAACACCATGTCTTTTGAGAGCATCTAAGGCCCCTGCTAAGAGTTTTGCGTTGATGAATTCGTTAAAACGTGCAACTACAATTCCATATTTGGCATTTCCTGTTGTTAAATTTCCCTCAAATACTGTCATTTTTCTATCCATGCTTTCTTTTTATTTTAATCGAACAAATGTCCCATTTTAGTTTGCTTTACTTTTAAATAATCCTGATCAAATTCATTTTCTTTAATTTGAATTGGAACTCTTTCTTTAACTGGTAGTCCATATTTTGAAAAATCATTGATTTTTTGTGGGTTATTAGTCATTAATCTTAAAGACTTCACACCAAGTGTTTTCAGAATTTGAGCACCTATGGAGTATTCACGCGCATCTTCTTCAAAACCCAGGGCTAAATTTGCTTCAATTGTATCAAGCCCCTCATCTTGAAGTGAATAAGCACGAAGTTTGTTGATTAAACCGATTCCTCGCCCTTCTTGCCGAAGATATAATAAAATCCCTCGTCCCTCGGCATTTATCTGTGTTAGAGCTTGTTCTAATTGTTCACCACAATCACATTTCATTGAGCCAAAAGCATCTCCAGTCAAACATTCCGAATGAACTCGGCAAAGCACTGCTTCTCCCTCTCCAATGTCCCCCTTAACTAGGGCGACATGATGCTCACCATTTGTTTTATTGACAAACCCAAAGATTTCAAAATAACCATATTTTGTTGGAAGTTTCGCTCTGGTAACTTGCTCAACCAGTTGTTCATTTTGTTTTCGATATTCTTGTATGGCCTTGATTGTAATAAAATTCAAGTCCCATTCTTTTGCTTTTTCTTGAAGTTCTTCTGTGCGCATCATGCTGCCATCTTCGGCCATTATTTCAACACAAACTCCCACTTCCTTTAGACCAGCAAGTCGTAACAAATCAACTGTTGCTTCTGTGTGTCCATTGCGTTCTAAGACTCCATTTTTCTTTGCAATCAGAGGAAAGACATGACCAGGTCTTCGAAAATCTTCGACTGAACTTTCTTCATCAGCAAGTTTTCTAATAGTCAGCGAACGGTCAAAGGCTGATACCCCTGTACTTGTCTCTACATGATCGACAGAAACAGTAAAAGCTGTCCCGTGGTTGTCTGTATTTCTCTCCGTCATTGCTGACAAATGCAGACTCTTAGCATATTTTTCACTCATCGGACTACAAATTAATCCCTTTGCCTGACTGGCCATGAAATTTATCTTTTCTGGACTAATCATTTCGGCTGCACAAATCAGATCTCCTTCATTTTCTCTATTCTCATCATCAGTGACAATAATTATTTCACCTGCTTTAAGGGCTGTTAAGGCTTCTTCTACTGTATTATATTGAAACATTTTATCTCCTCTTAAAATCCATAATCAATTATTTTATCCTTTGTCAGCAAGGAAGGCCCTGTAAAAGAATCTTTCCCAGTAAGTAATTTTTCGATATATTTACCCAATATATCGTTCTCCAAATTAACTTTATCTCCAACCTTCTTTCCAGACAATATGGTCTCTTTGATAGTATGAGGAATTATTGACACACTAAAAGATTTTGAAGTCACATGAGCCACCGTAAGACTGATGCCATCAATCGTAATAGAGCCTTTTTCAACAACATATTTCATTAAGTCTACAGTTGTTTGAACTTCAAACCAAACCGCATTTTCTTCCTTCTTGATTGATAAAATCTTTCCTGTGCCATCAATATGCCCTGAAACAATATGCCCGCCAAATCGACCATTTAGAGCCATTGCTCGCTCTAAATTAACTTTACTTCCTACTTTTAATTCCCCTAAATTTGAACGCTTGAAACTCTCTGGCATAACATCTGCTGTAAATTCTTTATGATTAAATGCGGAAACAGTCAAACAGAGACCATTTGTTGAGATAGAATCCCCAAGTTTTAAATCTTCGAAGATGCTGGAAGCTCGAATGCTTAATTTAGACGACTTATCTCTCTTTTGAATTTGAGTTACTTCTCCTATTTCCTCAATAATTCCTGTAAACATTAAATGAGCTCACTTTCTAATAATATATCTTCTCCTAAATAGACCACTTTCGGTCGGTCTAGTAAATAGGCTTGATTGGGATGCTCTACTCCTTGTCCTTCAACAGGACTTCGAGCTTCTTTCCCACCAAATATTTTAGGGGCAATATAGGCCTGAACTTTTTGAACAATTCCTGCTTTTAATGCTGAAGCGTTGAGTCTTGCTCCCCCTTCTAAAATAAGACTATCAATTTCTCTTTCTCCTAACTTAGTGATTAAATCTTTCAAATCCAAATGTTCAGATATGGAAGAAACTAGTAAAATCTCACAACCAGCTTCAATAAAAGCTTGATGTTTTTGAATGTTTTCATTTGAGGTAGCAATGATTGTTGGAATTTTAAATGCAGTAGAAACAATCTTAGACGTAAGAGGAGTTCGAAGTTGAGTATCACAAATAATTCTAATTGGATTTATCCCATTTTTTATTCTGGCAGTTAATTGTGGGTCATCTTTCAGAAGTGTTTCAACACCAATCATGATTGCCATGAAACGTGAACGGTCTTCATGTACCTTTTGTCTTGCTTTTTCACCTGTAATCCATTTGGATTGACCTTTATAAGTCGCAATTTTTCCATCAAGAGTCATCGCATACTTCATCATGACGTAGGGGGTTCTTTGAGTGACGTAATGAAAAAAAATCTTATTTAAGTCTTTGCACTCTTTTTCTAGAACTTTTAATGAAACATCAATTCCAGCTTTTTTCATTGCTTCAATTCCCTTACCAGCTACTAAAGGATTTGGGTCTAGACTCCCAATGACTACACGCTTCACTTTATTTTTGATGATTGCTTCAAAACAAGGCGGTTGCTTGCCTTGGTGGGCACAAGGTTCTAAGGTCACATAAATGGTTGACCCCTTCGGTGATTCTATACAAGATTTAAATGCATTGATTTCCGCATGTGCTTCTCCATATTTCTCATGATAACCTTGACCAATAATTCGACCATCATTGACAATAATCGCTCCTACTTGAGGATTTGGATTAACGTTTCCCTCGCCTTTTCGAGCTAGTAGGATTGCTAAATTCATAAAATGCTCATCATTTTCCATCCATTTATCCTTTCTAAAAAAAATAAGCCCCAAAATAATATTTCAAGGGCTTAGGATAATTTTCTATTTTATTCAAGCAAAAAAACAGCTCAAAAAAAACCAAAAATGGAGTGAATTAGATAGATTCACTCCAGAGTTTAAGGCTAAATAGACATAATACTATCATGAGTATTATGGGTTTTTATCTTCTTTCATCCAGACTATACTGTCGGCCTCGGAGTTTCACCGAATCATGCTGCTAGCAGCTCGCGGGCTATACCGCCGGTAGGGAATTCCACCCTGCCCTGAAGATTTATTAAATTGTAGCTAAAGTATAGCATTTAATTTTAAAGATTGTCAAGATATAAAAACGTATTCTTTAAAATAATTATTTTGAAGGTCCTATCAAAAGTCTAATGATATATTTATTTATCAAATAATATTATATTTATATATTTGCTCAAAAATTACAATTTTGCTAAAATGGCTCTATTAGAACAATAGGATAATATCATGCAAGAAATAAAAATAAATGATCAGCTCACTTGGCTTTCTTTTAATGTTGAGGACCTTAGAAATACTTCTGAGCTTGCTACTTATGGCATTGACCTAGAAACACTTCAATATGCCGAAGATAAAAACGAACGTCCCCATACAGAATTTATTCCTGACAGCCAAGACTTTGTGCTTATTTTTAATAGTTTAGATTTACTCAAGTCAGAAGCTCATTACAAGACAGTTCCCGTTACCTTTGTAGCACAAAAAAAACGATTAATTACACTCTATCATCCAGAAAATGAATACTTAATTAATCAAATAAAAAGTTATTGTTTACAAAATAAGCCACAAACGGTCTATCAACTTCTTTTTATCAGTTTATTTTTAATTTCCGAGGCTTTCTTTCCTTATTTGGAAAAAATTGATAAGTCTAAAGAAGAAATTAATCAAAAATTGCGTGAAAAAACAACCAAGAAAAATTTGCTCGCACTTTCTGATATTGAAACGGGAATGCTCTACATTGTGTCTAGTGCCAATCAAAATACTTTACTACTTGAGCAGCTTAAAACTAAAAGTATTTACAGACAGTTCAATGAAACTGAAAAAGAACAGCTTGAAGATGCGATAATCGAAGCCCAACAGCTTGCAAGTATGACTCAGCTCAATGCACAAATTCTTGAACAGTTGGCCGGAACTTATAATAATGTCCTTAATAATAATCTAAATGATAATATGACGACCTTAACTATCGTATCAGTTCTTTTAGCTGGTTTGGCCGTCATTACTGGTTTTTTTGGAATGAATGTTCCGCTTCCGCTCACTCATCAAAAAGATGCTTGGGTCTGGATTATTGGCGCATGTATCATTCTTTGGCTACTATATGCCGCCCTCTTTCGTTATATTATTGGTCGAAGACAATAAAAAAAATCAGCAAAAGCTGATTTTTTTATTTTATTTTTACGCTTGCAATTTTTTCAAGGTCATCAGCAATTGGATGTCCATTGCTTGTTCGATCTGATAATGATAAATCGCACAAATTAATATCATATTTCTTGCCAGTCTCACTGATAACTTCTAATACTTGTTCATCAGTTTCTTTTGTCGCTGGTGCTTTAGCTTGACTGAACAAATCTAATTCTTCGGTCAATGCTGATAAATCAGCAGTTGACTTGATTAAGCCAGCCGCAAATACGGTATGGTTATTTGTCTTCAATGTTCTTAAAACTTGAAGCCCTCGATTTGCTCGTGATGTGGCTGGAATATCCTCTGTTTTAACTCGTTTGATAAATGCCCGTTGAGTCAACAGATACCAACTATTTGAGTTGACAAAGAAAGCTGCTTTTATCTTATCATCATTTTTAAGATTCATTGCCTTCACACCTGCTGCTCTAGCACCCAAGACTGGAACATCATCAAGATTAAAGCGGAGGGCATAGCCATTTTCAGAAATAAGCATGAGGTCAGTAAATTGAACAGGACTAATGAGCACAACTTCATCATCATTTCCTTTAAGTTTAGCATAAGGAGTTGATTTCGAGCGGTAAGTTCGCCATGGTGAAAAACTTTCACGTTCAATTTGTTTAATTTGTCCATTTCGTGTAGCCACGACTAGATTTTCACCTGCAAATGCATCAACAATTTGAACATAAATTACTTTTTCATCAGATGAAAAATTAGAAAGACTTTGTGACAAATGTTCTCCAATATCCTTCCAGCGAACGTCAGAAAGTTCATGAATTGGACGGTAAATCACATTACCAAGATTTGTGAAAATCAAGAGATGTTGTGTTGTTTTAGCATTAGCATAGTAAAGCAACTCGTCATCATCACGTTTCCCGATTTCTTCAAGTGCTGATGAAGCAAATGACCGAGGTGATGTTCGTTTGATATAACCTGAACGAGTTACTGAAACGACAGTATCTTCAGCGACAATCAATTCACTAGCTTCTATCTCAATGGTTTGCACTTCATCTTGAAGTTCACTACGGCGTGGTCTGGCAAATTTTTTCTTCACTTCACGCAGTTCGCGCTTCATTAAATTAAAGAGTGTCCGTTCGTCATTAATAATTGCTTTAAGTTCGAGAATTTTTTGTTCTAACTCTGCTTGTTCATTTTGCAAAGTGACAATGTCGGTATTTGTCAAACGATAAAGTTGTAAAGTAACAATAGCTTCGGCTTGTTCTTCAGTAAATCCAAATGAAACTTTAATATTTTCTTTAGCGTCTGCTTTATTTTCAGAAGCACGAATCGTCGCCACCACTTCATCTAAAATGGAAACCATACGAATCAATCCTTCAACTAAGTGAAGTCTTTTTTCCGCTTTATTTAGGTCAAATTGCGAGCGTTTGATGATGACATCTTCCCGATGTTTTACGTAAGAACGTAGCATTTGCAAAACGCCGGTTTGGACAGGTGTCATGTTGTCAATAGCAACCATGTTAAAGTTATAATTCACTTGTAAATCAGTATTTTTAAACAAGTAATTTAAAACAAGTTGACTATCGGCTTCTTTTTTCAATTCAATTGCAATCCGCAATCCTTCGCGGTCAGATTCATCACGAACTTCAGCAATACCTGGGACTTTTGCATTGACACGAACATCATCAATTTTCTTGACCAAATTTGCTTTATTTAATTCAAATGGAATTTCAGTGACGATAAGTTGCTCACGCCCACCTTTCATTGGTTCAATATCAACTTTTGAACGAACAACAATGCGGCCTTTACCTTTTTCATAAGCTTTTCTAATCTCGCCTTTCCCTTGAATGATTCCGCCAGTAGGAAAATCGGGTCCAGGTAAAAATTCCATGATTTTGTCAACATCGACTTTAGGGTGGTCAATCATGTGAATGGTGGCATCAATCACTTCGCCAAGATTATGAGGAGGAATATCCGTGGCATAACCGGCTGATATCCCGGTTGAACCATTGACTAAAAGATTTGGAAAAGCAGCTGGTAAAACGGTTGGTTCTTTCTCTGTATCATCAAAGTTCCAAGCCTGACTTACGGTATCTTTCTCAATATCTGATAAAAGGTAACCAGAAATTTCTGAGAGACGAGCTTCTGTATAACGCATTGCGGCAGGTGGATCACCATCCATTGAACCGTTATTCCCGTGCATTTCAATTAAAGGTTCGCCCATTTTCCAGTCTTGACTCATCCGAATCATCGCTTCATAGATTGAGCTATCTCCATGTGGGTGGAAATTACCCATGACGTTCCCGACCGATTTGGCTGACTTACGGTAGGACTTATCAAAGGTATTTCCGTCTTTGTTCATCGAATAAAGAATTCGACGCTGTACGGGTTTTAAACCATCACGGATGTCGGGTAGCGCCCGCTCCTGAATGATATATTTTGAATATCGACCAAATCGGTCGCCCATTATATCTTCTAATGGTAAGGTTTGAATGTTTGACATATTTCAACTTTCTTTTTAGAAAATTTCTTTAATTTTTATACTAATTTTTTTATTAACTTATAATAAGAATGATTTTTACTGACAGTTCTTCTAGTCTATCAGACTATAATATAAAATCACTTTTCCTATTCTACCACAAAATTAAAACGAAAAAAACTGACACATTATTTATTGGGCAAAAGGAAGGAAAGTGTTTATCATTTTTAAAGCTACTGACAGATTGATTTCAAGCAAAAAAATTACTGACGAAAACAGTAAAAAACCCGTAAGGTGCAAAAAACACAAACGGCATTTTTAGACAAAGCTGTCAGCAAAAGATTTACGTTAGAAGTTCAATATCATATTTACATGTTTAATATCGTCTTCATAAAAGGGTTCTGAATTTTCAACAAAGCCAAATGAAGCATAAAAATCTCGTAAATAATATTGGGCCTCGATAGTTACTGCTGCTTCCCCATTTTCTTTGAGAACTTCCAAAGCCTTATCAATAAGACCCCGTCCGAGATTTTGTCCACGAAATTCAGGATTAACAAGGACCCGACCAATCGAGGCTTCATTAAATGAAATCCCTTGTGGAAGAAGGCGACAAAGAGCCATCAATTCTCCTTTGTCATTTTCTAACCAAAGATGTTGCGCCTCTTGGTCTTTACCGTCAAGTTCTTGGTAAGGACAATTTTGCTCCACAACAAAGACAGCCGTACGCAAACTCAAAAGTTGATACATCTCGTCTGTTGTTAATTGATTAAATTTTTTTAATTTCCAAATTGCTGTCATTTCTCTTCCTCCATAATCGTGACGAAATTGGCTTTTTGCATTTCTTTTAGAAAATCAGAATGAATTTTCACTTTTTCTGAATTATGTAAACGAATTTTTAGACTTGAACCTGTAGAATATTCTCGTTCAACCGAAATTCCTAGAACTTCAAACCGTTCCCATTTTCGTTCCAAATTTTGCTGATAGTAGACCAAAGCCTTGGTAATGGGTAAGTTTAACTTTCGACGAATGCTGTCAGTAATTTCATCAGAACTGTCACCAAATAAATCTAACTGACCAAGTTCGTCAGCAACTTCTGATTCTACTGACCGCTCAACTTCTTCAATTTTTTGTAAATATTGATAGAGTTTAGCTGTAATTAGACAGTCATTAAGGGCATCATGCGAACGTAAATCATTCATTTCCAGTAAATCTTTGAAATTTTCCAAAGCATAAGAGGACATGGTCAGAAGTTTTTTACTTTCTGCTAAAGTATCATAAACACGAAAAGCTTCAACATCGGTGATGGCGCAATCAATAATCGCTTGATAGAGGAATGAAATATCAAAAGGTGCGTTATGTGCCACTAATAAATGACCTTTGATAAAATCTAAAAAATCAGGTAAGATTTCTTCAATCGTTGGTTGATTCAATAAATCCGCTGGTTTTATCCCAGTCAATTGGGTAATTTCTGTCGAAACATAAGAACGTTGGTTTTTTACTAATTGATTAAATCTGGCAAGTTCTTGATTATTTTCATCATATTTTACCGCACCAATTTGAATAATTTCATTTTTTTGTGCAGAAAATCCTGTGGTTTCAAAGTCAAATACGACATATTTCTCAGACATTTTTATTTAGTTCCTCAATAATTTCTTTTGTTTTAATGACTTTCCCAAATTTAGGAATTTCTGTCAGCGTTTTCTGGAAGTTTTTTAACTTTCTGTCAGCGCAAGCATCTTCGATAATGAAAGACTCAAAAGCAGATTCAGCTCCATCCTTGGCTGTTTTGACGACACCATTACTCAACGAAACCCCTGTAACATAGATTTTACTGACAGAAAGTTTTTTTAGCTCATCAGCTAAGCCATCGTCTGATTGTTTAAATGCTGATGGGCCAAATTTTACTAACTTATGCAATCTTGAATTATTATCTAATTCATCTTGTAGAATCATGCGAGAAAAAGCTTCTTTAGCGGATTTCCAAAGTATTTTTGGCTCAACTGTCACTAAATAAACCGGCTGATTTGCTTGGTCAAAAGCGGCAATCAGCGCTCGATTGTTCTCAATGATTTTATCCCAACCATAAGGTTCAGCTTTTTTTGCTAATTTTTTAATGAATGCTTGTAAATCAATAATAATTAATGCTGAATTTTGCATTGCTTCTCTTTTCGTTATTATTATTTGTTTTTCAGTTCGTACCAAATGACGTCATGTAGAAGACCAGAATTATCCTTTTCCTGCCTTTTTTCAAGTTCAATTTTCGTCATGCCCAATTTTTCCATCAGAGATTTCGTCCGATTTTGGTCAATTGTTTCACTGACAATTCTGTCAGCAATTTTTTCAGTAAATGCGTGATTGATTAGAAGCTGACAAGCTTCATAAGCAAAGCCCTGACGCCAAAACTTTTGATTAATCCACCAACCAAGCTCAAAAAGTTTTTCATTTTTAGAATCTAAGGATTTGAACAAAAGATAGCCAATGACTTTTCCACTCGTTTTCAAAACCAGAGCAAAATCAGGAACAGGTCGTTTCCCTAAACAAAATTCTATCAAGAACGCCTTTGTCATTTCAAATGAATAAGCAGGTTCACAATAAAACATCACTTTCTCATCGCCAAGAATTTCATAGAGGTCAGTCACATCATCAGCTCTGAATTCACGAATGCTTATCCGCTCACTTTTCAATTCCACTTACATGCCTCCTCGCTTGACCCTCTCAACCCTGAATTTCTTCCATTTTATCACAAAATTGAGCAAAAAACCTCGAAAAATCGAGGTAATTATTTGAATAAAATTGTTTAGAAAGCTGTATCTTCTTCCATCGTAAATTTCACATTATTTTCAATCCATTTACGACGTGGTTCAACTTTATCTCCCATCAGCACGGAAACACGTTTTTCAGCCTGTGCGGCATCATCAATTCTTACTTGAATCAGTGTCCGAGTTTCTGGGTCCATCGTTGTTTCCCAAAGTTGGTCAGCATTCATTTCCCCAAGTCCTTTATAACGTTGAAGATTTGCATTTTTACCGAACTGCTTACGAAGTTCTGCTAGCTCGCCATCGGTCCAAGCGTACTCTATCTTCTCTTTTTTCCCTTTTCCTTCACTCATTTTATAAAGTGGAGGAAGCGCAATATAAACATGTCCAGCTTCTACAAGAGGTTTCATATAGCGATAGAAGAAAGTCAATAAAAGTGTTTGAATGTGTGCCCCATCAGTATCCGCATCGGTCATGATAATCACTTTATCATAATTACGGTCAGCCAAAGTAAAATCTACACCAACACCAGCACCAATCGTATAAATCATGGTATTGATCTCCTCATTTTTGAGAATATCTTGCATTTTTGCTTTTTCGGTGTTAATTACTTTCCCACGTAAAGGCAAAATGGCTTGGAATTTTCGGTCTCGTCCTTGTTTGGCAGAGCCGCCCGCTGAATCCCCTTCGACCAAATAGAGTTCGTTTTTATTTGGATTTTTTGTTTGGGCAGGTGTTAATTTTCCTGACAAAAGACCCTTATCTTTTTTAGATTTTTTACCATTTCGAGAATCTTCGCGTGCTTTACGAGCTGCTTCACGTGCTTCACGCGCTTTGATTGCTTTACGAATCAGGTTTTGAGCCAATTCACCATTTTCCATCAAATAAAAACTTAATTTTTCAGAAACGAGGCTGTCCACCACTGGACGAGCCAAAGGTGAACCCAATTTATCTTTGGTTTGTCCTTCAAATTGGAGATGTTCCTCTGGAATTAATACAGATAAAACTGCCGTTAAACCTTCACGATAATCAGACCCTTCCAGATTTTTATCTTTATCTTTAAGCAAATTGACTTTACGAGCATATTCGTTCATTGCCTTAGTGATGGCTGTTTTTAAACCTGCTTCGTGTGTTCCGCCATCTTTAGTCCGAACATTATTGACAAACGAAAGAATATTTTCTGAATAGCCATCATTATATTGGAGGGCAACTTCAACTTCAAAACCATCTTGCTTTCCTTCAAAATAAAGAACTGGAGTTAAGCTATCTTTGTCTTCATTCAGGTAGGCTACAAAATCCTGAACTCCATTTTCATAATGAAATTCTTCTTTTTCATCCGTACGTTTATCTTCAAGACTAATCGTTACTTCTTTTAAAAGAAAGGCCGATTCATTTAGACGTTCAGAGATTATATTGTATTTAAATTCAGTTGTTGAAAAAATAGTAGAGTCGGGCATGAAAGTCACTTTTGTCCCCGTTTTTGATTTCGGAGCTTTCCCTATTTTTTCCAAAGTAGTTGCTGGATGTCCTCCGTTTTCAAAACGTTGGCGATAAACAGTCCCATCACGAGTGATTTCAACTTCTAACCAAGTAGAAAGAGCATTTACCACCGAAGATCCTACACCATGCAATCCACCAGAAGTTTTATATCCCCCTTGACCAAATTTACCACCAGCATGAAGAATAGTGAAAATAACCTCAACAGTTGGAATTCCCATCGCGTGTTTTCCAACAGGCATTCCACGTCCTTCATCTTCTACAGATAAAGAACCATCAGCATTAATGGTCACTGTAATTTTATTCCCAAAACCAGATAAGGCCTCATCGACTGCATTATCTACAATTTCCCAAACCAAATGGTGCAAACCTGTTCCATCAGTTGATCCGATATACATCCCTGGGCGCTTTCTGACCGCGTCCAAACCTTCAAGGACCTGAATTGCACTGTCATCGTAATTATTAATATCTATTACCATCTATTTTCCTCTCATCGAAAGCCCATATCTTTTATCAGCAAGATCATCACTCGCTTTGTTCGCAATTTACTGACAAAAAATATTCATCTTGATTATTGTACCTTGTTCAGAACGCTTTGTCAAAGGACTGCTGAGAATTTCAAAAGCTAATCGTAAGATATTTGCTTCAATTAAGCCAATAAGTTTCAATATTGTCAGTAATCTTTAATAAAAATATGGTATAATTGTACAGTTAAAAGAGATTATCGATTTTAAACGAAATAAACTTCGGAGAACTTATGCTTATTATTATTCTTCTTCTCATTGCTAGCTATCTTTTAGGGGCAATTCCTTTTGGACTATGGATTGGCAAGATTTTTTTCAAAAAAAATCTTCATGATTATGGTTCAGGAAATACTGGAACGACCAATACTTTTCGTATTCTTGGTGTAAAAGCCGGGATTGCGGTCTTTATTTTTGACTTGCTTAAAGGAACTTTGGCAACGCTTCTTCCACTGATCTTCCATATTAATGGAGTCTCTCCTTTAATTTTTGGATTGTTGGCTGTCATTGGTCATACTTTATCTATTTTCGACCATTTTAAAGGTGGGAAAGCTGTGGCTACTTCTGCTGGTGTTGTCCTTGGATTTAGCCCATTCTTTCTTCTTTATCTTCTCGTTATTTTTATTCTTGTTCTCTGGCTCTTTAGTATGATTAGCCTCTCAAGTGTTGTAGCCGCAATTTTTGCTCTGCTTGGAATTCTTATTTTTCCTAGCTTTGGATTTATTCTCACTTCCTATGATCTTTTATTCTCGATTATTATTTTTGCTTTGGCAATTATTATCATTTTTCGACATAAAACGAACCTCAAAAGAATCAAAAATCATTGTGAATCCCTTGTCCCCTTTGGTTTAAACTTATCGGGACAAAAAGAAAAATAGCACAATATATTGTGTTTTTTTCTTTTTTTTACATAATTTAACACTATATCTAGTATCTTTAATTTGACTAGATATTTTTTTTACGCTAAAATAAGACTATAAATACTCGAGAAAAAGTCAAGGACTTTTTACTCCCGTCTAAAAAATATATTGGCCCCAAAAGGAGATTTAAAATGGTTACAGTTTATTCTAAAAACAATTGTATGCAATGCAAAATGGTCAAAAAATGGCTTTCTGAACACGAAATTGCATTTAACGAAATCAATATTGATGAACAGCCTGAATTTGTCGAAAAAGTAATTGAAATGGGTTTTCGAGCTGCTCCTGTAATCACAAAAGATGATTTCGCCTTTTCTGGTTTCCGTCCTTCTGAATTAGCAAAGTTGGCTTAATATGAAACTTGCTTATTTCAGTGTGACTGGACAAACGCGTCGTTTTGCTTCTAAAACAGACTTGCCGAATATCGAAATTACACCTGACGATGATTTAGAGATGGACGAGCCTTTCCTTTTGATAACTCCCTCTTATGCCGAAGAATCACCAACCGTTTCCAAATCAATAGACGTTATGGACCCGGTTTTTGACTTTATGGCTTATAATGATAATTATAAACATTGTCGTGGAATTATCGGCACTGGAAATCGTAATTTTGCTGGCATCTATATTTTTACCGCTAAAGAAGTTTCAGCAAAATATCAAATTCCACTTTTATATGATTTTGAGTTTAATGGTACGCCAGCTGATGTTGCTGCCGTTGAAAAACTCGCTGCACAGCTTGATCAAGGAGCGAAAGTCACCTTTAAAAATCCGCTGTGATTTTTTATGGCTTCACCCTATTTGAGTGAAGCTTCTTTATTTTAACTTTTATTTTATAATAACAAGTTTGAACTCATCATACATTTCAGATTCACTTATTTTTAAAAGTAAGTGAATCCTTTTAAAAGGAGTATTATGTCTCTAAAACAACTTAAAGATGTAACTTATTTCAAGCTCAATAACGAGATTAACATCCCCGTGAATGGTAGCATTCCTCTTGCCAAAGATAAAGAAGCAATTACCGCTTTTTTCAAAGAGAATGTTGAACCTAATCGTTATGAAGCTGACACTTATATCGATAAACTTAATTGGTTAGTTAAAGAAGAGTATCTAGAAGCTGAATTTCTAGAAAAATATAAGCCAGAATTTATCACAAATCTTCGTAAGGAATTGAGTAAATTTGAATTTCATTTTGATTCATTTATGGCTGCTTATAAATTTTATAATCAATATGCCATGAAAAACAATGACGGGTCACTCTATCTTGAAGATTTTGAAGACCGTGTGTTAATGAATGCTTTATACATGGCTGACGGCGATGAAAAATTAGCTAATAATCTTGCTTTTGCAATGATTAATCGTCGTTATCAACCGGCTACTCCAACTTTCCTAAATGCTGGACGTAAACGTCGTGGTGAATTCGTTTCTTGTTTTCTTTTACAATTGACTGATGATATGAATTCAATCGGACGGACGATTAATTCTGCCTTACAACTTTCTAAAAATGGTGGTGGTGTTGGTCTTAATTTGACTAATCTGCGTGCTGCTGGTGCACCAATCAAAGGCTATGATGGCGTTGCCGCTGGTGTTGTGCCTGTCATGAAACTTTTTGAAGATGCTTTTTCTTATGCCAATCAATTGGGGCAACGTCAGGGTGCTGGTGTAGTTTATTTATCCCTTTTCCATCCAGATATCATGGAATTTTTATCAACTAAAAAAGAAAATGCTGACGAAAAAATCCGCGTTAAAACACTCTCACTTGGTGTGACTGTTCCTGATAAATTCTACGAATTGGTTAAAAAAGGCGAAACAATGTATCTTTTTGAGCCATATTTCGTTGAAAAATATTATGGTAAACCTTTTGCCGAAGTCGATATTACAGCTGAATATGACAAGATGGTGGCTAACCCAGAAATTCGTAAAACACCAATTAATGCCCGTGAGCTTGAACAAGAACTTTCAAAACTTCAACAAGAATCTGGTTATCCTTATATCGTGAATGTCGATACGGTCAATCAAGCTAATCCTGTTGATGGGGTGATTTCAATGTCAAACCTTTGTTCTGAAATCCTTCAAGTTCAAACACCTTCTGTTTTGAATGATGACCAAACTTATAAAGTCGTTGGAACTGACGTTGCTTGTAACTTAGGTTCAACTAATGTCTTAAATATGATGACTTCTAGTGATGAATTTGGAACTTCTGTTGAATCAATGGTTCGTGCTTTAACTTTCATTTCTGAAACTTCAAACTTGGATACTGTTCCAACTGTTCGTAAAGGAAACGATGAAATGCATGCCATTGGGCTTGGAGCAATGGGCTTACATTCTTTCTTAGCTCAAAATCAAATTCATTATGATAGTAAAGAAGCCGTTGAATTCACAAGTGTCTATTTCATGTTGTTGAATTACTACACTTTGGTGGCTTCAAATAAATTGGCTGTCGAAAAAGGGTCTAGCTTCAAGAATTTTGAAAAATCGGCCTATGCTGATGGTTCTTATTTTGATAAATACTTGACTCATGATTATTTTGCAGCTGTTTCTCCTAAAGTTCAAGAACTTTTCAAAGGAATTGCTGTTCCAACAATCGCTGATTGGACTGAATTACGCGATACTGTAAAAACTTCTGGTCTTTACAATTCTTATCGGATGGCTGTAGCTCCAAATGGTTCTATTTCTTATATCAATGACTGTTCTTCTTCTATCCACCCAATCGTCAATCGGATTGAAGAACGCCAAGAAAAGAAAGTTGGGAAAATTTATTATCCAGCTGCTGGACTTGCCACTGAAACAATTCCTTACTACAAATCCGCTTATGATACTGATATGCGCGCAGTCATTGATGTTTATGCGGCTGCTACAGAACATGTTGACCAAGGATTGTCACTCACTTTATTTATGCGTTCAACTTTACCTGAAGGTCTCTATGAATGGAAAGTGGCAAATAATAAAATGACAACTCGTGACTTGTCTATTTTGCGTAACTATGCTTACAAAAAAGGAATTAAAACAATTTATTACATTCGTACATTTACTGATGACCAAGAGGAAGTCGGCGCTAACCAATGTGAAAGTTGTGTCATTTAATAAAAGATAAACAATGATGCTAAAGCACCTATTGTTTATACGAAAGCCGCTAGAGTGGACTTTCTATTTTCTTACTTGTTTTCATTCATTGAAGGATTGTCAATGAATGGAAACGACGTAAACAACATAAACAATGATGCTAAAGTACCTATTGTTTATACGAAAGCCGCTAGAGCGGACTTTCTATTTTCTTACTTGTTTCATTTTTCCGAAAAATCGTCGGTCAAAGTGTGACGTATAACTATCAACCTGACCTAGGGTCTAAAATAATTTACTGACGCCAAACTTTTGATAAATTATCGAAAGTTTTTGGTGTCATGAGCTAGCTATTTTTACTGACGACATTGTCAGTGATAAAAAATTTACTGACAGTAATTGTCGGTAGCTAAAAAGAGAGAAATAATATGTCTGAAACTGAAAATCTTACTGTCCCCACTTATTATAGTGCGATTGACTGGAATTCTATTGAAGATTCAATCGATAAATACACTTGGGAGAAATTAACTAGCCAATTCTGGTTGGATACACGTGTTCCTGTCTCTAATGACTTGGACGATTGGCGTAAATTGCCGCAGCTTGAGCGTGATACTTTTGCTAAAGCCTTCGCTGGATTGACTCTCCTTGATACTTTACAATCAGTAGATGGGGCTGAAGTCCTCAAACATGATGCGAGAACTCCTCAAGAAATTGCTTGTTTCAATAATATCCAATTTATGGAGTCAGTCCATGCTAAATCTTATTCTACAATTTTCTCAACTTTAAATACTAAAAAGGAAATTGAAGAACTCTTTAACTGGGTGGATACCAATGTCTATATGCAGACAAAGGCTGAAATTATCAATAAGATTTATGAATCTGGCACCGCTCTTCAAAAGAAAGTAGCTTCTGTATTTCTTGAAACTTGCCTCTTCTATTCAGGATTCTATACACCTTTACTTTATCTTGGAAATAATAAGATGATTAACTCAGCAGAAATTATCAAGTTGATTATTCGTGATGAATCTGTACATGGTACTTATATTGGTTATAAATTCCAGCTTGGTTTTAATGAATTATCTGAAGATGAGCAAAGTGAATTCCGCGATTGGATGTATGAGCTCCTCTACAAGCTCTACGAAAATGAAGAAAACTACTCTCATTTACTTTATGATAAAGTGGGTTGGACTGATGAAGTCTTAACTTTCTTACGCTATAATGCTAATAAGGCCTTAATGAATCTCGGACAAGACCCACTTTTCCCTGATACTGCAGCCGATGTTAATCCTGTTGTCATGAACGGAATTTCAACTTCTTCATCAAACCATGACTTCTTCTCACAAGTTGGTAATTCTTACCTCCTTGGTGAAGTGGAAGCAATGTCTGACGAGGACTATGACATTTAATTAAATAAATTTTAAAGTCTGTCAGTAATCAAGTTTAAAACTTAATTACTGACAGACTTTTTATTTGAACAAAAAAAGAGAAGATAAATCTTCTCTTTCATTATTATTATTAAATTTTAAGGAAACGACGCATTGATAAGAGGGCCCCGAATGAACCAATCAAAATACCAATCAAGGTCATTAACCCTATCATTGCAGGAATAAATTGATGTGGAATATACATTGACAGCTTTTGCGATTGAAGACTTGGTGTCAGACTAACAAAGGCAATTCGATAACCCCAGGCAAGCAAAAGACTTGGAACAATGGCTCCCAAAAGACCGACCCATGCTCCTTCTAAGAAGAAAGGCCATCGAATATATCCATTTTTAGCACCAACTAGACGCATAATTTGAATTTCGCGTTGTCTTGAGAGAATAGTAATCCGAATGGTGTTCGAAATTAAGAAAACGGCAACAAAAATTAAAAGTGCAGCGATTAATGTTCCCCAAGTTTGAATTCCTTTAGCAAGTTCGAAAATCTTTTGGGTATTTGCTCCACCATAAGTGGTTTTTTCAATTCCTGAAAGTTTTGAAATGTTTGCACTTACCGATTTAACATCTTCTGGTTTATCGGCTTCAACAATGTAAGCATCATAAAGTGGATTAGCATCCCCTTTAAAAAGATTCCAATTATTTCCTAAAGTCTTGGTCAATTCATCTAATTGATTTTCTTTACTAGAAAATTTGACTGTTTTAACATTAGGGACTTTTTTGATTGAATCATAAATCTTAAGATGATTTGAATTATCAATCATTTTTTTATTATTTTTTGGATCTTGAATTTGAGTGTCTTGATCATGCACATCTAATTTCATATAGGCAACAATCCGAACATTGTTTTGAATACCATCAGCTAATTTTTGAGTGTTCAAGATAAGAGAGAGGAAAAGTCCAACCAAAACCAATGTAATGGTTACTGATGAAACAGCAGCAACTGTCATCCATCCATTACGTTTTAAGTTTTTGAGCGATTCCAAAATATGTTTGAAGAAATTTCTAATCATCGTAGCCGTAAACTCCTTCCTCTTGGTCGCGGACAATTCGTCCGTTTTCAATAGCGATAACACGGTGTTTTAAGGTGTTAACAATTTGGCTATTATGGGTCGCCATCAAAATGGTTGTCCCTTGAAGATTAATTTTTTCAAGCAAATTCATGATTTCCCAAGAATTTTCAGGGTCTAAGTTCCCTGTCGGTTCATCGGCAATCAATACTTTTGGTGCATTAGCAATCGAGCGGGCGATTGCTACACGTTGCTGTTCCCCACCTGAAAGT
This sequence comes from Lactococcus sp., assembly GCF_036648155.1. Taxonomy (NCBI): domain Bacteria; kingdom Bacillati; phylum Bacillota; class Bacilli; order Lactobacillales; family Streptococcaceae; genus Lactococcus; species Lactococcus sp. Next base: position 23,154 of record NZ_JAVXIY010000006.1, on the reverse strand, counting down.
TCATTGGGAAATGAACGAATCTTATGTTTCAATCCAACGAGGTCAAGCACTTCATTGACCCGTTTTTTGATTTCGCGCGGGCTTTTACCAATAACTTCCATGGCATAGGCAATGTTTTCATAAACTGTTTTCTTTGATAAGAGTTTATAGTCTTGGAAAACCACACCTACAGAACGACGTAACATTGGAACGTCTCGACGTCTTAATTTAGATAAATCATATTGCGCAACCGTTCCAGAACCCCGGTCAATCTTTAATTCACGATAAAGTAGTTTGATAAAGGTCGATTTCCCAGCTCCTGATGGCCCAACGATATAGGTAAATTCTCCCGGCTCAATTTCGAGCGAGATATTACGCAAAGCCGTTGTTCCATTAGAATATTTCTTGGAAACGTTGCTTAGTTTTATAATACTCATAGTACCTTTCCTGTGTTAGATTTGACTGACAATTACTAACGAATGAGTCAGCAACTTATTAGTAAAATCCATATTTTAATCACTATGGATGCTTTTAAGAGATTTTATCAAAAAACAAGAAAACGGGCACAATACTGTACCTCTTCTTTTTTTCAATAAAACTCATTTTCTATTCTACTGACAGTTTTAAATATTTTTCCATCAGCCGAACTACTTACAATTATATCAAAATAAAAGTTCTTTAGATAGCATTTTTATTTTATAATTTTTTCATTCATAACATTAATATTTCTTAAGCGTTTCATGTCTTCTAAGGGTTAGCGCTTCTTTAGAGGTTCCAACGAAGGTAAGCATTGATAAATCCGTCTATTTCTCCGTCCATAACGTTTGAAATTTGTCCTGTTTCATAACCAGTCCGTGTGTCTTTGACTAACTGATAGGGCATGAAAACATAAGAACGAATTTGACTTCCCCAAGAGATTTCTGATTGGTCTCCTCGAAGTTCATCAACTTCTGCTTGCTTTTTATCCATTTCTAATTGATAGAGTTTTGACTTCAACATGGCCATGGCCTTGTCACGGTTACCATATTGTGTTCTATCCATTGTTGATTGGACAACAATCCCTGTTGGAACGTGAGTCAAGCGAACCCCTGTGGATACTTTATTGACATTTTGTCCACCTGCTCCTCCTGAACGGAAGGTATCCATTTTCACATCAGCATCACGAACTTCAACTTCAATCGAATCATCCAGTTCTGGCATCACGTCTACTGAAGTAAATGAAGTATGACGACGATTAGCAGAATCAAATGGCGATATGCGAACTAAACGATGAACTCCTTTTTCGCCGCGCAAAAAACCATAAGCATTTCGCCCAACAAAACGAATGGCTACTGATTTAAGTCCAGCAACATCTCCATCTTGATAGTCCAAAATCTCTACTTTAAAGCCATGCGCTTCACCCCAACGGGTATACATCCGCATGAGCATTGAGCCCCAGTCCTGCGACTCTGTTCCACCAGAACCTGGATGGATTTCAAGTACCGCATTCATGTGGTCATAGGGTTGATTAAGCATGATTTCGAGTTCGTAAGATTCAATTTTTTGACCAAGAGCTGTGGTCATCTCTTCTAATTCGACTTGCATGTCTTCATCAGCTTCTTCCTGAAGCATTTCAAGCATGGTTTGAGCTTCTTCAAGCATGTTATTCATGGCCTGATAATTGTCGTATTTTGCTTTTAAAGCATTTGATTCGTCAATTACTTTTTGAGCCGCTGCTTGATCATTCCAAAACTCAGGCTGCGCCATATCATTTTCTAATAAAGCAATTTCTTCTTCCAAACGGTCAAGATCTAAGGAGTCACGAAAGCCATTAATCTTCTCGCTATATCCTTCAAGTAAATTTCTAATTTCTGATAATTCCATAGTTGCATTATACCATATTCACCGCCTATAAGCCTAACCTAAGCTATTCAATAGAAAATGGACTTAAACTTTTTTATAATAGGAATCTCAAAAATTATATATTAGATAGAATTACTGACACATGCTATAATTTGACTATGACTAAAAAAAGACGATTGGCTATAATTTCAGATTTTCATTTGGACAGTAATCACTTTTCTAAAGAGGAAATTGAACTTTTTATATCCCTTCTAAATGATTTACAAATTACAGATTTACATTTTGCTGGAGATATTTCTAATGATTTACATAATATCTCTGAACCTTTTTTTCATCAATTAGAATCACTGGCAGATTTATCAGTCACTTTTAACCTTGGAAATCATGATATGGTTGAACTTTCTGAGGAAGAAATCTCTGTCAGTAATTTTAAAGTGAAAACTTTTGCATCAACCGCCTTTGTCAGTTTTCATGGTTGGTACGACTATTCCTTTATGAAAGAAAAAGCCGATTTTCAAAAAATTATCGCTTTTAAAAATTCCTTTTATTTTGACCGAAAAATCCATCGCCAATTTGATGATATCAAGACAACAGCTATCGAATTAGAGAAACTAGAAAATTTACTGACAGAATTGTCAGCAAAGCCAGAGATTGAGAGAATTATTGTCAGCACACATTTTGTTCCTCATCAGCAATTTATCATTAATACCCGCTATGAAAAATTTGCTCGCTTTAATGCTTATTTGGGCTCTCAGCATTTCCATGAACTTTTCAGCCATTTTCCAAAAGTTACGGATGTCGTTTTTGGACATCTTCATCAAAGACGAACTCCCCTTAAGATTGATAACATTCTTTACCATGCGAGACCACTTGGATATCCTTACGAATGGCAAATGATCAATGAATTTTTAGCTAAATATCCACAATATCAGATTGCTGAAAATTGGCATTTGAGAAAACGTTATAATGCGCTTCGTAAAAGTTCTGATTGGCAAGATTTTCGAAGAGAAAACTTGATGAAGGAATTTCAATCATCTTTGACAATTTTTGACTTAGACGACTAATATTAGCCATCAGTATAAAAACTCACTTTTACTACATAAAAATTAAAAAACCGAACATTTATTAGCAATTTATTGCCTAAACTAAACATTTTTACTGTAAATTTCATTTAAAAAATGGTATATTAATAGATGAGAACTTTGAATTGAGAAAGAGAGAATAGCCTTGAAAATTCCGAAAGAAGGCGACTTCATCACGATTCAAAGCTATAAACATGATGGGAATCTACATCGCACTTGGCGCGATACCATGGTTCTAAAAACAAATGAAAATTCAATTATTGGAGTAAATGATCACACTTTAGTGACAGAATCTGACGATCGCCGTTGGGTCACGCGCGAACCTGCTATTGTTTACTTCCACAAAAAGTTTTGGTTTAACATCATTGCTATGATTCGTGAGGAAGGCGTTAGCTACTACTGCAATCTAGCGAGCCCCTTCGTCCTCGATAACGAAGCGCTGAAATATATTGATTACGACCTTGACGTGAAAGTCTTCAAAGATGGAGAAAAGAAATTACTCGATGTTGAAGAATATGAACGCCACCGACGCAAAATGCACTATCCAAAAGAAATTGATCATATTCTAAAAGAAAATGTCAAAATTCTTGTTGACTGGATTAACAATGAAAAGGGACCTTTTTCTAAAGAATACGTTGAAATTTGGTACAATCGTTATCATCAGTTAAAAAAATAGTTACTGACTTTTTGTCAGTAACTTTTTTCTTTATTTTTTTAGTTCTTCTTGTTCTCTTGCTTGTCTTCGATAGCCTAAACTATAAAATCCAGCAACAAATATTGACCCTCCAAAGAGATTACCAAGATAAACAAATAGAAAATTATGAGCAAAATCGAGCCAGCTTGCTCCATTTTCAAAAATTGCCGCTGGAATGACAAAGGCATTGGCTATACTATGCTGAAAACCAATCGCAACGAAAGCCATAACCGGAAACCAAACTGCTAATACTTTTCCAGTAGCATCTTTAGCGCCATAACACATCCACATTGCCAGACCAACAAACCAATTACATCCGATTCCTGAGAGAAATTCTTGGGACCAACTAGCATTTATTTTCGATTGTGCTAAACTAAGAAGCTCCGTTTTGTAAGCTCCAATACCTGTCAATCCGACAAGATGTCCAAAAACAAAAGCGACAAAAATAGCACCAAGGACATTAAATACAGTAATGATTAACCAATTTTTTAGTAATTCACTCAAAGTCACTTTTTTAGCAAAAAACGAAGTCGAAACAGCGGTCATGTTTGAAGTAATCAGCTCGCCACCACCCAACAAGATAACGATTAGCCCAATTGGAAAGACACTCGCTCCAATCAAACTTGCAAGACTTCCTAGTTCGTCAGCTACCGAAGCTATCGCCCGAATATAAAGCAAGTAGCCAAAAGAAATCATTGCCCCACCAATAAAACCAAGAACGGCTTTTTCTAAAAAAGGACGTTTTATTTTTTCCTGACCGTGGTGAATGGTCGCAGTTAAAATTTCTGCCGGATTCATCATGTAATTTTTCTCCTGAAAGCGTATTTATAAAATAACTCATTCATTCTATCATAAATTATATTAGAATGCTAAAAAATACTGTATTTCTGGGTTTAGACAACATTTTGTTGCTCATTTTACAAAAAAAGCTATCTTGCTTAGATAGCTTTTAAGTTTATCCTGTAATTAAGTCACGTCTTTCATAAGCTTTATAGCCAATCAGAATTAATACAAGAGCTAATATTAATATCAAGCTGACTGTTGGAAGATTCATTTTCTCCACTGGTAATTTGGGAATCTGACTGTAAATGCTCAAATTCTCCAACCATTTTGGCAGATTCAATAATTTTCCAAGATAAGTCATAAAGAGTAAGAAGCCTAGATAAACCCAAATCACATCAGCGAACCGAGGAACAAGACCCATTAGTAAACTAAGGATAGCAAGGACAAAGATGACTGCAACAAGCCAAATCATCCCAGATTTCATAATTTCTGTAAAAGAAAGAACATTCTCATTTCCCAATTGTTCAATAAATATCCCTAAAAGGGCCAAAAATTGTGCAACTATAACTGAAAAAATAGCTGTCAGCACATATGTGAAATAGACCTTCGCTCTTGAAAGTGGCAAGGCATAGAGTGCCTCTAAGCGATTTCTTCTTTCCTCACCCACCATTTTTATCAGTAATATCACTCCAAAGGCCGCAACTAATATCGATAAAATAGAGAATAAAGTAACCATGAAGTTTCCTCTAATCGCCGAGGCCGCGGTTTCATTTCCCACAAAAATTTCTTTAACTGTTTTATTACTAGAAATAAATTGGTCCATTTGGCCAAACATCGAACCATAAACCAGACCTAGCACAAAACTTCCAATAAGCCAGCCAAGAATCATCTTTTTTTCAAGACTTAAAATAAGACCAGGAAAACCAAATAAAGCTTTTTTTCCTTGCGCTCTTCCTTGTCCCTCAGGCAAATAACCAGCTCCCACATCCCTTTTAAGCTCTAAAAAGTAAGAAATGACCAATAAAATCAAGGATAAACTAAATGTCAAAATGACACTGGTCCAATTTTCATGTCCTTTGACATAGGGAAAAGCCAGATAAACCCATGATAGTGGATTAAACCACCCCAAAGAAAGATTGGTTGCATCTGTCCCCATTCGAATGATATAAAGCAATCCAAACAAACCAAAGGTCACCCCTTTAGTTGCACTCGCATCAGAGAAAACTTGCCCTAAAAGTAAGGCAAACATTCCCCAAAGTAGTCCTTGGGCGCTTGTGGTGAATGCAAAGAGTAAATTACTTCCCAAATCATTTAAACCCGCCACATTTTGTGCTTGAATGGAAAAGGCGAGCAGAATAGCCATTAGTAGATGTAAAAAAATAAGTTCAATTACTAGGGCCGTCGTGTTTGCTAATTTTCCGATAGAATAAGAACGAAAAAGCTCAGTAATTCCATCATCTTCTTCTTTTCTACTTCGATTGACAACATAAATAATCGAAATAATAGCAAAGGTGATACCTGTAATCAAAGTCATCGTTTGACCAAAAATAGGACCTAAACTATAATTTGCTGGACTATTTACAGGTGTGGGGCCAAATAAGCCAATCATTGCTGGATTTTTGACAAACATTGTATAAAGACTATTTGCCGTGGCTGGATTTGAGGCGACTTCCATTTTTCCAGCCCCTGAAGCTGCAAATGCAAGCATTCCCAAAATCCAAAAAAGTAATTTTAGCCAATCTCTTTTGAGTAAGGCCCTAAACAAAACCCCTGTTTTATAAAATGGTTGTTTCATAAGCTTCCCCCTTACTGGTAATGACGCATAAAGAGGTCTTCAAGCGTTGGAGGAGTTGATTCAAGTTTCTGTACTCTGTATTGTAAAAGTGTTTTTAATATTTCATCAATTGAATCTGAATCAGCCTGAAAACTTGCTTCTCTGTCAGTAATTTGCAAATCATGAACAGAAGCTAATTTTTCTAAATCATGAGGAACTTCTTCCGTTATAACCTTATACTGATACCTTGTCAAATGTCGTAAATCTTCAAGAGAACCCGTCTCAACGATTTCACCCTTTCGAATAACCGCAACTCTATCAGCTAACTTTTCAACCTCTGATAAGATGTGACTGGACAGAATGATTGCTTTTCCCGCTATTTTTAATTTTTCCACTTCTTTTTGAAAAATAGCCTCCATCAATGGGTCTAACCCACTGGTTGGCTCATCAAAAATATAAAGTTCAGCCTCCGTTGCTAAAGCTGCAATAAGCGCAATTTTTTGGCGATTTCCTTTGGAATAAGAGCGGACTTTTTTCTTTGGATTCAAATCAAATTTTTTTATCAGTTCATCTCGCTTCTCTTTGTTAATTTGTCCATGAAGTTTCAAAAACAAATCAATCGTCTCTCCACCCGATAAATTGGGCCAAAGATAAACATCTCCTGGCACATAAGCAATTTTTTTATGGATTTCAATTGAATCTTGCCAGACTTCTTTACCAAAAATTTGAGCCTTCCCTTTTGTTGCTTTAATAATTCCAAGTAAAATCCGAATAGTTGTTGATTTACCTGCACCATTTGGTCCAATATAACCCAAAACTTCACCAGAATTAACCTCAAAAGATACATTTTTTAAGGCCTGAAACTTTCCAAAATTCTTTTGAAGTCCACTGACTTCGACAATTTTCGCCATTTTGTTCCTCCTTGATTAGCTTGACAAATTTGTACTCTGAACTATTCTTATACTTATAGTTCATATTGTACCCTTAACTTTTATAGAGTTCAAGAAAAGTTATCTAAAAATACAACCAAAAACCTTTTAACATCCCTCTTTTTAAAAAATGAACTATTTTATTTTTATAGTTCATATTGTACTCTTTTATTTGAAATGGTTCAAGAAAAAAGTTATAATTTTGTTATATGTAATTTCTATAAAAAATTTACTGACAGATTGCTCTGTCAGCTAGAAAGTGTGTTTGTAGTGAATCAAACTGAACAAAAGAAAAAAGCAATTTTAGAAATCACTTTTCAATTACTAAACGAAAAAAGAATAAAAGATATAAAAATCGAAGAAATTGCTAAAAAAGCGGTTGTTTCTAAGGTAACTCTTTTCAAATACTATCAAAATAAAAGTCATTTGATGAACTATGTTCTTCTAAAATCTTTTGAGCACATGGTCGATGAAATCGAGGAAATCATTCATGGCGACCTTGATTTTACAGATACTTTTCAGGCTATCATTGATCTTGAATTGAAACAACTTAAAGTGTTCAGTCCTGTTTTTTCAGAAAATCTAATGACCCAATATTCCGAAAGTCCTGATTTTTTTGATACTGATGCTCTTTTGCCTCAAGAAAAAATTTACGAAAACCTTTTTGAAAAAGGACAAAAAGAAGAAAAAATTTCTAACGAATACACTAAAGAAGACTTTCTTTTCATCATAAATATTTTTAATTCTGGAATGAAGGGCTTGTCAATAGAAAGGCTTTTAGAAAAAACCGAACTTCTTTCTCGCTTCTTTCTTAATGGTTGGAAATAATAAAAACTGGCTCATTATCAAGCCAGTTTTTATTAACTTTCAACTTTTTTTAAATCATTCGAGCGTTCAACCAGTTTTCTTAGTCGATGGTTGACTCCAGATTTTCCCAATGGTGGGTCCAGTAATTCGCCCAATTCTTTAATCGTTGCTTCTGGATTTTCTAAACGTAAACGAGCAATTTCTTTTAAAGAAGGTGGAAGCTGTTCCAATTCTTTTTTTTCATTAAGAAATTGAATGGCATCAATTGCTTCTTGAGCAGCCATTACGGATTTAGCAATATTCGCATTTTCAAAATTGGACTGACGATTAGCTAACCCCCGCATTTCACGCATAATTTTAGCTTCTTCAAATTTCAATCTCGCCTTCATTGCGCCAATCAAAGTCAAAAAATCCATTATCTCTTCTGCTTTTGACAAATAAAGAATCCACCGATTTTTTCGTTCAATCACTCGAGCATTTAAGCCAAAATCTCGAAATATTTCTTGTAAATCCTCAGCATGTTCCTGATAAACATTGGCGATGGATAATTGATACTCCCCTTTTTCAGGGTTATGCAAAGCTCCAGCCGACAAAAATGCGCCACGCAAATAGTCTTTTTTAATGAATTCATCATTTTTAACAAATTCAGGGACACCATTATCCAGCATCAGTGAATCAGCCAAACTCAATTCATCTAATAATTCGCCAGCACCCTCTGTGATAAAAACAGTATAAACCCGATTTTTAGAAAGTGTTGTTTTTTGATGAACACGAATCTCAGCATGAATTTCATAGAGTTCTTGAAGCATTTGATAAATGTATTTAGCCGTACCAGCATTTTCCGTCGTAATCGATAAAGTTAAACCATTAAAAATCCCAACAGAGCCATTCATTCTTACAAGGGCAAGAAGGGCACCAGTTGTGGCTAAATTACGGGTTAATTCTTTTTTTACATCACTTGTGAAACTCATAATTTTTTCTATTCAGGTTAAAAAATCCTGTCTTGTTCCTTCCTCTTAAACTCTTTATCCGTTTAAAATTACTGACAAATCCTGTCAGTAATTTTTTAATGTCTAAATTCTTGACGTTGAGAAATGGCAACAATTTCTTTGGCAACAGCTTCTCCATTATGGAAGGCCCCACCATCACGCAGTTCCAGAAAATTATTAGAAATCACATTGACTTCTTCAGCCTTCAATGCTGCAAAATCATGATCAACTTGGACCAAATACTCATCAAATTTATTTGTATTCATATATTCTTCTGGCACTTCTTGAATATTCACAAGAACTGTATCAATCACTTTTGTTCCAATATGTTCATTCAAAACACGAACGTGGTCAGCATCCGTGAAATGCTCTGTTTCTCCACGTTGAGTCATAATATTACAAACATAGATAATTTTAGCCGACGTTTTCCATAAAGCTTCACAGATTTCGGGAATAACAATATTGGGTAAAATTGAAGTGAAAAGTGAACCCGGCCCCAAAACAATCGTATCTGCTTCCATAATTGATTTAACAACATTTCGTGAAGCAATTGGGCTTTCGCCATTGACAGTTTGAGTCAGGTAAACATGGTCAATCAAGCCTTTATAGCCTGCAATTTGGCTCTCACCGCTTACCTCATGACTATCTTTAAAAACAGCATGTAATGTCAATGCTGCATCAGATGAAGGGTATATTTTCCCTTCAACATGAAAGAATTGAGCCAAGGTTTGAATCGCACGATAGGTTGACCCTTGCATTTCAGAAATTGCGGCAATAATTAAATTCCCAAGAGGGTGTCCTGCCAATTCTCCATCAGATTTATCAAATCGATACTGTAAAATATCGGCATAAAATTTAGGCATGTCTGACATTGCAATCAATACATTTCTCAAATCACCAGGAGGAGCGATACTGACTGCTGAACGAATCCGTCCAGAAGAACCTCCATCATCCGCAACGGTTACAATCGCTGTTAAATCAACTTTTTCTTTACGTAATGCTTTTAGAACGACAGGAATTCCGGTCCCACCACCGATAACGACAACTTTAGGATTGCTCATGAACGATTTACCGTTTCCTTTCTACGGTCTTTATCTCTATGACTAACATTTAGATGCCATTTTTCTCTTAAAGCAGCAGAAACTCGTTCAGCAAAGGCCACTGAGCGGTGTTGACCTCCGGTACAGCCAAAAGCAATTGTCAAAACTGATTTCCCTTCTTTTTTATAAGCAGGGAGAATCGGAACCAACATCTTCATCAAATTTTGATAGAATTCTTCAGATTGCGGATGTTCCATCACATAATCATAAACTTCTTGATCTGTTCCATTTTTATCACGTAATTCAGAAATATAATGTGGATTCGGTAAAAAACGGACATCAAAAACCAAATCAGCATCCAATGGCAAACCGTACTTAAAACCAAAAGACATCACTTCAATTCGGAAAGTTGATTCTGTACTTGTCGCAAATTTTTGCAAAATTCTTGCTCGAAGATTTCTTGGTGTTAATTCACTGGTATCAATCACTACTTCTGATAAATTTTTTAAATCAGCTAAAATCTCACGCTCTTTAGTAATTCCATCCAGTGTTCGACCATCAATTGCCAGTGGGTGGCTTCGTCTAGTCTCTTTATAACGGGAAACCAATTCAGTATCATTGGCATCTAAAAACAACAATTTAAAGTTCACACTCGTGTTATCTGTCAATTCGGTCACAATACTTTGAATATCTTCAAAGAAAGCACGCGAACGCATATCAACGACTAAGGCCACTTTATCAATTTTATTATCAGGTGTATTCAATAGCCCAACAAATTTTTCAATTAAATTTGGTGGCATATTGTCCACTGTAAAATAGCCCATATCTTCAAAGGATTGAATCGCAACTGTTTTGCCTGCGCCAGACATTCCTGTAATGATTACAATATTGAGTTTATTGTCCATCTCTTTCCTCCATTTTCATCTTATCATTCCAAATGATAATTTTTGCTCTATCTTAGTTTCTAAATCAAAGCATTGGTGCAATTAAGCGAGCCAGTCCTTCTTTAAAACGAATCAGTTTTGATCTTTCTTCATAACGCTCTAAAGTCAATGGACGGCTTAACTTCAAGTCTTTCATAAAATCATTTCGCAATTTTTGTGAAATATCATAATCATAAATAACAACATTTGCTTCAAAACATAATTGTAAGCTTCGATAATCCAAATTTGCCGAACCAACTGAGGCATACTCTCCATCAATAATTAACGTTTTAGAATGAACAAATCCATTTTCATAAGTATAAACCTTGGCACCATATTTAACTAAATCAGCGGCATGGAAATATGTCGCCCAGTAAACCAGCGGATGGTCTGGCTTGTTAGGAATTAACATTTTAACTTGTACACCTGATAAAAGGGCCAATTTTATTGACTCATGCAAGGCATCAGAAGGAATATAATAGGGCGTTTGAATGATAATTTCTCGTTCAGCACCAGAAATCATCTTCATGTAAGTCAATTTGATTTGCTCTTTATCCTCATCTGGACCAGAAGTCACAAGTTGAGTCGCTACATGTCCTTCAACAATAGAATCTGGAAAATAAGGCTCTCCCTCAGTCACTTCAAAATGATGTTGTGAATTCCAGTCTAAAATAAAACGATGCTGTAAGCTATAAACAATATCACCAGTCAATCGTAAATGATTGTCACGCCAATATCCAAATTTTTTCGTAATTGAAGCATATTCATCACCGACATTGAATCCACCTGTATAGCCAACCACACCATCAATCACAACGATTTTACGGTGCAAACGGTAATTTGTTCGGGGATTAACTAAGGGCATAATCAAGGGGAAAAATTGAGCCACATGTCCACCAGCTTCTTGAAGCTCTTTAAAGCTGGACATTTTAGTCTTATTTGAACCCCAAGCGTCAATTAAAAGTTTCACCTCTACTCCACGTTTTGCGGCTGCCAGTAAGGCATCGTAGATTTCATGACCCATTCGATCCATTCTAAAAATATAATATTCCATATGGACATGATGCTTGGCTTGATTTATATCTTCTATCAAAGCGTTAAATTTCTGGCGTCCATCATTAAAAATTTTGACACCAGTATTTGTTGAAATAATCGATTTTTCTTCAACATAAAGCATGTGAATTAGTTGACCAATCACATGATTTTTTCTCATTTTTTCAATAAACAATCTATCTGTATATGATTTTTCCGCATGTTCAAGTTGTTTTTCAAAGCCAAGTTGAAACCTTTTACGGTCTTTAAAAATACGATAATGTGAAATTCCACGACCAATGAGTAAATATAAAATAAAGCCGATAATCGGCAATAAATTAACTACAAAGAGCCATGACCAAGTTGCTGCTGTTGATTTTCTTTCCCTAAAAATAATGACAAAGGATAAAATAACATTAAGAAAAAAAAGTGCCAGCTCAAAAAGTGCAATAAAACTCATAATAATTTCTCCCAATCCCCCAGTTTACTCCTTCCATTATATCAAAAAACAAGCCCTTTTGTTGATAATCCTCATTGTTTACTTAGGTTTCATTTTTTCATTAAAAATAAAATACTGACAGAATCAATTCGTCAGTATTTTTTTGATTATATTTTTTCCGTCAGTAAATAAATTTACTGACAGAAATTTGTCTAAGCATATTCATCTTCAAGTCTTTCATAATCTAAAATTTTGAAAGATTTTCCGTAATGCTCGACCAATCCCTTCTCTTCTAAGAGACGAAGTTTTCGGCTGATTGTTTCATGAGTCGTGCCAATAAATGCTGACAAATCCTTCAAAGTCATTGGAATTTGTACATAAGATCCGTCAGTAATTTTAGCCAAATCCAATAAATAGTTAGCAAGACGCATTTCTACAGATTCCATCATCAAAAACTTGGCTTGTTGCTCCGTTTCATTTTGTTTCACAGCGTTCATTTCAAGAAGACGGAGGGAAAGTTGAGGTTTAGCGAGTAAGAGTTTTGTAAAATCGGATTTTCTGACAAAACAAATCGTACTATCCGATAGCGCTTCGCCAAATAAGTTTTTATTGACAAGGCCGAAAATAGATTTTTCTCCTTCATATCCACCAGGTTCAATCACTCTTAATAGCTGTTCTTTTCCAGTGGATGAGATTTGATATATTTTTAAACTTCCTTTGGCAACTATTGTCAGAAGTGGCTCTGCCGATGGTTGAATAACCGTTTCACCTTTTTTGACTTTTTTATGTTGAACAATTTCTTCAACTTGAGCAAGCTCATCTGGACTCAAGTCAGAAAAAAGTGGGACTAGCTGGATACAATGGTGGTCACTTAAATGCTCATCAAAATCTTTAATCGTCATCTTCCTCCTCAATAAATTCGCCTATCATTTTTCCAAGTTCTCCTGCAAAATAGCGAATAATAGACAAATTATAGCCGTAAAGCTTGCGAATTACAAGTTCTAAGCTAAATTTTTCTTCCTTTTGTGCTAGTTTAATCGCTCGTCCGATAAATAAATTTTGGTTCTGAAAATCATTGATAAAGTTTTCTATCAATGCTTCATCTGTCCAATACTTGGCTTTGGGGTCATTTTCAATGAATTTATGATTGCTGACAAATTCGTCAAGCGTCGTTGGGACCAATTCATTTTCATCAAGTAACTGCTCAGAAATAAGATAAAACCATTCGTCTTCTTTTAGGGCAATTTCACGAAATTTTATGCGATAATCTGCACTTTTGGCATAAAGCCCTGCCTGCATCAAACTTATTTTTTCATAAAAAATATTAGACAAAACATGACTCAACATCGCACCAGCAGTTGGTTTATGGTGGTCAATCTCAGTTTTTTTGACTTCTGCTTCATATTTTTCATCAATACTTACTTCAATCATTTTTCCCTCCTTGCTCAAACTAGCGTAACTTTTGAGCTTTGCACGGGATATCCGAGCTTTTCAACTTTAGTGACCAATTCGTCAGATTTGACGATATTTTCGTCAAACTCAGCTTTGACTTTTGAGGCATTAAACAAAACTTTGGCAGAAATCACTCCCTTTGTCCCAGTCATTGCCCCTTCGATTTTTGCAAGACAAGATGGGCAACTTAGCTCACCAAGTTTCATAATTATTTTAGACATCTTCTTTCCTTCTTTCTTTAACTTTTCTCTTATTTTACCGCTATTCTAATCATAAAAAATTGATTTGTATCAATTAATCTTTTTATTTTTATAAGAAATCAAACGCATCCCATTTAAAATAACCACCAAAATCGACGCTTCATGAACAAACATTCCCGTACCCATATTGACAAAATTTGGAACAAATCCTGTCCCACCTAAAATCAAGCTGACAAGTAGAAAAATAACGACAGCAATCGCAAGCCCAATATTTTGACGCATATTTCTCACAGTATTTTTTGCCAATCCATAAGCCTGAACTAACTCAGCAAAACTAGACTTCATCAACACAACGTCAGACGTTTCAATCGCAATATCTGTACCAGAACCCATGGCAATCCCAATATCGGCAAGGGCAAGCGACGGACTATCATTAATTCCATCACCAATAAAAGCAAGCTTATGTCCTGACGATTTAAATTCACTGACAATTCTTGCTTTATCTTCTGGCAGCAGATTCGCATGAACTTCATCAATTCCCAATTCCTTTGCAACATTTCTGGCAGTCACTTCATTATCGCCGGTCAACATCACCATTTTCTTCATTCCATTACGCCTTAGGGCTCTCAGCGCTTTTTTAACATCAGGACGGATTTCGTCAGCAATTCCATAGATTAATTTGAGCTGACCAGCTTTTGCAACAAGCACGATCGACATCCCTTTTTCTTCTACTTCTCTCAAACTTTGTTTTTGAGAATCTGTCAGTAAAATTTCATGGGCTGTCAGTAATTTTTCATTTCCAATCAATAGGTCATCAGCAATAATTCCCTGACCTCTAACCACATCTAGCTCGTTAATTTTTTCCTTTTTCTGACTCCCAATAAATCTAACAATCGCAGTCGCGAGTGGATGATTAGATTGAGTTTCAATTGTCGATATTTTCGTCAGTAAATTTTCTGAGATTTCGCCATATTTTTTTACTAATACAACCTCTGTTTCACCTTTTGTCAGTGTTCCTGTTTTATCAAAAAGTAAGGTATCGGTCCGACTAAAAGTGTCCATCACCTCTCCTCCTTTGATCAATAGACCATTTTTCGCACCATTACCAATCGCAGCAACATTAGATACCGGCGCACCAATCACTAAGGCCCCCGGGCAACCCAATACCAAAATCGTAATAGCAAGCTCCAAATTTTGACTCATGAGCCAAGTTATAATCGCTATCAAAAGTACGATTGGTGTGTAATATTTTGCAAAACGGTCAATAAATTTTTCAGCAGGTGATTTAGTATCTTGTGCTTCTTCAACTAATTCGATGATTTTTCCAAAAGTTGTATCTTCGCCCACTTTTTCAGCAGTCACATAGAGGCTTCCATTTACTAAAATACTCCCTGAAAATACTTGCTCGCCACTGTTTTTCTTAACTTCCTGTGACTCCCCTGTAATAGCCGATTCATTGACAAAAGCAGAACCGCTGTAAACTCGACCATCTACAGGCACCTGACTTCCTGTTTTTATCAGAAGCTTATCGCCTACTTTGACTTTGTCAATATCAATCTCTCTTCCATCCGCAAAAAGCGCTCTTGTCGGCGCCATTTGCGACAGTTCTTTAATTGATGACCGCGTTTTTTCAAGCGTTCTTTTTTCCAGATAAGTTCCGAAAGTAAATAAGAAAGTTACGATAGCAGATTCTTCAAATTCTCTAATGAAAATCGCACCCACTACCGCAATCGTAACCAACAAGTCAATCGAAATTTGTTTGAATTTTAAAGCCTGATAAGCGTGGATTCCAATCGGTAACCCACCCAAAATTGAAGCGATGAGCATTGTTAAATTCCAAGCTAATTCATTAGCAAAAACATATTTCCCCAAGAAACCAAACCCAATCAATATTGCTGATACCAGCATCAAGCGATTTGCATTTTTTTGTAACCATTTTTGAAAAGCCATTTTCCAATCATCCTTTTATTTTTATAATTACAGTATAGTTCAAAAACAAAAGAATAAAATTGATTTCTGTCAATAAAAAAACTGAGTCCCCATTCTTTGAAGTTTATTTTGGTTCTTTTATAAACAAAAAAAAGCGGGATTATCCGCTTTTTTCATTTTATTCAATTCTATTTAGCCTTTTTCAAAGCTCCAAACAATAGGCCTGAAACAATTGCTCCAATCAAGATGAACAATAGATAAAGTAAAGGATTATTTGTCAAAGCAAGTACGAAGACTCCACCATGTGGTGCCATCAATTTAATGTTTGCCATACCAGTCAAACCACCGGCTACTGCTGCTCCAATCATAAATGATGGAATTGCGCGTGCTGGGTCAGCTGCTCCAAATGGAATTGAACCTTCAGTGATGAATGAAAGCCCCATCACAATGTTTGTCAAACCAGCATTACGTTCTTCTTTGGTAAATTTATTTTTAAACAAGATAACAGCTACTGTAGTTGCGAGTGGTGGAACCATCCCACCAGCCATAACTGCTGCCATTGTTACTGAACCACCAGTTGAAACTGTTGCTGCTAAAGTACCAGTTGCAAAGATATAAGCAGCTTTGTTGATTGGACCACCAAGGTCAATAGCCATCATTCCACCAACGACTAGACCAAGAACAAGGGCAGATGCGCCTGATAAGCTTGCTAGGAAGTTAGAAAGTCCGGTATTAATTGCGGCCATTGGGATATTGACAAAAAGCATTAAGAAACCTGTGATAAATGTTCCAACTAATGGATAAATCAATATGGCTTTAATCCCATCAAGTGAACGCGGAAGTTTTGCGAAGACTTTACGAAGAAGAATAATCACTCCACCAGCAAGGAAACCACCAACCAAGGCTCCTAAGAAACCAGACGGAATCATTTTAGCAGGGTCTAAATGACCAAAAGCCAAACCAGAAGATGCCATAGAACCAGCGACAAAACCAGCAACTAAACCAGGCTTATCAGCGATTGAGTTTGCAATGAAACCGGCTAAAACAGGTAACATAAAGGCAAAAGCCGCGCCCCCAACATTTTTAAAGTAAGCAGCTAAAGGATGATAAACTCCAAGGTTGGCCAATTGACTTTGAGGAACCCCCATCGCTTGGTCAATCAAGAAAGCAAGAGCGATAAGAATCCCACCTCCGACAACGAATGGAAGCATTGCAGAAACACCACCCATTAAGTGTTTATAGAAAGCTTTACCTAAGCCACCAGATGATTCTTCTTTTACTTCATCCGTTCCATCTGCTTCATAGATTGGTGCATTTCCTGAAAGCGCACGATTAATTAATTCTTCCGTATCTCGAATGGCGTGTGCAACTGGAACTTGAACCATTTCTTTACCAGCAAAACGATTCATTTCGACTTTTTTGTCCGCAGCTACGATAACAGCATCAGCTTTTTGAATATCAGCTGAAGTTAATTTATTATCAATTCCACGCGCACCATTGGTTTCAACCTTTATACCAACACCCATTTCCAAGGCTTGTTTTTTAAGTGCTTCTTCAGCCATGTAAGTATGGGCAATTCCTGTTGTACATGCTGTTACAGCTACAATGTAATGTTCAGCATTTTCAAGAGTTGCAACTTCTTCTTGTTTTTCAGAAAAGAGTTGAATGACTTCGCGTGGGTATTCAACTTTTCTCAAACGGTCTTGGAAACCGTCTTTAAGAAGATAAGTGGAAAGTTGTGCCAAAGCTTCTAAGTGAGTATCATTAGCACCATCTGGGGCTGCAATCATGAAGAAAAGATTGACAGGTTGACCATCTAATGCCGCGTAATCAACACCAGTTTTTGATTTTGCAAATAGAACAACCGGTTCATTAACAGCGGTATTTTTACTGTGAGGCATGGCAATCCCGTCACCAAGTCCAGTTGAAGTTTGCGCTTCACGTGCCATAATTCCTGCTTTAAAAGTTGCAAAATCACTGACATAACCTTCAGAAACTAATTTATTGACCATTTCATCAATAACGGCTTCTTTGCTAGTTGCTTGGAGGTCAAGAATCATAACCTCTGTTTTTAATAAATCTTTAATTTCCATCATTTCACCTCTGAAATATTAACTTTTTTATAAATATCTTCCAAAAATGCTCGGCTTGGCATATCATCTGAGAATGCCTTTGAAGTTCCGCAAGCAATCGCTTGTCTGAATGCTAAGAGTGGATCTTTAGATTGACTATATTCGGCCAAAAATCCTGCAACAGTCGAATCACCAGCTCCAATAGAATTTTTTAATTCTCCCTTAATCCCTTGAGCAAAATAAACTTTCTCATTCGTAAAGAGGAGGGCTCCATCTCCAGCCATTGAAACAATAACATTTTGAGCACCCATGTCTAATAGTTTTTTACCATAAGGTATAATTTGCTCATTATTTTCAAAGCTTGTCCCAAAAATCGCTTCTAATTCTTCACGATTTGGTTTGATAAGCAAGGGATGAGCTGGGAGCGAATCAAGTAGTTTTTTACCATCAACATCCATAACGAATGTTGCCCCGCACTCTTGTACTTTTTCAATCAAACGCTCATAGAAATCTTCACCTAAAGTTTTAGGAATTGTTCCCGCAAAAACGACAATATCATTTGGGGTCAAATGATTAAATTTTTCAAGAAAATGATTGATTTCTTTTTCTTCAAGTTTCGGTCCAGTAGCATCTAGGCTGGTTTCATTTTCTTGACTCTTAAGTTTCACATTAATTCTAGTCAAATCTGCTATTTCTGTAAAATCCGAATCAATTTGATTCTCATTTAAAAAATCTTTAATATATTGACCAGAAAAACCACCTAGAAATCCCAAAGCCTTACTCTCGGCTCCTAAAAGACTGAGCATGCGGCTTTCCATAATTCCTTTACCACCTGCTGAAATCTGTGTTTTTCCTGTTCTGTTAACCTCACCCAGTGATATAGCCTCATAGTTCATGAAGTAGTCAAGCGCTGGATTGAGTGTTACTGTATAAATCATAGTTCTCCTTTTATTTAAGACGTAAGTTTGAAATATTAACATTTAGTGAAATCTTTTCACTTTTATTTATAAAAAAACATACTCTAATTATTCTCGGTAATTAATTCAACCTCTTCAGAATTAGCAAATTTTACGAAACTCATTTGGCCTAATTTGGAAGAGTCAGCCAAAACATAAGCATTCTGACTTTGTTTAACCGCTAATCCTTTAATTGCTGCTTCTTCATGGTCTGGCGTCATTGCGCCATGCTCGGTATCAAAACCGTTCGCACCCACAAAGGCCACATTAAATTGATAGGCAGATAGTTGTTCCAAGGCCTGACTTCCAATGATTGCATCTGTTACCTTTTTCACTCGTCCACCGAGTAAATAAACAATCAATCGGTCATCTGTCAATTTTGCTAAATGCGTGACAGAGTTAGTTACAATCGTTAGATAAAGATGTGATTGATTGATAAGTTCTGCTAAAAGACCAGTTGTTGTTCCAGCATCTAGAAAGACAATATCTCCATCTTTAATTTTTGATAAGGCAATTTGCGCGATTTCTTCTTTTTCTTGAATGTTTTTGGACGTTTTTTCAGAAATACTTAACTCTTCTGATAAATCCTGTGTAAGTTCGGCTCCACCATGGACCCGCCTTAAACTCTTTTCTTTCTCCAATTCATTCAAATCACGCCTAAGTGTTGAAATAGAGCAATCCATCAGGGTGAGAAGTTCTTCTATTGTTGCTCTCCTATTTATTTTTAGATAGTCAACAATCCTTTTTTTTCTTTCATTTGCTAACATTTCCATCTCCTGAATTCGTTTACAAAAATTATTATAACACCTTTATCTATCAAAATCAATCATTAACTATCATTTTCTTTCAAAAATGTTCAAAAATAAAAAACCGTTCAAAAATACGGCTTTATTTAAGATATTCGAGTAAGTGCTGAGCAGATTGTATGTAGTATTCAACAGCAACTTTTAATGTCTCATCTTGGACAAGCATATCAGGAAAGTGAAGACCAGAAGCCTCCGGTCCATTTGAACCAATAAATGCAAAGAAACTTGGTGCTTGTTTTTGATAATTAGCAAAATCTTCCCCAGCGCTCGAAGGTTCAGGATAAATCACTTTATCGTACCATTGTTCTGTTCTTTGCCTGATTTGTTCTGTCAGTTCAAAATCGTTAAAGGTCGGTTCTGCTTCCATAAGCCACTTAATTTCTACTTGAACATCATACGCTTTTGCGGTTGCTTCAATAATTTCGCTAAACCTTCTTTTAGTCAAAGTCCGCACTTCATTCTCAAACGTTCTTATTGTCCCTTCTAATCTGGCATTATTTGGTAAGACATTCCAAGTATTGCCCGATTCAATATGGGTTATTGAGACAACCGCCGTTTTTTGAGGTGAAATATTTCTGGATACAATTTGTTGGAGATTTTGGACGATTGCAGAGCTGGCTAAAATAAGGTCTCTTCCTTCTTGAGGATACGCTGCATGACTTCCTTGTCCTTTAACAATAATTTCGAAACGTTCGACTGCAGCCATGACCCCTCCTTCGCGCAATCCAATGAGTCCGGTTGGTAAAGTTGGCATATTATGATAACCCAAAAAAGCTTGTACGTCTGATAGTAGACCGGTTTGTAAAACTTGCTTAGCCCCTTCACCGATTTCTTCAGCAGGTTGAAATATAAGTTTTATTGTCCCTTTTAACTCCTGCTCCTGTTTTTTTAATAATTGAGCTGCACCAAGGAGACTTGTCATATGCAAATCATGACCACAAGCATGCATTGCTCCTTTATTTTTAGATTCAAACTCTAGACCTGTTTCTTCTAAAATTGGTAGGGCATCAATATCTGCTCTTAATGCAATCACTGGTTTTCCAGAACCTATCTTGGCAACAAGTCCTGTTTTTAGGTTACTTTCTAGTATCTCGATTTGCCAGTCTAATAATTTTTCACGAATGAACTTTGTAGTTTCGAATTCTTCTTCTGATACTTCAGGGTGAGCATGAAGGTAATGACGAATCTCAACAAGTTCCTTATATAATTTTTCTTTAATCATAAAAATAATTGTAGCAAAAATAGCGAAGCATTAGACTTCGCTATTTCTATTGACCCCATTTAAATTTTAAATCAATCCAGCCTCTTCTAAAACCTCTTCAAGATAGGTTCCTTTGAGTTTTTTGAGACCAACTTTCAAAGCTTGTTTCTTGATGAATGACAAATCCAAATCTTCTAATTTTTGTTTATCTGATAGATAGTAGACTGAACTAGCCAAAGTTCGCAAATCATAAGCTGAAGCATACACTTCAGGAATTCCTCGATCAACATTCAATAATTGATATACAGCTTCCATGGCTGTTCTCACTGAATATTCTGTAGTAAAAACGGTATCGCGGGCTGTTTCAGCAAAATTACCTAGAAAAGCTAAATTTACTGATTGTTCAGGTACAACAAGTGGGCGGTCACCGGGTTCACGAAGCATGAAATATGAAGTAATGAAAGGCATATAAACTGGAATTGTATTGGTATTTTCTTTCACAAATGCTTCAATCTCGTCTTCTGGCATCCCTAAATGATAGAGTAATTCTTGAGTAATTTCTTCACCTGTACAATCTTCAATAGGTTTTTTGATGTAATTACCTGGTGTATTTGAAAGAAGACCATAGACCCAAGTGACTGATTCTTCGTCATTTTGTTCCTTAAAGTGAGGTTGGCGGTGTGTTGTAAATGAAAGTAACCAATTTGAATCTTTTACAGTGATGATACCACCTGTCACTACTTTTCCTGAACGTAATTGACGATGTGTTAATTTTTCAAAATAAGGTTGGATTTTCAAATTTTTCCAAGTAACAGTTGCTGACACAACCCAAGCTTCTTTAGGAATATCCTTACAAAAAACATCTGGATGTCCGAATTCTTCTGATTGTTTAGCCAAATTTTGCCAAAGTTTCCAAGAGCCACCTAATTCATTTGTTTTTGGTGCAGCTTGTGTTGGCGAACCTTGTGTTGAACTTTCAGTAATTGAACCATTTGTAACGAAAACCAAATCATTTTCTGTCAGTTCTATTGTTTTTTTGTCAGCAAAAATAATGGACTTAGCGACTTTTTTACCATTTGAAAAATCAACTTCAACATTTTCGACTTGAGCACCATATTTAAAATCGACGCTATGTTCTTTCAGATATGAAAGTAATGGTTTAACAAGGGATTCATATTGATTATATTTCGTGAATTTTAGAGCTGAAAAATCAGGCAATCCTTTAATATGATGAATAAATCTCATGATATAACGACGCATTTCAATGGCTGAATGCCATTTTTCAAAAGCAAACATTGAGCACCAGTAAAGCCAGAAATTTGATTCGAAAAATTCGTCGGTAAAACAATCTTCAATGGTTTTACCTACAAGTAATTCTTCTTTTGTCATAAATAATTTGACAATTTCTTCTTGGGCCTTCGGACTTAATGTAAATTTCCCGTCATCATCCACTCGTTCACCACGATTATGAATAATCCGACAATTAGATGAATTAGGGTCATCACGGTCAATACGATAAAATTCGTCTAAAACAGACGCATTGTCCACTTCTAGAGATGGAACTGAGCGGAATAAATCCCAAAGACATTCAAAATGATTTTCCATTTCACGACCACCACGTACAACAAAGCCATCATGTGGAATAAATGAACCGTCTAAGGAGCCACCTGACAAAGGTAATTCTTCTAAAATATGAATACGGTCACCAGACATTTGACCGTCACGAATTAAAAATACTGCTGTTGCAAGGCCAGCAAGACCTGCCCCAATGATATAAGCTGATTTTCCATCAACATTTTCTGGTTTTCTTGGGTGAACGAAAGCTTCATAATTTCCATTTGTATAACGCATAATAATTAACCTCCTCGAATTCTAAACAACATATTTCGGCTAAAATTTTAGCCTTTCTTTTTTAATTCTCCTCCAATCTCTTACTAATTTCATCATAGTACAAGAGTAAAACGATTGCAAGAATCTGAAACGTTTTTTGGACACCTTGTCCATTTTGTCTAAATTCTCCATATTTTTATATAAAAAAAGTACTGACGAAATGATCAGTACTTTTTTAAAATATTATTTGCTTTCTTCAAAGTCGCCATCAAATGTATTAGCATCTTTTGGTCCTTCTTGAGAATCTGTTGCTTCACCCGCTTCTCCTTGAGCTGCGTTTGCTTGTTCATAAAGTTTTACAGCAAGGTTTTGAGCGATTTCAGAAAGTGCTTCTG
>NZ_JAVXIY010000005.1:0-209314 GCF_036648155.1 Lactococcus sp. | reverse complement strand
GCATTAAAACAATTATGATTACGGGTGACCATAAAACGACGGCGCAAGCCATTGCTAAAGATATTGGTTTGATGAATGAAGGGGATATGGCTCTTACGGGTCAAGAACTGGATGCGCTGACTGAGGATGAACTTCGTGAGAATTTGCAAAAGATTTCTGTTTATGCGCGTGTTTCGCCTGAAAATAAAATCCGAATTGTCCGCGCTTGGCAAAATGAACATCAAGTGACTGCCATGACAGGTGATGGGGTCAATGATGCTCCTGCACTTAAACAAGCTAATATTGGGATTGCCATGGGTTCAGGAACGGATGTAGCAAAAGATGCGTCAAGTATGATTTTGACTGATGATAATTTCGTATCAATTGTTTCTGCTGTATCAATTGGTCGTGTGGTTTATGATAATATCAAAAAATCAATTAGTTATCTTTTCTCTGGAAACTTAGGAGCGATTATTGCGATTGTTTTTGCTTTAATTGTGGGTTGGGTTAATCCATTTACTGCTTTGCAACTATTGTTTATAAACCTAGTCAATGACTCTGTTCCAGCCATTGCCTTAGGAATGGAAAAAGCAGAACCAGATGTTATGGAAAAAGCTCCTCGCCAATTAAATGAAGGAATCTTTGCCAATGGTTTAATGAGAATTATTTTGATTCGTGGTTCATTGATTGGGATTGCGGCTATTGTCTCTCAATATGTTGGACAAAAAACTTCACCTGAAATGGGTGTGGCTATGGCCTTTACAACTTTGATTTTGGCTCGGACTTTGCAAACTTTTGCTGCACGTTCAAATTCACAAAATATTTTCAAACTTGGTTTTACAACGAATAAATATGTTTTGATGGCTGTAACTTTCTGTCTTGCTTTGTACAGTTTGACCACACTACCATTCCTTAGAGAAATCTTTTCAATTCCAGCAAGTTTTGGTTGGTCTGAATGGGCTGTAGCTGCGGGTCTTGCCGTAATCGCTGTGATTTGTATGGAAATTCTTAAATCAGTTAAAGGCGTCTTTGAAAAATAATTAAATTTTAGAAAAAATCACTGACAAATCTGTCAGTGATTTTTAAATGGTTGAACTTTTATCATATTGATTCAAATGATAAGTTTCAATCATATTGATAAGTTTATCAGCATATGTGGGGTCAGTCGCATAGCCAGAGCTCTGGACCGCCTTAGCAGCAGTTTTGTAGTCTGTTGCGCTAAGAACAGAAGCGTATTGTTTAGCGTTCCAAGTTGTGCCATAGAGGAAAAGTTGTGTATGAGCCGAAACGGAATCAGCAAAGTTAGGATAAACGCGAAAAACACCTTGGATGGTAATCCATTGACCGTTCTCGTACTCTTGAGTCTCAAGTGAGACTTTAGGAACATCGCCTGAGGCTTTCACACCAAAAAGATTGTGATATTTACTAGCGAGTTCACTTTTACCAAAGTTAGATTCAAGGCAGGCTTGAGCAATGGTAATAGAAGCCAGAACTTGACTTTCTTTTTGTGATTTTTGAGCCAAGGGGGCAATTTCTTTGATGAATTTATGTTCACGGATTTCTTCAAGTTGGGCTTCTGAGGGCTTTTCTACTTGATTATTAAAAATTCTATTATAAGCAAATATTCCTAAAATGATTAGGAAAATAAAAATGAGCTGTTTTAACAGAGATTGACGTCGATTTGGTTTTCTTCGTCGAGTTTTATATTTCATAAAAATAGTTTAACATAAAAATCAAGTTCTTGGCTTAAAAATCAATATTTGATATACTAAAACTAGTTAAGAAAAGTAGATGATGAGTTTTAGAATTCTTGTCAGTAAAATAGTTACTGACAGCAATCAATTTTTATGCTGAGCCATCTGTCAGTAAAACTAAATCTATAACTTATTTCTGATGGAATAACTTATATAAGCAAAATTTACCAGGAGGTAAACAAATAATGAATTTTTATGATTTTAGTGCCGTTAAAATGAACGGTGAAACTGTTTCAATGTCTGACTACAAAGGAAAAGTCGTAATCGTAGTCAATACAGCCAGTAAATGTGGTTTTACTCCACAATTTGAGGGACTTGAAAAATTGTATGAAACATATAAGGACCAAGGATTAGAGATTCTAGGATTTCCTTGTAATCAGTTTGCTAATCAAGATGCTGGTGAAAATACGGAAATTAATGAATTCTGTCAGTTGAATTATGGCGTTACATTCACCATGTTTCAAAAAATTAAAGTAAATGGAAAAGAAGCTCATCCCCTTTATCAATTTTTGAAAAAGGAAGCCAAAGGGGCGCTTAGTGGAACTATTAAATGGAATTTCACAAAGTTTTTAATTGACCGAGATGGACAAGTCATTGAACGATTTGCGCCCAAAACAGAGCCTGAAGAAATGGAAGAAGAAATCAAAAAATTACTTTAAAAGTCATAAATGCTCTGAGACTTGTAAAAGGTCAATTATTCTGCTAAACTAATAAACAATAAAACTTTTAATCTAGTCCAGAGAGGCTAGCAAGGTTGTGAACAGGAAATATTATCCTTAAAAGTTACTGACAAAAGAGCGGTGTAGCTTGGTCCATAAGTACCAAAGCGGACAGGGCTAGTTCTGTCAGTAAACTGTCAGGGCATATTAGGACACATCTGCTAGGTTTCTGGCAGATGTTTTTGCTTTATTTTTAACTTTTTATGATTGAAAATAAAGGGCGCAAGGAGCGAAGCGGCTTGTAAGTAATTACAACGAAGTTATGCTTTACTACAAAGGAGAAAAACAAATGCCAAAACGTAATGATATCAAAAAAATCATGATTATCGGTTCAGGTCCAATCATTATCGGTCAAGCCGCTGAATTTGATTACGCTGGAACGCAAGCCTGTCTTGCTCTTAAAGAAGAAGGCTATGAAGTAGTTTTGGTCAATTCAAATCCAGCAACAATTATGACTGACCGAGAAATTGCTGACACGGTCTATATTGAACCTATCACTTTAGAGTTTGTCAGTAAAATTTTACGTAAAGAACGTCCTGACGCACTCTTACCAACACTAGGTGGACAAACAGGACTCAACATGGCAATGGAATTATCAAAAACAGGAATTCTTGAGGAGCTTAATGTTGAACTTTTAGGAACAAAATTAAGTGCCATTGACCAAGCCGAAGACCGTGAACTTTTCAAAGAGCTCTGTGAATCAATCAATGAGCCTCTTTGTGCCAGCGATATTGCAACCACAGTTGAAGAAGCGATTAACATTGCTGACAAAATTGGCTACCCAATCATTGTTCGTCCAGCATTTACTATGGGAGGAACAGGAGGCGGAATTTGTGACACAGAAGAAGAACTCCGTGAAATTGTAGCAAATGGTTTGAAACTTTCACCTGTAACACAATGTCTGATTGAAGAATCAATCGCAGGTTACAAAGAAATCGAATATGAAGTGATGCGTGATTCTGCTGACAATGCTATCGTTGTCTGCAACATGGAAAACTTTGATCCAGTAGGTGTCCACACGGGCGATTCTATCGTTTTTGCTCCAAGTCAAACCCTGTCTGACAATGAATATCAAATGCTCCGTGATGCTTCGCTCAATATCATTCGTGCTCTTAAAATTGAAGGTGGCTGTAATGTTCAATTGGCCCTTGACCCGAACAGCTATGAATACCGCGTCATTGAAGTCAATCCACGGGTCAGCCGTTCATCAGCTTTGGCTTCAAAAGCAACTGGATATCCGATTGCCAAAATGTCAGCTAAAATTGCAATCGGAATGACTCTGGACGAAATCATCAATCCAGTAACCAACAAAACTTATGCCATGTTTGAACCAGCCCTTGACTATGTTGTGGCCAAAATCGCCCGTTTCCCATTTGATAAGTTTGAAAATGGTGACCGTCATTTAGGAACACAAATGAAGGCGACTGGTGAAGTTATGGCAATTGGACGCAATATCGAAGAAAGTCTTCTAAAAGCTGTTCGTTCACTTGAAATTGGCGTTTTCCATAATGAAATGACTGAAGCGATTGAAGCTGATGACGAAAAACTCTATGAAAAAATGGTTAAAACACAAGATGACCGACTTTTCTATGTATCAGAAGCGATTCGTCGCGGAATTCCAATCGAAGAAATTGCTGATTTGACAAAAATCGATATTTTCTTCCTTGATAAACTCCTTCATATCGTTGAAATTGAAAATCAATTAAAGGTAAATATTTTTGAGCCAGAACTTTTAAAAAGGGCCAAGAAAAATGGATTTTCTGACAGAGAAATTGCCAAGTTATGGAATGTGACGCCAGAAGAAGTCAGACGTCGTAGACAAGAAAACAAGATTATTCCTGTTTATAAAATGGTCGATACTTGTGCAGCCGAGTTTGAAAGTTCAACCCCTTATTTCTATTCAACTTATGAATGGGAAAATGAATCTAAACGCTCAGATAAAGATAAAATAATTGTTTTAGGGTCAGGTCCTATCCGTATCGGACAAGGGGTTGAGTTCGACTACGCAACGGTACATTGTGTGAAAGCTATCCAAGCCTTGGGTAAAGAAGCCATTGTCATCAATTCGAATCCCGAAACCGTTTCAACAGACTTCTCTATTTCTGATAAACTCTACTTTGAGCCATTGACTTTTGAAGATGTTATGAATGTCATTGACCTTGAAAAACCGCTAGGTGTCATTGTTCAGTTTGGTGGACAGACGGCCATCAATTTGGCTGAGCCATTATCAAAAGCAGGAGTCAAAATCTTAGGAACTCAAGTCGAAGATTTAGACCGAGCTGAAGACCGTGATTTATTTGAGAAAGCACTGCAAGATTTAGATATTCCACAGCCACCAGGGGCGACAGCAACAAATGAAGAAGAAGCGGTCGCTAATGCCAACAAAATTGGTTATCCAGTCCTTATTCGTCCATCATTTGTTTTGGGTGGTCGGGCCATGGAAATCATTAATAATGAAAAAGATTTGCGTGATTATATGAATCGTGCGGTTAAAGCTTCACCAGAACATCCAGTTTTAGTTGACAGCTATTTGCAAGGTCAAGAATGTGAAGTTGATGCCATCTGTGATGGAGAAGAAGTTCTTCTTCCAGGAATTATGGAACATATTGAGCGTGCTGGAGTCCACTCGGGTGATTCAATGGCAGTTTATCCACCACAAAATCTCTCTCAAGCTATTATTGATACAATCGTTGATTATACCAAACGCCTTGCGATTGGATTAAATTGCATAGGAATGATGAATATTCAGTTCGTTATCTATGAAGAACAAGTATATGTGATTGAAGTTAATCCTCGCGCTTCACGGACTGTTCCCTTTTTATCAAAAGTGACCAATATTCCAATGGCACAATTGGCAACCCAAATGATTTTAGGTGAAAACTTGAAAGACTTAGGTTATGAAGCAGGACTTGCCCCGACACCTGATATGGTTCATGTTAAAGCACCTGTCTTTAGTTTCACAAAATTGGCAAAAGTAGATAGCCTACTTGGTCCAGAAATGAAATCAACCGGTGAAGCAATGGGTTCAGATGTGACACTTGAAAAAGCGCTCTATAAATCATTTGAAGCAGCAAAACTTCATATGGCTGATTATGGTTCAGTTTTGTTCACAGTCGCTGATGAGGATAAAGAAGAAACCTTAGCGCTTGCTAAAGATTTTGCCGAAATTGGTTATTCATTAGTTGCTACCGCAGGAACAGCAGCCTTTCTTAAAGAAAACGGACTTTATGTGCGCGAAGTGGAAAAACTTGCTGGTGGAGAAGATGAGGAAGGAACGCTTGTTGAAGATATTCGTCAGGGACGAGTTCAAGCCGTTGTCAATACCATGGGTAATACGCGAGCTTCATTAACAACAGCCACTGATGGTTTCCGCATTCGACAAGAAGCAATCAGCCGAGGAATTCCTCTCTTTACTTCGCTAGATACAGTTGCAGCAATTCTTAAGGTGATGCAAAGTCGTAGTTTTACAACAAAAAATATATAAAAAAATAAACAGTCCCAAATGGGGCTTTTTTTATTTTTGAATAAAAGTTAATAAGTATTTGAAAGGGGTGTATTATTATTCGTACAAAGGAGGCGTAAGAAAGCGTTTTATTAGACTTAAGTTTGGAAATAGGTTATAAATGATATATAGGCTACAGAGTAATTTATAAACGACGATATATTGAAAGAGGATAGGTGAATGACTGACATAAATAAAGCAAAAATATTCATATTTAGTTTAATTTTTATTAGTATCCCCCTTCTAATTTTTGTTGAAAGCCCTGTGTCATCAGATACAGCAATTGACAGCCAAAATTCTACAGCAAATGGCTATATAAATGTTATCGCTCCAACAACAAATATTTGGAGTTTGACTGCTCCAAACTTTAATTTTGGGACCCAAACATCAAGTGCATCAGTAATTAATAGCAATGCAACAGGAGATGCACCAATTAGAATTGTTAATTTGTCTGGAAGCTCAACAAGTTTTTCTCTTCAACAATCCATTTCTGACTTTAAATTAGTTTCTAGCTCTATCATTTTGCCAACCACAGCTTTCTATATTTCGGTAGCAAACAGTGCTGATGGAAAACTTATCGGAAGCTCTAATATTAATATTTTTAAACAAAATGGTGTTGTTCTAAGAAGTGGGACAGGAGCTAATGGAGCATTAACTAGTGGTGCTGTGACGGCGCAACTTACAGTAGATGGAACAAATAAAGTAATTGTCACAGGTTCATACCAAGCAACGATTACCTCGACACTCGTGACAGGTCCATAGAAGGGGGAAACAGTGAAATTAAAAAAAGAAATTATTTTTCTAATAAGTTTAGGATTTCTACTTATTCTATTTGGTTTGACTCCCAAAACTAAGGCTGCTGTTCTTACAGGAACAATTGATAGCACAGTTGCAGTAACTGGAGTAACTGGAGCAACTTACTATAATACGAATAGCTGGCAAGATATGATTGATACCTATAAGTCAGTCACTCCCAATGCGGCATCAAAAGCTACAGTATTCTTCAATGTGACAGCAAATGTTCCGGGAAATAGTGTTTTGAACTCTGGGAATGCCGTTTCTAGTGGTAAATCTTTATCAATCAACGGAAATAATTATACTCTTTATCTTGATAATGATACTACTTATACGACAGCTCAAAGTATCGGTGGGAGTGATGGGACAGCGAGAGCGTTCGGGTCTAACGGAACAGTTTCAGCGGATACTACACTGACAGTTAAGAATGCGACAATTGTCAACAATATTACGAGTGGGATTTTTCAAATGAAAGGGAACAATGCCAAGGCGACCGCTGTTTATGAAAATGTGACTGTAAGCAATGGGGACGGAATATATGGGGCACAACCAATTAGAAATGATAATGGAAAAGTTATTTTTCGAGGGACAAACACCTTCAATATTCTACAAAACCATAATATGAATGACATCAGTTCAGCTGGTGCAGATAATCAAGGGGAGTGGATTCAAGGGGCAGCCTATACGGAAGTAGAAACTGGAACAACTACCTTGAATCAGAGTTGGGGCAACGACCAACCTTTCTATGTCTATTACTCAAATAGTGGGTCGACATTGCAAGTTGATGCTGGAGCAGCAATGGTTTGGAATTTAAATAAAACATATACGATGTATTATGATGATGGAGCTCTTTTAGTAGTTGGAGCCTTGAACTGGAATATCAATGGGAGCTTTGTCATTAACGGAACGGTTAATACTTCATCTACCTATGCTGGAGGTTGGTTTATGGCCTTAAATACACTGAATAGTTGGAACTTAAATGTTGGGCAAAATGCAACTTTTAAGGTGACAACAGGTGGAGTCATTAGTTTGGATGCATTTTTGACTGGGGCAGTAAAATGGAATTTTGCGCAGGGTTCAAGTGTTCTATTTAATAACTTAAATCCAAACCAAAATGTGGTTTCACTTGCTCCAGGATTAGGAAGTGGAATAACAATGACAGATCCTAAAGTTGTAAGTTTTAATACGGCAGGCGGTTCCGTTTTTTCTACAACCGTCTTAACTTTTCCCGTTACTATATCAGGAAGTGGATTGCGAACCCATTCATCATCAACAGGTTATACTTTTGATTCAACTTATGATTTGATAACACCCAATAAAGGAACAATTACTCCTACGAGTTCAGATATTTGGTATCGGATGAATACAGGAACTCTAACAACTTTTAACCCTACTTTACAGGTGATAAATTTAAGTCCTAATAATTATGGAAGTGATGCGCCAAACATTGCAGCGGGTAAATATATTTTATGGTATCAACCTTTAGGATTCCAATTAAATGCTGCAGTATCTAATATGAATCGGACATTTAATATTTCTTTAGATCCATCAGCAACAAAAGGAACTCCCATAGACGGTTCTTGGTCTTCACTAATAAATGGGACGAGTGCTGAAAGTCTAGTTGTTGGAGATGACCGAGCACAGAACCCTAATATACATATTCTTGTCAAAATGACACAAAATAATTTTCCGAATGGTCTACAGTATTATTGGGTTGACCCAACAACTAAAGCGCAGACACAATTAAATCTTAATTCGTCTTTGCAGATTGCAAGTATAACCAGTGATAGCACATTACCTTCTTGGATTAAAATGACAGGGGCTGGTATGTGGTACACAATGACTTTTCCTACGGATACTGGATTAAATATTAAGGCCAATAATAGCTTACTCAGTCAAACTAATTCGAATGCGGGAACTTTCCAATATACCGTTGCTAATGGACCGTCTTAAAAAGGAGGAAAATGAAAAAAATTAATAAAATACTTTTCCTATCTCTAATAAGTTTATTTTTAGTTAGTCTATTTAAAACCGTTCATGTAGAAAGTTCAACAGGTGATTTTAGTATAGAAGCGGTACTTGAAGGGCATCAAAAAGATGAAAACATTTCTTATTGGTGGTTGAAAGTAAAAAAAGGGGAGTCAATCAAACTAAATTTAATAATCAACAATGGAAATGAAGAGAATAATTTTGAAATAGCAGCAAATCAGGCGGTTAATAACAATAATTTTACGCTAGATTATAGTTTATCTGACGAGAAAGTAAAGCAATACCTAGCAGATAAAGAACCAACTTTTAACTTTTATAAAGATATCTTTTTTGAAAAAGAAGCAAAAGCAGGCCCCTTAAAACTCACTCTAGCTCCTAATGAAGTTAGAGAGATTGCGATTACTTTTAAAGTTCCGCAAGAAGGTATCAGAGGGCAGGCTATTGGAGGAATTAATGTAACCAAAATACCCAAAGAATCTGATCGTCAACAAGGAATTTTAAATGTTTATAGTAACGTTGTTGCTCTTCTTATGGAGGATACAAATTACTCCAATAAAAAAGAAAAAAATTTAGAATTTGACTTGGGAAAATCAAATGAAACTGAGCAAATAATAGAAGTAAAAAACCCTAATTCATCACTTCTAAGACAGGTAAGCCTAGAAGCAAGAATCACAGATAACAACGGAAAAATTGTTTCTGAATTTCAAAGCTCGCAGACAGCAGTTGTTCCAAATGCTTCAGTTAGTCTTAAACTCAATAATCAACACAAACTGATAAAAGGTGAAGAATACAAGTTAACGATAAAAGATTCTAAACAGAAGTTAGAACGGGTACTCCTTGTTTCCAAGTCTGGGGAAATAAACATTGTAGAAAATAAAAGTAAGCAGATAGCTTCAACAAGTAAAAAACCAATGAAAATATCAATGGTCATTCTTGCTTTTATTTGTATCTGGAGCGATAGTTTTTTATTTCAAAAAATAGAATATTTAGGTCAAACTGAGAAAGGGGAATTATGAAGATTAAATATATTCTTTGGGTCATCTGTGCCCTCTTACTTTTGAATACAGGTCCCAGTTTTGCTCAGGAAATAGGTGGAACAAGTACAATTGGTGAAGTAGGATTTTTAGAAAAAGAACCAATAGAAAAACCACCAGAAACTTCTAGTGCACCGATTACCACTAACAACTCAAAATCAATTAATCAGAAATTACCCATTGTAGGGAGTACCCAAGGTGATACTTTGACATTGCTGGCACTCTTATTGATAATCGGCGCGGGAGCATTAACGATAAAACATATCGGAATTATAAGGATAAAGGAGAACTATAATGAAAAAAACAATAATTAGTCTTAGCGGCATCGCCGTCATTAGCACAGTCTTACTAGCAACCAATCTTTTGGAAGTTAGTGCGGCGACAGTAGGAAATACATCAAGTGGGGCTAATGTAGCCTTTCAACCGAAGAAAACTCCTACCAATCCAGTATCGCCAGGAGATGGTAAAACGCCAATTACGCCTACTACGCCAGGAGTGCCTAACACTTCAACTCCAGTTGCTTCAGATGATGGGTTGACTTTGGATTATGTTCCAACGCTTAACTTTGGGACACACTATGTAGATGCTTCAAGCCCCCATACTTGGTCGGCTTGGGCTGCAAATGATGGAAGTGGAAAAGCAATTCCACAATTCATGCAAGTAACGGACAACCGTGGGACTGCAACTGGACCAACAGGTTGGTCAGTTTCCCTAACACAAACTGCTCAATTTAAAGGGACTAAAGCTGGTGATTTAACCAATGCTGTCTTAACCTTTAACACTGATAAAACTAATAATGTTGTCAGCACCTCAACAAGTAAAGCAAGTTCTACCGTAAATACGGCAACTAATCCACTCACACCTGGAACAGCGGTCAATATTTTCCAAGCAGATGCAGGAACGGGAACAGGAACAAACCTGCTTAGTTTTGGTGCGGCGGATGGTTCTAGTTTGGTGACAGATCCTGAAAGCTTAGATGCTTCAACGAATACTACAGGTAAAGTGGACCCTAATATTACGCTCAGTGTGCCAGCTGGTTCTGCTAAAGTAGATACTTATACTACAACTTTAAACTGGAATCTTTATAGTGCACCAGGAAATGCCTAATAAAGTATTCTCGTAAGGGAGTCTCTCGCAAGAGAGGCTCAAATTTTATTAAAATTTGGGGTTATGGGGGATTATATATGAAAAAGTTACAATTATTTTTATCATCAATTTTTATCATTCTATGTTTTGGAGGTGCACAAGTTGCTTTTGGTCAAACCGATGATTATACGGTCAAACCAATTATTCCGGAAAACCAAACAAGTAAAGATTTGGGATATTTTGATATTACTTTAGGCGCGGGCAAAGAACAGACTTTGCAAGTGGAATTATCCAATAATACCGAGCAAGAAATGAAGATAGCTCTTGCACTTGCTAGTGCTGCCACAAATATTAATGGTCTTGTTGTTTACGAGCCCGCAGAAATAGAGGCTGACCGCTCACTTAAATATAATCTTAAGGATTATGTCACAAGTCCACAGATAGTAACTTTAGCACCGCTGACAAGACAGAAGATAGATATTAAAGTAAAGATGCCAAATGAGAGTTTTGATGGCCAAATAGCTGGGGGAATAACCTTTTCTAAAGAAGGTCAAAATGATAAGAAAGCGAACTCAGAAGGAATTACCGTTAAGAACACTTATTCTTATACTATTGCTCTTCTAATGAAACAAAATGAGAATGAAGTTTCGCCAGATTTAAAATTAACCAAGATCAGTCCTGGTCAAATAAATGGGCGAAATGTGATTAATGTCAACCTTCAAAATCCAACGATGGCTTATATCAATACGATGAATGTAAAAGCAACAATAAAAGGCATTACCGATTCAGATATCGCTTATTCTTATTCAAACCCAATGATGCAAATGGCACCAAATACAAATTTTGATTTACCGATGCCAACTAGTAATCAAAGTGCGGCGACAAGGGTCTCAGAGCCTTTGAAAGCTGGTAAATATCGACTTCAACTTATTGTTAATGCAAGAACAGATTCACAAGGAAAATATGAAGCGATGGTTGATAATAAGAATGAACGTTATAAATATCAGTGGACCTTTGACCAAGAATTTACCATTTCTGATAATCAAGCTCAAAAATTGAATAGTAGTGACCCAACGGTTAAAAAAGAAAAAGATTGGACTTGGCTGTTCTTCACCTTAGGTCTAATGTTAATTATCCTGTTTTTCATTCTCATTATTTGGAAGCGAAGAAAAAAATCAGAAAAAGAGGAAGAAGAAAAACAAGTGCTGAGAGAAAAAATAGAAGCTCAAGAAAAAATAATTGATGATTTGAATAAAAAATAATCCCTAATTTTTCCAAAACAAAAAACCTTCCAGATATAAAATGTAAGGTTTTTTATATTATTTGATTAGTGGGCTAATACTGTTAAAGATTAAACAACCTAAGGCACCACCTACCAGAGGTCCTAAGACTGGAACCCATGAGTAGCCCCAGTCAGATGTTCCCTTATTTTTAATTGGAAGGAGCGCGTGCATGATGCGAGGACCAAGGTCACGAGCTGGATTGAGCGAATAACCAGTTGTTGCTCCAAGAGAAAAGCCAATTGCGGTAATTAATCCACCAACTAAGGCAGGTGATAAACCATCTGCCAAGTGATTTCGCCCAAAGGAAAGAATTCCAATCAGTAAAACCATGGTTCCAATCACTTCACCAAAGAAATTGGAAGGGAAATGGCGGATGGCTGGACCTGTTGAATGGCAGCCCAGAATTACAGCAGCATCTTTTGTTTCTGCCCAGTGAGGATAGTAGAAGAGCCAAAGAATAAAGCTAGCAAGCATTGCTCCGAGAAATTGACCAGCAATATAGGGAAGAACAAGAGGCCAGCTAATATTACCAATTAAAGCCATACCAATAGTGACAGCAGGATTCAAATGAGCTGCAGACATAAAGCTAGAGCTATATACACCTAACATGACAGCTAGTCCCCAACCAAAAGCAATGGCAATCCAACCGGCACCTTCTGCCTTCGTTTTTTTCAAAGATACAGCACAGACAACCCCGTTACCAAGTAGAATCAGGATAAATGTCCCGATAAATTCTCCAAGGAATTGAACAAAAGTAGAGTTCATATAGATATTCTCCTAAAATTATTTTAAAATATAACCATCTGCTAAAGCAAGGAAGCTCTCAACTTGTTCTTTTTCCCATGCTTCATCTTTACCCATTTCTTTCGCCATCAGTTGGGCGACTTTGGGAGCCATTTCTTTGGCAATTCTTGCATCAAGGAAAAGTGCACGAATCCGACGAGCGAGAAC
This sequence comes from Lactococcus sp., assembly GCF_036648155.1. Taxonomy (NCBI): domain Bacteria; kingdom Bacillati; phylum Bacillota; class Bacilli; order Lactobacillales; family Streptococcaceae; genus Lactococcus; species Lactococcus sp. The sequence continues at coordinate 196,222 of NZ_JAVXIY010000005.1, read as the reverse complement.
ATCATCTAGAGTTTGAGCCATTTCTTCACGGACAGCCCAGATGACTTCAGAACCTGTAAATTCGTATTTTGGGTGAAGAGGTAAGGCTAAAGAAGAGTCTTCATTTTGGAGAGCTAAAATCTTTCCTTTATCAGAACCGTAAACATAGAGCCAGTTTTGACGTTCTCTTTCAGTTGTTTCTTTGGCCCCATGTATTTTCAATGTTCTGGTGATACATTTTTTTTCAGGAAGTTTAGAGGTTTTAATTGCTAAGTCAACAGTTTCTTCGGCCATTTGGCGATAAGTTGTCCATTTTCCCCCAGTAATTGTGACCAATCCTGATTCAGAGGTGAAGAGTTTATGACTTCTTGAAATTTCTTTTGTTTTTTCGCCATCGCCTTCTTTGGGAGCGGCAAGTGGACGTAAACCAGCATAAGCAGTTAAAACATCTTTACGTTCAGGTTTCTTTTCTAAATATTGACCAGCAGTTTCTAAGATGAAATCAATTTCTTCTTCAAGTGGTCGAGGTTCTAAAACGAATTCTGTAAGAGGTGTATCTGTTGTTCCTAAGATTACTTTATTATGCCAAGGAACACAGAACAAGACACGGCCGTCAGAAGTTTTTGGAACCATAATGGCATCTTGACCACCGAGAAATGAGCCGTCAACAATGAGGTGGACGCCTTGTGAAGGACGAACGGAGGGCTTGTGTTCTTTGGTATCCATTGACATAATTTGGTCAACAAAGATTCCTGTAGCGTTGATGATGGCTTTTCCGTGAAGTTCAAATGATTGACCAGAAAGTTCATCATGAAGTTTAACAGAAGAAACTTTTGAGTCTGTTTTGACAAGTTCGGTCACTTTGACATAATTAACGAGGGTCGCCCCTTGTTCAGTGGCAGTTTGCATAAGGTTGATAGCCATTCTGGCATCATCGAATTGTCCGTCATAATACATGACTCCTCCGACGAGATGTTCATGTTTGATTTGAGGGATTGCTTCAGCAACTTTTTTCTTAGAATAAATTTTTGATTTTCCAATATTCAATTTACCTGCCAAAGCATCATACATTTTCATGCCGATGCTATAAAAGGGTTGCTCCCAAGCTTTGTAATTAGCAATGATAAATTTTTGATTTTTTACAAGATGGGGAGCGTTGCGAGCAAGGCGACCTCTTTCATGTAATGCTTCACGAACAAGGCTGACATCTCCTTGAGCAAGGTAGCGAACGCCACCGTGAACAAGTTTTGTCGAGCGGCTTGAAGTTGATTTTGCAAAATCGCTTTGTTCAACTAGAACTGTTTTATAACCGCGTGATGCGGCGTCAACCGCAACGCCAAGTCCGGTTGCTCCACCACCGATAATAATGAAGTCCCAATCATCGGGATTTGCTTTTAAATATTCAATATTTTTTTGACGAGAGATAGGCATCTTGTTACTCCAATTCTAATAAGCGATACATTTATGATACTTTTAATATGATTTATTCAAAAGATCTTGTTGCCTCTACGGCTTTCTTCCAGCCAGAATAGAGTTTATTGCGGCGTTCTTCATCCATTTGCACGTCAAAACGCTTGCCTGTTTTGGCGGATGCTTTGAGTTCATCAAAGTCTTTCCAATAGCCTACGGCAAGTCCAGCTAGAAATGCAGCACCAAGGGCGGTCGTTTCTAAATCTCCTGTTTTTTGGACGGAAGTGTTTAAAATATCGGCTTGAAATTGCATGAGGTAGTCGTTGTTCGTTGCACCACCATCAACTTTGAGAACGGGAATTTCGATTCCTGTATCTTCGCCCATTGCTTCCAAGATGTCGCGAACTTGATAGGCAATGCCTTGTAAAGTGGCTTTGATGAGGTCTTTATCTGTTGTTCCTCTAGTTAGGCCAAAGATTGCACCACGGGCGTCTTGGTCCCAATAGGGAGCGCCAAGACCGACGAAGGCAGGGACCATGTAGATTTCGTCTTCATTTTTTGATTCAAGTGCTGCGGATTCAGACTCACTGGCTTTATTGATAATTTTTAAACCGTCACGAAGCCATTGAATAGATGAGCCAGCGACAAAGACGGAGCCTTCAAGGGCATAATTGATTTCACCATTAATGCCGTAAGCAATGGTGGTCAGCAGATTGTTGTGTGAAAGTTGAGGTTTATCGCCTGTATTCATGACGATGAATGAGCCTGTGCCATAAGTATTTTTGACCATGCCAGGTTCAAAGGCCATTTGTCCAAAGAGAGCAGCTTGTTGGTCGCCTGCCATGCCAGCAATTGGAACTTTTGAGCCGAAGAAGTGGTAAGTTTTTGTCAGTCCATAAACTTCAGAATTAGAAACGGCTTTTGGTAGCATGACTTTTGGAATATTGAGAAGGTCAAGAATTTCTTGGTCCCATTCTAACGTATTGATATTGAAAAGCATGGTCCTGCTGGCATTGGAATAGTCAGTGACGTGAACTTTTCCGTCAGTTAATTTGTAAACGAGCCAGCTGTCAATTGTTCCAAAGAGAAGTTCGCCTTTTTCTGCACGGACTTGTGCGCCTTCAACATGATCCAAAATCCAGCGAATTTTTGTGGCTGAGAAATATGAGTCGATAATCAATCCTGTTTTTTTATGAAAAAGTTCAGCATGACCGGCATTTTTTAAATCGTCAGCAATATTGGCTGACTGACGAGATTGCCAGACAATGGCGTGATAGATTGGCAGTCCTGTTTTTTTATCCCAGACAACGGTTGTTTCGCGTTGATTCGTGATGCCGATTCCGGCGATTTGTTCTGGTTTGATTCCTGACTCGATAAATGCGCCAGCAATGACTGACTGAACAGAATTCCAAATTTCATTGGCATCATGCTCAACCCAGCCTGCTTCTGGGAAATATTGGGTGAATTCTTTTTGGCTCGTTCCGACGTGTTTTCCGTCATGGTCAAAAATAATGGCGCGTGAACTTGTGGTTCCTTGGTCAATTGCCATGATGTATTTTTCTGTGGCTTCTAATGGTAATCCCTCAGACATAAGTTTTCCTCCTAATAATTACGACTAAATATATTCTGTAAACGGTTACTATTATAGTATGATAACAGAAAGATGTCAAGCAAAAAAATCACAAAGTTATGGAGGGAGAGTATTTTGTGAGGCTGTAATTGCTTGTTATTATTGAGGATTTGTGGTTTGAATGAAAAACTTTAGCTGATTTTTTTAATAATTTCACAAACTTTTTGGATTAAAACTTCAGTTGTAAGCTATTAATTATAAATTTTGGTAAAATAATTAGAAGAATAGATTGAGAAAGATGCAAAATTTGCAAGGAAAATTATGATTATTTTATTTAATAAACCTTTTGATGTACTGACAAAATTTACCGATGGAGAGGGCCGCAAAACTTTAAAAGATTATATAGAAATACCAAATGTTTATGCGGCAGGCAGATTGGATAAAGATAGTGAAGGTCTACTTTTACTGACAGATGATGGAAAGCTCAATCATTTGCTGACAGACCCCAAATCGAAGTCTTTTAAAACTTATTTAGTTCAAGTTGAGGGGGAATTTTCGATAGAAGCGGCACAAAAATTGGAAAAAGGTGTCTTACTCAAAGATGGTAAAACGCTACCCGCTAAAGTAAAATTAATTGATGAACCTGAGTGGCTTTGGGAACGGACGCCCCCTATTCGAGAGCGAAAAGCAATTCCGACAAGCTGGGTGGAAATTTCAATTAAAGAAGGAAAAAATAGACAGATTAGAAGAATGACAGCGGCGGTAGGCTTTCCAACACTTCGTTTAATTCGCTGGTCAATTGGACAATACACGCTTGGAAATCTAAAATCTGGCGACTATAAAATCATTAAATAATAAAAAAAGGAATCACTTAAGATTCCTTTTTTAGTTTAAAAACTACGTCCGCCACCAGAGCCATCACTGAAACTATTATTGTCAGAAGAAGGACGGGGGATAATGCGGGTTGTAATGAAGGTATTAACTAGAATATCTTCTCGTTGATGAAGTTGTAGATTTCCATTTCGGCCATAATCGTAGCGCCATACGGCGTGGGCATCTTTCATTTGATAACGGCGATAGATGGTCCAAACAAAGCCACCGGCAGCAATCAAAGAAATGACAAAGGCAATCAAAATTGAGAGAGGTTGGAAACTGCGATGAAAAGTAATCGCTCCTGTTTGACTATTAACGGTATATTTTCTTGTCGTTGGAATTCCTGCTTGATAATATTTGGATACTTGGTCAAAAAATCCTGAGACAGCCTGATAGTAATTATCAGATGACAATTCGGGTTGGACAATATCTAAAGTCTTTTCAATTCGGCTAGAAGGCAGATAATACTTAAGGTTTCCTGTGGCCCAAATGTAGACTTTACGCAGGTTCATGTTAATGACAAGAACGACACCATTATTTTTAGCTCCTACTTTGTCAGCCAGATAGGTTTTTGCCATTTGACTTGCTGATGTTGAACTGTCAGTAGTCACCACAAAAACACCTGCTTTGGTTTGATTTGCTAATTGCTGGGCCTCTTGCTCAAGGAGTGTAACATTTCCTCCTAAAAGTTGAAAATTGTCCTCAATTCCCGACTGAAAAGTTGCCGCAGAAGTTTTTGGAGTGATCAGTAAAAAGAAGAAGCTTAGGAAAAATAGGGAAAAGATAATTATTTTTTTTCTCATGATAGCAGATACCCCACAATGATTCCAAGAAGAAGGACGAGCATAAAGATTCCAATCGCAACTGTCCAAAGTTTTTTCTTATCAATTGGTAAAAGTCCGGCAACTTTGCCGGTTTGACCATTCATGGCATAGTAAAAAAGTCGGTCATTTCCTGCTTCTTTGTAAGTCACTAGCCAGATTGGGAGCAGAACATAATCTTCATCTAAACTTTTAATCTGCTGATTACTTTGTAAGTTACTGACAGAAGTATAGCCAACAATTGTTGATTCCATCAGTCCATCAGCATATTGACGAAATTCCCGTTCTACATTTTCTTTCATGTCAGGAAATTCAATATCTCTTTTTTCGGTTAAAAAGCCAGAAAGATATTGATTTTTAAAAGGAATAGCAGCAGTCATGTCAAAAGGTTGAACAGCACCAACCATTTTATCTGACAGATTTTTTTTCAAAGCATTTTTGATTAAATCTTTGAAAGCTGTATCTCCACCACGTTGAATCTCATACTGGGAGTGTTCGGTGTATTCAGTATCTCCGACAATCCAAACGCGTAAGTTGGTTGCTTGTGCTGAAATTCCACCAGATAATTCAGCATCAACGGCCCAATAAGGAAAATAAACGCCTGACAGATTTTGAATTTGTTTTTTGTCAAAAAAGGCTTTGGGCACAAATTTTTTCTTGCCCACCCAGTCTAAAAACTGTTCTTCAGCCGCTTTTCTCTCAATTTGAAAAGGGAGTATTTTTTCGGGAAGGAATTTACCTGATAAACGTTCGGTCAGAACAACAGGATTATGGCAATAATAGCACCAAGTTGAAGCAGTTGTAGCGTCAGTAACGATTTCGGCACCGCAAGAAGGACATAAAAAGAGTCCAATTTCTTCATCAGCAGTTTCGTCAGTACTTTCAGAGTTACTGACAGTTTCGTCAGTAGAAAAATCATCGGTTTGATTAGTTTTATCGTGCTCCGTTGGGAATGGTGTGGGGTCATCAGTAACTTTTGCCGCCTCTTGTTTGGCTTCAAAGTCAGAAACTTCTTGTTCAGTAAAGGTTGAGCCACAATATTCACAATGGAATTTTTGATTTTTAGGTTCAAATAGTAGTGGCCCCCCACAATTTGGACATTTATGTGTAAGAACTTGGCTTTCGCTCATCGTTTCTCCTTACTTTATGATATGAATTCTGCTCAGCCAAAAAGAATTGAAATAAAACTAGCTCTTACGCTATGAAAAGTTTTATTCAGGACTTTTAGTCATTTGAATTCAGTTCAGAAAATTAGAATTTTAAAATATAAATTCTTGAAAATACGCAAAGACAAGCAGCCCTAACTTAGGACTACTTTATCTTATAAGGATATATCAATTGGTTTAAAGAGCTTTAGCGACAAAGGGTTTGCCACATTCAGGACAGAATTTAGGGACGCCATTTGCTAAATTAACAACTGCCCCACATTCGTTACAAGCCATGTTTAATTCAGGCATGACAGGAGTAGCTGACGGTTTTGCTTGCCCACAATTTGAGCAGAACTTACCAGTATTTTTTGTATTACACTCGGGGCAAGTCCAAGTATCTGCCTTATTTTCTGCTTGAGATTCCATTTGTGCTTGATTGGTTTGTGAAAAACCAGCAAGATTTTGTCCACCCATATTCATGCCCATAAAGGCATTTGCTGCACCTCCGGTGTTTGAGCCAGCTGCTTCAAGACCACGAGCGACAGCCCCTTGCACAAAACCTTCACGGATGGATGGGTCACCAAGCATTGCCCCTTGATTACGCATGTTAATCAATTTTTGACTGTCATCAGTATAAGAAATACTTGCCACGGCAACAGAAACAATTTCCATGCCACGTAATTTTTTCCAATCCTCATCAAGAACAGAAGCCATGTACTTGCTGAGCTCCATGCTTTTCGATGTTAAAAATGAAACACGTTCACCTTGAGCAGAATACTGATTGATTGACGTATTTAATGCCGTTAAAAATTCAGCCAGATACTGGTCGTTGATTTCTTGAATTTCCACATGGTCAGCATTTTTAGGAATGACATTGGCATAAAAAGCTAGTGGGTCAGTAATTTTAATTGAGTAAGTTCCGTGTGTACGTAAGAAAAGCTCCGCATTATAAAAATTATCAAAGTATTGGAGAGGTGTTGCTGTGCCAAATTTAATGCCTTTGATTTCTTGAAGATTGACATAATAAACTTCTTGTTTTTGAGGAGTTGTACCACCAAATTTGAAACGAAAGAAACTTTCTTGAATCGAATCACGTAAATCACCATTGAAAAGACTTGGTGCAGTATCATTTTTGACGGTATAATAACCCGGTTCGGCAGTATAGTCAATGATTTTACCACCATCAACAAGAATCATCATCATATTTTCATAAACGTGAACAACAGAACCGTCAGTAATCACATCTTCGGTTCCTTTGCGATTAGAACCACGTTTTGCATCTTTTCTCACCTTGATTCCCTTAGTGAAAACGGTTTGGTCTGACATTTCATTTGGCTCAATGACCTCAAGCCATTGGTCAGCCAAAGCCCCACCGAGTGAACCTGTTGCAGCTTTAATAATTCCCATGTATTCTTTTACAAACAAATTCAAGACACTCAATGTTACGAGTGACCGAATTTGTCTTCCTTTCCTTTAGTGAATAGCTAGGCTATTTGACTTAATTATATCAAATTTATTTGATGAAGCCTACCAATTATTTGAAAATTTACTAAAATCAGACTAAAGTAGGAATTTATTGATTCTCTCTTGTTTATTTAAATAAATTTTTATATCATAGGACTAAAAAGTTAAGACTTGCATTTTATGAGATTTATAGATATAATAGACAAGTTATAACTTTCGTACAGATAACATAAATTATGTTGAATTATACAGAGGCGAAATTATTATTCTAGAATAATAATTTCGCCTCTTTTTGTTTAGTTTTAGGAGATTTTATTGCATGAATAAAAACAACCATTTCCACTTATTAGGGGCAGTGATTGCTACAGGTATTTTGTCGTTTTCTGGTGTTCTGATTGAAACCGCGATGAATGTGACTTTCCCAACGCTCATTCATGAGTTTGGACTTTCTACATCAAAAATACAATGGGTAACGACGATTTATCTTCTTGTGATTGCGATTACGATTCCTCTCTCTTCTTATTTTAATGAGCGCTTTTCGGCAAGAAAGCTTTTCTTGATTGCCAACCTTTTCTTTTTAGTTGGAGTCTTAACCAACTGTTTCTCAGCGAATTTTGCCATGCTTTTGTTTGGCCGCCTTTTACAAGGGATCGGGACAGGGATTGGTTTACCTCTGATGTTCCATCTTATATTAACTAAGGCACCTCTTCATAAAAGAGGAATGATGATGGGAATTGGAACTCTAACAACCTCTATTGCGCCAGCTATTGGCCCAACTTATGGGGGAATTATTGCTCATGCACTTGATTGGCGCTATATCTACATCTTTTTACTTCCTTTAGTTATCATTTCCTTATTTCTTGGTTTAGCTGCCCTTCCAAGAGAAATTGCAAAAACACCAAAAAAATTGGCCTTTCGTCCAGTTATTGCCTTGTCAATTATGTTCTTTGCCTTCATTTCGGCTTTGAGTGCAGAACATTTGCTTACTTTCGCACTTTTGTTCGTCATCGGAATGATTGGAGCAGTCATGTTTGTTCGTTTCAATCGTAAAGAAACGTTAATTGATTTGGGAATCATGAAAAATCGTCGCTTCGTTGCCTTAATTTTTAGTCTTTTAGTTTATCAAGCTTTATTATTAGGTTTATCATTTATTTTGCCAAGTTTTCTTCAAGTATCAGCAGGATTTAGTTCATCTGTTGCCGGAATATTTATGTTTCCTGGAGCTTTGATAGGGGCTGTTTTGGCTCCGATTTCTGGTAAAATCTTAGACCAAATTGGGGCAAGAAAGCCGATTACGACAGGTTTAGTTTTAGCGGCTTTGGGACTCGTTTTGCTTTTTGTATTTTTACCGACTAAGAGTCTCGCTCTCCTTTTGATTGCGCACATTGTTTTGATGTTAGGTTTGGGAATTTCTTATAGTAATTTGATGACTTGCAGTTTGGGCACCTTGTCAACGGAGGAGCTTTCTGATGGAAATGCTTTGGTCAATACTTTACAACAATTTATCGGAGCGGTCGCAACGGCAGTAGTTGCAACAACCCTTTCACTCTTCCAAGGTCTTAATGGTTTCAAAACTGGAACAAGCCAAGGAACTTCAATTATTTTAGCTTTATTTTTCATCTTAATTATTGTCAGTTTGATTGTAAGTTTCCCAAATTTGAAAAAAATAAACGCAAATCGTTAAAAAAATCTTTGACGAATGACACTTTTTTCGTTATAATATTTTAAAACCTTTAACTAAGTCCAGAGAGGCTTGCAAGGATACGGAAAATTTATCTTGGATTACTGACAAACTAAGGATGAACTTCTTTTTTAGCGTATTTGTCTGTCAGTAAATGACCAATTTTTTAGTACACTTGTAAGTTCTCTTACAAGTGTTTTTTTATTATATAATTTAGAGCATTTTATCGGTAAATAAAAGAATGGAGAAATAATGTCCCAATTACAAGAGATGATGACAGTTGTCAGCCAACGTGAGGTCGCCTACAATATTTTTGAGATGGTGCTTAAAGGAACGTTAGTAGATGAAATGGATTTGCCCGGACAATTTCTCCATCTGGCTGTGCCTAATGGAGCCATGTTATTACGTCGACCAATTTCAATTTCGAGTTGGGATAAAAGGGCAAAAACTTGTACGATTCTTTATCGGATTGGAGATGAAACGACTGGAACCTATGAACTTTCAAAATTGGAATCTGGTGCAAAAGTGGATGTCATGGGTCCTTTGGGAAATGGTTTTCCAGTAGCGGAGGTGACTTCGACTGATAAAATTTTGATTATCGGTGGTGGAATTGGGGTTCCCCCTCTTTATGAACTGGCAAAACAACTAGAGAAAACCGGTTGTCAAATGACCATATTACTTGGTTTTGCTTCTGAGAATGTCAAAATTTTAGAAAATGAATTTTCTAATTTGAAAAATGTGACACTGAAAATTGCTACTGATGATGGCTCTTATGGTACAAAAGGACATGTGGGTATGCTAATGAATGAAATTGATTTCGAGGCGGATGCCCTTTATACTTGTGGTGCGCCAGCCATGCTTAAAGCAGTTGCCAAAAAATATGACCAACTAGAGCGCCTTTATATTTCAATGGAAAGTCGAATGGCTTGTGGGATTGGCGCCTGTTATGCCTGCGTCGAACATGATAAAGAAGATGAAAGCCATGCTCTCAAGGTCTGCGAAGATGGACCGGTCTTTTTAGGGAAACAGCTTTCATTGTAATTGAAATGTTCTATCAATAGGATATCAGCAATTAAAAGAAATGACAGAGAATCTGCCAGTTCTGTCAGTAAAATGCGACCGAATAGGGAGTATTTTAGTCGCGGATAAAAGAATTGTTAGTGCAACTGATGATTCTGTCAGTAAAATGCGATTAATATGAGCATTTTATCTGTGGATTAAAGAATTGTCAGCACAGCTGATGATTCTCACATTAAATTAGGAGAGAAATAATGACTGAAAACAATCGTCTGTCAGTAAAATTACCTGGACTTGACTTAAAAAATCCAATTATCCCAGCGTCAGGTTGTTTTGGTTTTGGCGAAGAATATGCGAAATATTATGATTTGAACAAATTGGGTTCAATCATGGTTAAGGCGACGACTCTTCATCCTCGTTTTGGAAATCCAACACCACGTGTGGCTGAAACAGCGAGTGGCATGCTTAATGCCATTGGGCTGCAAAATCCGGGATTAGAAGTCATAATGACAGAAAAACTTCCTTGGCTCAACGAAAATTTTCCAGAGTTACCAATTATTGCCAATGTAGCAGGTTCTGAAGAAGCTGATTATGTGGCTGTATGCGCTAAAATTGGTGATGCAGCAAATGTTAAAGCCATCGAATTAAATATTTCATGTCCAAATGTCAATCATGGCGGGCAAGCCTTTGGAACTGACCCAGAAGTTGCGGCGGCTCTAGTTAAAGCTTGTAAAGCGGTAAGTAAGGTGCCTTTGTATGTGAAAATTTCACCCAATGTGACTGATATTGTTCCGATTGCAAAGGCAGTAGAGGTAGCGGGTGCTGACGGTTTAACCATGATTAATACACTCATGGGCGTACGTTTTGATTTGAAAACTCGTCAGCCGATTTTAGCAAATATCACAGGAGGCTTATCAGGGCCAGCTATCAAACCAGTTGCGCTCAAACTTATTCACCAAGTGGCGCAGGTCGTTGATATTCCAATCATTGGAATGGGCGGTGTGGCCAACGCTCAAGATGTTTTAGAAATGTATATGGCTGGAGCGTCAGCTGTTGCGGTGGGGACTGCGAATTTTGCTGACCCATTTGTTTGTCCCAAAATTATTGATAAATTACCAGAGCTTATGGACCAGTACGGGATTGAAAGTTTAGAACGCTTGATTCAAGAAGTAAAAGAAGGCAGAAAATAATTCTCTACGGACCTGATGATTCTATCGATCCTCATCGGTTAAAAATTGAGTATTTTATCATTAAATAAAAGAACCGTCAGTAAATCTGGCAGTTCTGTCAATAAATATTAAGAAAAGAAAGAAGAAAAAATGCAAGAAAATAGACCTGTTATTGCCCTAGATTTCCCAGAATTCTCAGATGTGAAAGATTTCCTTGAAAAATTTGACCCGTCTGAAAAACTCTACATCAAACTTGGTATGGAACTTTTTTATACCGCCGGCCCACAAGTAGTATATTATGTGAAATCGCTCGGTCATAGCGTTTTCCTTGATTTAAAACTTCATGATATTCCAAATACAGTTGAATCATCCATGCGTGTTTTAGCCCGTTTGGGAGTTGATATGGTCAATGTTCACGCTGCTGGCGGGGTTGAGATGATGGTTGCAGCTAAACGCGGTTTAGAAGTAGGGACTCCAACTGGACGTCAAAGACCAAAACTAATTGCCGTTACGCAATTAACCTCGACTTCTGAGGAAATTATGCAAAATGACCAAAAAATTATGACCAGTCTTGAAGAATCTGTCATTAATTACGCACAAAAAACAGCCCAAGCCGGACTTGATGGTGTCGTTTGCTCCGCTCATGAAGTTGAAAAAATTAAAGCGGCAACATCAAAAGAATTCATTTGTTTAACACCGGGAATTCGTCCAGAAGGCTCAAGTAAAGGTGACCAAAAGCGTGTTATGACACCAAAAGAAGCCAGAACTATTGGTTCAGATTACATTGTTGTTGGTCGACCAATTACACAAGCAAAAGACCCTGTTTCAGCTTATCATGTGATAAAGGAAGAATGGAATCAATAATATGAAAAGAATTTCGCATTTTTTCATTGTTTTAATTGGAATTTGTACTGCACTTGTCCTTGGATATCTCTTCACGGTCATTTATACTGAGGTTGGAAATGCGCTATTAGTCCATGATAGTAAAACAATTACACTTTATAAAGTTTTAACAGAAATCAATTTTAGTTCAATTGCCGTCGCTTTTGGTATGGCTTTTGCTTATATGTTCTTATTAGATTTGCTGACAGTACTTGCGGTCCATTCTTGGCATCGAGTTCAAAACAAGAAAAAATCGAAATACCAGTCAAAAATTGCTCATTTTTGGTTTCGTTATCGGACGATACATCTTACCTTTATTTTACTTTCAGTCTTCATTACCTTATCGCTTACTGCACCAGCAATGATTATGAATAGCTTTACGGCCATTGTTTCAATCTCAGTGCTTATTAGCAACTTGACCAAAAAAATCGGCAATGATTAGCCGATTTTTTATTTTATTGGACTTTTAGCAGGAGTGCCTGCTTTACGTGGATATTTCTTTGGTGTTTCTTTTTTCTTTTCAATGACGGCAATGTGGCGTTCATCGCCATTAGGCAATTCATAAGCGACTTCCTTGATGAATTTTCCGCCCAGAATTGCAATGGCTTTTTTAGCATCTGTTAATTCTTCTTCAAATTGAGCTGCTTTTAATGACAATAAATTACCATTTTTCTTGAGAAAAGGAATTGTAAATTCTGATAGGACGGAGAGTCTAGCAACTGCACGGGCAGTCACAAAATCAAAAGTTCCGCGATAATTAGCATCCTGACCAAAATCTTCAGCTCGTCCGTGAAGTAAAGTCACGTTTTCGAGGCCTAATTCCTCTGTCAGTAAACTTAAAAAATTAATTCGTTTGTTTAAAGAGTCAATGATTGTTACCTCTAGTTCAGGGAAAATAATTTTCATTGGTAAGCTAGGAAAACCAGCTCCGGCCCCAATATCTAAAATGCTGACAGGTTGGTCAGTAATCAATCCATACAAAATTGGCGCAACCGAGTCATAAAAATGTTTTAAATAGACTTCGTTTTTTTCGGTAATTGCGGTCAGATTAATTTTTTCATTCCATTCAACCAAAAGTTCAAAATAGCGTTCAAACTGTTTGATTTGTTTATCAGAGAGTTGAATATCAAATTCTGTCAGTGCTGACAAAAATTCATCAGGGGTCATAAAGTTCGCTCCAAAAGTTTTCTAGTAATTTCAGCAATCAGCTCTCGATTCTCACCTTTAGGTAATTTATCGATTAAATTCAAAGCTGAGAGGGTATAAGATTTCGCAAGTGCTTTTGTTTTTTCAAGGGCATCAGAAGTTTTGATAAAATCATAAACTTCATCGAATTTTTCATTTTTAATTAAGTCAGAAACGAGAGCATTGTTTTCCTGTAAAGCAAAGAGGACAGGAGCCGAATAAATGCCTTGTTTGATGTCCTCAAGGACTGGTTTACCAAGGGTTTGAGCCGTTGAGGCATAGTCCAAATAATCGTCCATGATTTGGAAAGAAATTCCAATATTCATGCCGATTTTGTAGGCTCGTTTTGTCAGAGCATTATTCTTGGAAATCAAAGGAGCAACAGAAGCAGAAAGTGCAAAAAGTTCTCCCGTTTTTCCCGAAATGTTTTCAATATAATCATCCAAAGTTTGTTGAAGATTAAAATGATGATTAAGTTGACCCAATTCGCCACCTAACAAACGCTCAATTGACCCAATGTTTTTAGTTAAATTTGACAATTCTAATGAGTGTTCTGACATTAAACGAAAGACAGCAATAAAGAGATAGTCGCCGGCATAAACAGCAATTTCAGGCCCATATTTTGCTGACAAGGTGGCAACTCCACGTCGGGTATCAGCATGATCAATCACATCATCATGTACTAAAGTTGCCGTGTGCATCATTTCGACAGAAGCAGCAAGAGCCAATCGCTCGCTCTCTGAAAGGTCAGTGAATCCTGAAAATAGAAGCAGATAAGCAGGGCGTAACATTTTCCCACCTGCATCAAAAATATCAAAAATAGCCGATTTGACATCAGAATTCTTGATGGTAACATGGCTTTTCATTAATTGATGTACTTGAGCTAATTCCTTCTCAAGTGCTGGATAGTCTTTCCAAAAGTTATTTTTTAAGTCCATTGTTTACTCTCTTTGATAAATAGTTCCTGTATGGGTTTAACCCGTGAAATTAATTGATTCCCGGCAATACCAATCGCAAAACCAGCTAGTATTCCAAAAAAGGCAAGCCATGGCAAATATAGCATGACAGAAGTTGTTTTCGCTAAAAGTGAAGCCATAGCTAACTGGCCAAAATTATGGAAAAATCCACCAACAGTTGAAATACCAATCAGTGAGACTAGCTTTGGTCCAAATTGCTTCATTAAGTACATGGCTAATAAAGATAAAATTCCGCCAGCAAAAGAATAGAGAAAGACAGAAAATCCAGTAAAAAGTGCTGTTATTAAAAGACGAAGAATTTGCATGACCCAAACCTGTTGCCATTTCAAAGTAAAGACAGCAATAATCATGACTAAATTGGCCAATCCTACCTTAGCTCCAGGAGCAAAAGCAAAAAAAGGCGGCAGTGTGCTTTCAATGATTCCCATGACTACTGCAGCAGCAGTTAATAAGGAAACATAAACGTATTCTTTGATATTCATACCTTATAATCTACCTGTTCGTCTTTTTGACCACTCATCACTTCAATCACTAAATTGTGAGGTAAACAAACGATTGTTTCCCCTGTTTTAGAAATAAAGCCTCGTTGGACATCAATTTGGTCTTTACAATTCGCTTCAACAACTGCAATTTCGCCGTTTTTTACCTCTATTTTGTTATAGTCGCCATCTTTATCACGGTAAGTCCAAGTTTGATTTTTTTTCAAATCAAATGTTTTTATGACTTTCCCGCTAATCCGAAGCTCGGCTTTGGCTCCAGTAGAACCAGTAGCAAAAAGGAATATTGTTGAAAAGGAAGCAATAAATAACACGAAAATGATAACAAAATCAAGCGGTTTCGTTTTTATTGTTTTTAAAAAAATTATCGTGTTTTTAAAGAAGTTCATTAAGATTAATTATAGCAAAATTAATGAAAAAATTCACGAAATCAAAAAGAAAAAGCCAATAGGCTCTTCTTATTTTTTCGTATTTTGTTTTGGCTCATCTTTAGAAAGTTCTTTAGCTTTTTCGATGATATAATTTCTCAAATTGTCGCCGATTTGTGGATGTTCTAAACCATATTCGATTGTTGTTTCCACAAAACCAAGTTTATCACCTACATCATAACGTTTCCCAGTAAATTCATGAGCAAAGACACGTTGTGTTTTATTCAAACGTTCAATCGCATCAGTTAATTGAATTTCATTTCCAGCACCAGGTACTTGTGTTTCTAAAACATCAAAAATTTCTGGAGTCAAGAGGTAACGACCGATAATTGCAAGGTCTGAAGGAGCTTCCTCAACTTTTGGTTTTTCAACAAAACGTTCAACATTGTAAAGACCTTTAGAAACTTCACCATTTGGGTCGATTACTCCGTATTTGTCAACCTCATCATGAGGTACTTTCATTACAGCGATTGTTGAAGCATGAGTTTTTTCATAATCATTAATCAAGTCTTTAGTCAAAGGAGTTTCATTGCCTGTGATATTCATCAAATCATCACCAAGCATAACTACAAAAGGTTCGTTGCCAACAAAAGCTTTGGCTTGAAGAACAGCGTGTCCCAAACCTTTTGGATGAGATTGGCGGATAAAATGAAGGTTGATATCTGTTGTTTCTTCAACAAGTTTAAGTAATTCTGTTTTTCCCTTTTCAAGCAAATTTTGTTCAAGCTCAATATTTGAGTCAAAATGGTCTTCAATTGGACGTTTTGCTTTACCAGTTACAATCAAAATGTCTTCAATTCCAGATTTCAAAGCTTCTTCAACGATGAATTGGATAGTAGGTTTATCAACAATTGGTAACATTTCTTTGGCAATGGCTTTAGTTGCTGGTAAAAAGCGAGTTCCAAGACCGGCGGCAGGAATAACAGCTTTACGAACTTTTCTGGCTTTGTTAGGTACTGTAGTTTGTTTCATGATAATTAACTCCTTTATTTAATTAGTAAAATCGAATTTTTTTATTTATTAATATTAATGAATTCATTTTCAGCGCGAGTTTCGCGGCGCATGATATCAAGAATTCCTGATTTTGCATCAAGATTTTCATAAAGAACTTTGTAAATTGTTTCAGTGATAGGCATGTCAATTCCAAGTCGTTGAGCAAGCTCATAAGCTGCTTTAGTCGTTGAAACTCCTTCAATAACCATTCCCATATTCTTTTCGATATCTGCTATTTTTTCACCGCGGCCAAGAGCATCGCCTGCCCGCCAATTTCGTGAATGAATGGACGTCCCTGTTACAATAAGGTCACCGACTCCGGAAAGACCACTGTAAGTTAAAGGTTCAGCTCCCATGGCAACGCCTAATCGAGTAATCTCGGCAAGCCCACGGGTAATAATTGCTGCTTTAGCATTGTCACCAAAACCAAGACCGTGTAATGCCCCTGCTCCAACCGCGATAATGTTTTTAAGAGCACCAGCTGTCTCGACTCCAATCACGTCAGTATTAGTATAGAGACGGAAATAGTCATTACTAAAGATGGATTGAGCATATTTTGCTTCATCATGATCGATAGAAGCTGCAGAAATCAAAGTGATGTCGCGAACAATCGTTTCCTCAGCATGAGAAGGGCCAGAAACGACAACGATCTCACCGCGAAATTGAGCTGGAATTTCTTCTTCAAGAATTGTCGAAATTCGGTCATGTGTCCCTTGTTCAAGCCCTTTTGAAGCATGTAGGATATGAACTTTATGTTTAAGGACTTGGGCAACTTGTTTTGCAACCAATCGTGTAACTTTCGTTGGTACAACAAATAGGATGGCATCAACATTTTCCAAAGCTAAATCTAAACGACTATATGCCTTTATTTTTTCATCTAAGACAACATCTTTAAAGTAGCGTGTATTCGTATGTTTTTCATTTATCTCGGCCATTTGTTCTAGGTTGTTTCCCCAGATACGAACTTCATGACCATTATCATTAAGAACTTGTGAAAGAGCAGTTCCCCATGAGCCTGGACCTAAAACTGCAATTTTTTGTGGATTCATAGAAATGATCCTTTCTTTCATTTTGGTTTCCTTTACATTTTAACATAAGCAAGAATAAAAATCAGCCCTAAGTATGATTTAGGGTTTAAATATTATGATAAAATAGAGATATATCCGAAAGGTTATTCTTAAAATTGAAATTTAAAAATTAGAAACTTGTGAAAACAGGACACAAGCGGGAGGAAAAAAATATGCCAGTCAGTTTATTTATGAATCATCACGGGATGATGTTTGGTTATGGTCATCTAGGAATCGTGAATGTGATTTTTGGTTTAGTTCTCTTTTTCTTAATAATAAAAATGATTATAGGTATCAGTTTTATGCGCAAAAATTCGACTGAAAAAGAAGAGAGGTATCAGGACAAAGGAATGAGTAAAAAAGAAAATATTGAACGTTACCACGAAGCAGGACTTTCTGATACAGACATCAAAATATTTCGTGAAAACTTATCTGAAGCCAAAGAAAACATCAAAACTTGGGAAAAATTATTGAAAAAAGAAGATGATTTACAAGTTGTTGAGTCAGTAACAGGTGGCTTAGATGCTAGTAAGCATACTTTCAAATATATTGTTCAAAATCCACAAGAACTTACTAAACAAAATGAGTTTCTTTATAAAGACTTGCCAAATATGGTCAAATTGTCAGAGAAATTTATCGAGATGAAGAAACAATCAGTAAGAACCGAAGATATTAATCGTGATTTAGATGAGACTCTATTATTGATAAAAACATTGTCTAATTCGATTTCTAAAAATTACCACGAAATACTGATGGATGATGTGAATGTCATTAAACATCAAGTTGATTTTGACAAATAAATTTACTGACAAGATTAAATAATTTTTGTCAGTAAAAACTGACGATTCTGTCAATAAAAGACGAATATTCCTGTCAATTTTGGCAGGAATCATTTATAATATAAAGTAAGTAATCTAAGACTAGTAAAGGAAAATAAAGATATGGACAACCCAATTTTAGATGATTTGATGACGAATGATAAAGTCATCAAAGAAGCAGACCAATTAGATGAGCAACAAAAATCAGAAATTGTAAAAATGCATCAAAATGCCTCATTGGCAGCTGTAGAAGTCCTTTCTACTGACGAATTAGAAAAAGCAAAAGAATTATCTAAACAATTGGATGAATCAAGTGCCCAATCTGTCATTAATTATGGAGCGAGTGCTCAAGATAAAATTTCAGCATTTTCGCAAAGTGTCTTAAATAAAGTTCAAGCCCAAGATTTAGGTGAAGTTGGCTCATCACTAACAGACTTGATGTTCAATTTGCAACAAGCCAATCCCAACGAATTGGTTGCTGAAAACAAAGGGATTTTTACCAAAATGTTTGGTAAAGTTAAACGCTCGATTTTTGAAGTGACTCAAAAATATCAAAAAATCGGAGCTGGAATTGACAAAATTTCGGCCAAATTAAATAATGAACAACAAGGGCTTTTGCAAGATAATGAAATGCTTGACAAACTCTATGATGAAAACCTGAATTATTTCAAAGCCTTGAATGTTTATATTGCAGGGGCCGAATTAAAAGTTCAAGAATTGGACACTGAAATATTACCTCAAGCACGCAAGGAAGCGCAAGAATCTACTGACAATGCCTTAATTGTTCAAAAAGTGAATGATTTAGAATCATATAAAAATCGTTTAGAAAAACGAGCCCATGATTTACGGCTTGCTCGTCAGCTGACCATCCAACAAGCCCCACAAATCCGTTTGATTCAAAACACCAACCAAGAATTGGCTGAAAAAATTCAAACTTCCATAAATACTGCGATTCCTCTTTGGAAGAACCAAGTGGCGATTGCTTTGACTTTGTTGAAACAAAAAGATGCATTGACTAGCCAACGGATTGTTTCTGAAACAACCAATGATTTGTTGCGTAAGAATTCAGAAATGCTTAAAGCTTCAACAATTGAAGCCGCAACAGAAAATGAACGTGGCTTAGTTGATATTGAAACATTGAAATTAACTCAACAAAACCTAGTGGATACTATCCAAGAAACCATGCGTATTCAAGCGGAAGGACGTCAAAAACGTCAACAAGGTGAAGTTGAACTTTCTAAGATGGAAGAAGAAATTAAAGAAAAATTGTTACAATTATCAAATAATAAACAATTAAATTAAATTTTAAAATTACTGACAGAAATTGACCAGCATTCTTATCCGCCAACGTGTGATAGATAAGCTCTGACGAAGCTGTCAGTAATTTTTTTATTCTGATAATTGGTATATACTGTTTATTGACAAAAAAGATAAAGGGTGCTAAAATTAAAGAAAAAGAAGAGGAGATATTTATGACTTACTATATTAAAGCAGATCAATTTTTCTACGCTTATGAAACAAAAAAAGGTGGTTTCTTAGAAATTACTGATGGAAAATTTGGAGAATGGACAGAAGAAGCGCCAGCAGGAGCTGAAATCTTAGATTATTCAGGACAATCTATTGCCCCAGGATTAGTTGAAACACATATTCATGGTTTCGGTGGTGCAGATGCCCAAGATGCTGAAGTAGAAGGAATCATGGGGACAATGTCAGAAGGATTATTGTCAGCAGGAGTTACTTCATTTTTGCCAAGTCCTTTAACAGATGACCATGAAGGCTTGAAAGCGGTCTGTACAGTTGTAGGAGAACACTACCAAGAAGCACGCGGAGCTAAAGTACGTGGTATTTTCTTTGAAGGTCCTTTCTTTACAGAAGAAAAGAAAGGGGCTCAAAACCCTAAATACATGCGTGATGCTAAAATGTGGGAGCTTGAAGATTGGCAAGAAGCTGCACATGGAATGCTTAAGAAAATTGGTCTTGCACCAGAACGCGAAGGTTCAGAAGACTTTATTCGTAAAGCGACTGAATCAGGGGTTGTCATTGCCTTAGGCCATTCAAACGCGACATATAAGCAAGCAGTTGCCGGTGTTCAAGCTGGAGCATCTGTATGGGTTCACACATTCAATGGGATGTCAGGAATGACCCACCAAGAACCAGGGATGGTTGGAGCAATTTTAAATACTCCAAATACTTACGCTGAATTAATTTGTGATGGTCACCATGTTCGTCCAGAAGCCGCTGAAATTGTTGTGAAAATGAAAGGCGCTGACCATGTTGTTTTGATTACAGACTCAATGCGTGCCGCAGGACTTCCTGATGGTCCTTATATGCTTGGAGAATACGAAGTAGAAGTGCGCGATGGTGCAGCTTGGCTTCCAACAGGCCGCCCAGCCGCTTCAATTTTAACACTTAAAACAGCCGTTAAAAATGTGATTGACTGGGGGATTGCTACACCAGCAGAAGCAGTTATGATGGCTTCGTTAACACCAGCAAAATCAGTAAATATTGATGATGTTTGTGGACAAATCAAACCAGGGCTTGCAGCTGATTTCATCGTATTAGACAATGAATATGATTTAGTTGCGACTTATCTTGATGGTGAAAAACGTTACGAAGCATAATCTTGAAAATGAATTTCGAAAGGAATTCATTTTTTTATGAAAATAATTTCAATTTTCAAAATGAATAATTAGAAAAATAAACAAAAAAGTAAAAGATTCTTTACTTTTTTGTTAAAATATAAAAGAATAGAATGGCTAATATTGTGTCATATTATAGAAGAATAAGAAGCAAATGAAGTCTAAAAAAATTATTTGAAAATGTTAGAAAACCCTTGCAAAATAAGGCTTAGAAAAAAAGAAACAATGAAAACGTTTCATACAGTTTGTAAAGAGATTTTTTTATAAATACGTGATATAATGAACTAGACAACAAATGAACATGGTAAAAATATTAATAACGTTTACGTATTTTTGCTGTGTATCTCAATTTCGGAGGACAGATTTAAATGAAACGCATTGCAGTTTTGACTTCTGGTGGTGATGCCCCAGGGATGAATGCGGCTATTCGTGCAGTTGTTCGCAAAGCAATTTCTGAAGGTATCGAAGTTTACGGTATCAATCACGGATATGCGGGCATGGTTGCGGGAGACATTTTCCCGCTTACGTCAGCTTCAGTTGGTGATAAAATCGGTCGTGGTGGTACATTCTTGTACTCAGCACGTTTCCCAGAATTTGCTCAAGTAGAAGGACAACTTGCTGGGATTGAGCAACTTAAAAAATTCGGTATCGAAGGTGTCGTTGTAATCGGTGGTGACGGATCTTACCATGGAGCTATGCGTCTTACAGAACATGGTTTCCCAGCTGTTGGACTTCCAGGCACAATCGATAACGATATCGTAGGAACTGATTTTACAATTGGTTTTGATACAGCTGTTTCAACAGTCGTAGATGCCTTGGATAAAATCCGTGATACTTCATCATCACATAACCGTACTTTCGTTGTAGAAGTAATGGGACGTAATGCTGGAGATATCGCTTTGAATGCTGGTATCGCTGCTGGTGCGGATGATATTTGTATTCCAGAAAAAGAATTTAAGATTGAAAACGTAGTGAACAATATCAACAAAGGCTACGAAAAAGGTAAAAATCACCATATTATTGTCCTTGCAGAAGGTGTGATGTCTGGTGAACAATTTGCTACAAAACTTAAAGAAGCTGGTTATAAAGGAGACCTTCGTGTTTCTGTTCTTGGACACATCCAACGTGGTGGTTCACCAACAGCTCGTGACCGTGTTCTTGCTTCACGTATGGGAGCTCGTGCCGTTGAATTGCTTCGTGATGGAATCGGTGGCGTAGCCGTTGGTATCCGTAATGAAGAACTTGTAGAAAGTCCAATTCTCGGAACTGCTGAAGAAGGAGCACTCTTTAGTTTGACTACTGAAGGTGGCATCAAAGTAAACAACCCGCATAAAGCCGGTCTTGAACTTTACCGTCTTAACTCAGCACTCAACAATCTTAACCTTAACTAAGTTACTGCAAATCTGTTTCTAGTTAAGTGTTAAACGCATAATTAGGGCAGAGATATATAATTAATCATTATAGGAGAAAAACACAAAATGAATAAACGTGTAAAAATCGTCTCAACTCTTGGACCTGCTGTCGAAATTCGTGGTGGCAAAAAATTTGGTGAAAGCGGCTATTGGGGAGAATCTCTTGACGTCGAAGCATCAGCAAAAAACATTGCAGCTTTGATTGAAGAAGGCGCAAACGTCTTCCGTTTCAACTTCTCACACGGTGACCATCCTGAACAAGGTGCTCGTATGGCAACTGTTCACCGCGCTGAAGAAATCGCTGGTCACAAAGTAGGTTTCTTGCTTGATACTAAAGGTCCTGAAATGCGTACAGAACTCTTCGCTGATGGTGCTGATTCAATCAGCGTTGTTACTGGAGATAAATTCCGCGTTGCAACTAAACAAGGTCTTAAATCAACTCCTGAATTGATTGCCTTGAACGTAGCTGGCGGACTTGACATCTTTGATGATGTTGAAATCGGTCAAACTATCTTGATTGATGATGGTAAACTTGGTTTGTCATTGACTGGTAAAGACGCAGCAACTCGTGAATTCGAAGTTGAAGCACAAAATGATGGTGTTATCGGTAAACAAAAAGGTGTTAACATTCCTAACACTAAAATTCCTTTCCCAGCCCTTGCTGAACGTGACGATGCAGATATCCGTTTCGGTCTTTCACAACCTGGTGGAATTAACTTTATCGCTATCTCATTCGTACGTACTGCAAATGACGTTAAAGAAGTACGTCGTATTTGTGAAGAAACTGGTAATCCACACGTACAACTTTTGGCTAAAATTGAAAACCAACAAGGGATTGAAAACCTTGATGAAATCATCGAAGCAGCTGATGGTATCATGATTGCTCGTGGTGACATGGGTATCGAAGTTCCATTTGAAATGGTTCCAGTTTACCAAAAATTGATTATCAGCAAAGTCAACAAAGCAGGTAAAATTGTTGTAACTGCAACAAACATGCTTGAATCAATGACTTACAACCCACGTGCGACACGTTCAGAAATTTCAGACGTATTTAACGCTGTTATTGACGGAACTGATGCTACAATGCTCTCAGGTGAGTCTGCTAATGGTAAATACCCACGCGAATCAGTTCGTACAATGGCTACTGTTAACAAAAACGCTCAAACAATGTTGAAAGAATACGGACGTCTTCACCCAGAACGTTACGACAAATCAACTGTAACAGAAGTTGTTGCTGCATCAGTTAAAAATGCTGCAGAAGCTATGGATGTTAAATTGATCGTTGCTTTGACTGAATCTGGTAACACAGCTCGTTTGATTTCTAAACACCGTCCAGATGCTGATATCTTGGCTATCACATTTGACGAAAAAGTTGAACGTGGATTGATGATCAACTGGGGTGTTATCCCAATGATGACTGAAAAACCTGCATCTACTGATGACATGTTTGAAGTTGCTGAAAAAGTTGCATTGGCTTCTGGTTTGGTTGAAGCTGGCGACAATATCATCATCGTTGCTGGTGTTCCAGTTGGTACTGGTCGCACTAATACAATGCGTATCCGCACTGTTAAATAATTTGTCAATTAATGATCTAAAACAATACAGCCTGCCGCTATCGACAGGCCCTATTGTTGATTAGATTAACTTATATAAAAATACTCGTTTATAATTTGAAAGGAATTAAAGAAAATCATGGCTGATAAACAACGTAAGAAAGTTATCCTTGTTGGTGACGGTGCTGTAGGTTCATCATACGCTTTTGCCCTTGTTAACCAAGGAATTGCACAAGAATTAGGTATTGTTGACCTTTTTAAAGAAAAAACTCAAGGAGATGCAGAAGACCTTTCTCATGCCTTGGCATTTACATCACCTAAAAAGATTTACTCTGCAGACTACTCTGATGCAAGCGACGCTGACCTCGTTGTCTTGACTTCTGGTGCTCCACAAAAACCAGGTGAAACTCGTCTTGACCTTGTTGAAAAAAATCTTCGTATTACTAAAGATGTTGTAACTAAAATTGTTGCTTCAGGATTCAAAGGAATCTTCCTCGTTGCTGCTAACCCAGTTGACATCTTGACATACGCAACTTGGAAATTCTCTGGTTTCCCTAAAAACCGTGTTGTAGGTTCAGGTACTTCGCTTGATACTGCACGTTTCCGTCAAGCATTGGCTGAAAAAGTTGACGTTGATGCTCGTTCAATCCACGCATACATCATGGGTGAACATGGTGACTCAGAATTTGCTGTTTGGTCACACGCTAACGTTGCTGGTGTTAAATTGGAACAATGGTTCCAAGAAAATGACTACCTTAACGAAGCAGAAATAGTTGAATTGTTTGAATCTGTACGTGATGCTGCTTACTCAATCATCGCTAAAAAAGGTGCAACATTCTACGGTGTTGCTGTAGCCCTTGCTCGTATTACTAAAGCAATTCTTGATGATGAACATGCAGTACTTCCTGTATCAGTATTCCAAGATGGACAATATGGAGTAAATGATTGCTACCTTGGCCAACCAGCTGTAGTTGGTGCTGAAGGTGTCGTTAACCCAATTCACATTCCATTGAACGATGCTGAAATGCAAAAAATGGAAGCTTCTGGAGCTCAATTGAAAGCTATCATCGATGAAGCTTTTGCTAAAGAAGAATTTGCTTCTGCAGTTAAAAACTAAAAATAAAAAAGAGTTAGTAGAGAATTTCAACTAACTCTTTTTTTATATTTAAAAGTTTGCTTTAAACTATAATAAAAAAGTCTGTTCATCGACAGGCTTTTTTATTTTTAGAAATTTATTTGGATTTGATATAGTTTACCCCGTCAGCTTTAGGCGCAATTGCTTTTCCAAGGAAGAGTGCCAAGACAATAATTGTAAAGACATAAGGTGCCATTTGTAGGAATGAAGAAGGGATTTCTTTGATTCCTGGGATTTGACCACCGACAACGGCCAGTGAAGTAAAGAGTCCAAAGAGAAGTGATGATAGCATTGCTCCAATTGGATTCCATTTACCAAAAATCATGGCTGCAAGCGAAATGAAACCTTGTCCTGCAATAGTTGAAACTGAGAAGTTACCAGAAATTGCTTGAGCATAGATTGCTCCACCAACTCCTCCGAGAACACCAGAGAGAAGTACCCCAGCCCAACGATAGGCATAAACGTTAATCCCAAGGGTGTCAGCTGCTTGAGGATTTTCACCAACAGAACGAAGGCGAAGACCAAAGCGAGTTTTAAATAGGACGTACCAAGCGAGAATTGCAACAACTATTGCAAGGAAACCTGGGAGTGAAGTTTGAGTAAAGAAGATTTTACCAATGACAGGAATATTAGAAAGTAAAGGAACGTTCCAATAACCAATTTGTTCATTGATATTAATTTGACCTTGTTGGTAGAAAACTTGAAGTAGGAATACTCCAAGTGCTGGAGCCATCAAGTTAAGTACGGTCCCAGATACGATATGGTCTGCTCTAAGGTTGACGGTAGCAACCGCGTGAAGAGAAGAGAAGAGCGCACCGATTAAAGCTCCAAAGAGGATTGAGAGCCAAGGGGTCATGCTTCCAAACATCCCGGCAGTAGTTAAGTTGAAGACAACGGAACTAAAGGCACCGATAGTCATTATTCCTTCGAGACCGACATTGACGATTCCGCCTCGTTCGGAGAAGACACCACCAATACTTGTAAAGATTAGAGGTGTTGAATAGATGAGCATATTAGCGACAATAATCTGTAAAGTGTTTACGACGTTCATGCTTTTTCTCCTTTCTTCTTAGCGGCTTCTGAAGCTTTGATTGCCTTAGCTTTTGGTAGCATGACTTCGATAATGAATTTCACTGCGATGAAGAATATAATTGCAGCAGTGACAACTTTAACGATTTCTGGTGGAATACCATCGTTTGTCATACCAGGTGCACCTGTTTGAAGAATAGAGAAAAGAAGAGCGGCAAAGAGAATACCGATAGGACTATTACCGCCAAGAAGGGCAACAGCCATCCCATTAAATCCGATATCAAGGGATGCCGATTGAGAGACAAAGTTTTGCATGTATCCAAACCCATAAACAACACCACCAAGACCAGCGAGGGCACCGGCAACAACCATAGATAAGATAAGGGTACGTTTTGCTGAGATACCAGCATATTCTGAAGCGTCAGGATTTAAACCAACTGCTTTAATTTCAAACCCAAGAGTTGTCTTAGTGAAGATAATGGCCATAATCACAAGGGCAATTAATGCAATGATTAGTCCGATATTCAAGGTTGAATTATCAGTTAATGAGGACATCCAATTGGTTCTAAATGAAGCATTTGCACTAATTAATTTTGTTTGGTCAGTAGTATTGTCCATCAAAATGTTTTTTTGGAACATACTGTGTATCATAAATGTTGAGAAGAACAACATAATATAATTCAACATAATCGTTGTGATAACTTCGGAGGTGCCAAGTAGAGCTCGAAGAATACCGGGTATGAATCCCATAAATGCTCCAAAGACCATTCCGATAATTACAACTAAAGGAATCATCAGTAAGCGGGGGATATCTGGGAAACTTAAAGCAAACCACATGGAACTAATCCAACCAGCTAATGCTTGACCTGACATACCGATATTGAAGAGGCCGACTTTCATGGCAACGGCAAAGGATAGAGCAGTCAAAATCAAAGGTCCCATAGTTTGTAGGGTTTCACCAATGGATCTTGCACTTCCTAAAGCAGAAATAAAAAGATCTTCGTAACCCCAAATCGGGTTATAGCCAAAGGCTAGCATGATAATCGCACCTAACAGGAAACCAAAAACAATGGCAATGAGAGGAACGAGGACTTTTCTTGTTTTATTATTCATTAATGTTACCTCCAACCATTAAAATACCGAGTTCTTGTTTTGTGGTTGTTTCAGGGCTTACAATTCCCTGAATTTGTCCATCGTGAATTACAGCGATTCGGTCAGAGACATTAAGAATTTCATCAAGTTCAAAAGAAATAACAAGGACTGCTTTTCCTTCATCACGAGCTTGGATTAAACGTTTATGAATATATTCAATCGCTCCAACGTCAAGACCACGTGTGGGTTGGGAAACGATAAGTAAGTCGGGATTACGGTCGATTTCTCGGGCGATAATTGCTTTTTGCTGATTACCACCAGAAAGAGATGAGGCAGAAACCCATTCACCAGCTCCACGGACGTCAAATTCTTCCATAAGTTCACGAGCATGACTGTTGATTTTATTGTAATCTAGAAAACCATATTTGCTCATTGGTGGTTTGTAGTAGGTTTGCAAGGCAATATTTTCAGCGACTGTCATTTCCAAAACGAGTCCGTCACGATGTCTGTCCTCTGGAACGTGTCCAACTGATTGCTCAGTTATTTTTCGAGGGCGTTGATTAGTAATGTCCTTATTGTGAAGCTTGATAGAACCTGAATCCACTTTTGTTAAACCAGTGATTGCTTTTACTAATTCTGTCTGTCCATTACCATCAATTCCGGCTACTCCTACGATTTCACCAGCACGAACATCAAGTGATAATCCTTTTACTTTTAGGGAGCCACGACTTTCTTTGATATTAAGGTCTTTAATTTCTAAGACGACATCTTTAGGTTGGGCAGCAGCTTTTTCAGTAATAAATGAGACAGAGCGTCCGACCATGAGTTCTGCAAGCTCTTGATTGGTTTTGTCGCCAAGCTCAACGGTATCAATAGATTTACCACGACGAATGACTGTGATACGGTCAGCTACGGCACGAATTTCATCCAACTTATGGGTGATCAGAATGATTGACTTACCTTCTTTAATCAAGTTTTTCATGATTTGCATCAATTCTGTAATTTCAGCAGGAGTCAAAACGGCAGTTGGTTCATCAAAAATTAAGATATCTGCCCCGCGATAAAGTGTTTTTAAAATCTCGACACGTTGTTGCTGACCAACAGAAATATCACGAATGAGCGCATCAGGTTCAACAGAAAGACCATAACGCTCAGAAAGTTCAAGAATTTTTTTCTTAGCAGTCTTTAAATCGAGGTTGATTCCTTTAGTAACTTCATTACCAAGGATGATGTTTTCAGTAACTGTGAAGGCGTCAACTAACATGAAGTGTTGGTGAACCATTCCGATACCGAGGTTTGCTGCTTTAGAGGGGGAATCGATGCTTTCGAGCTTTCCCTTGACGTGGACTTCGCCTTCGCTAGGCTCGAGGAGTCCTGAGAGGATGTTCATCAAGGTTGACTTACCGGCTCCATTTTCGCCGAGCAATGCATGAATCTCACCTTTCTTCAACTCAAGATTGACCTTGTCGTTTGCGACAAAATCACCAAAACGTTTGGTGACATCAATCATTTGAATGACAGTTTCATTTGCCATAGTGGCTCCTTCTTATAAAATATTATAATAATAATGTAAATTGTAAAAATTACAAATTTAATTATACCAAATTTGTCTAAGATATGAAAGCCCCGTCATAGCAATAAACTCGAGGCTTTTCCCTAAGAATGCTTTTTGAAAATGATTACTTAAAAGTTGATTATTTTTCGATTAAAAAAATTTATTTTTGTCGCTTTAATACATCAATTTCAATACTGATTGTTACTTCCAAAGCTTCAAACTTTTTGAGATTTTCAATTCCCTCTGGTTTGATTTTCCAATAATGGGGAGTCATCAGGAGTAAACTTAATAAATCTTCTGTGGTTTGAATCGTCACTTGATAAGAATAATTTTCTTGCTCAACTAAAAATCCAGGGAAAGTCTTAATAGAAGAGGCTTTAACTTTTTCATGAATTTCAGGGTAGATAATATTTTTTAATTCAATGAGGTGGTCACTAGCGGCTCTGACGATGATAATATTTCCTTCGTCAGTAAGAATTCGGTCAATTTCTGGGACAGAATATTCTGCGAACATGGACAAAACAGTACTGACAGACTTGTCAGTAAAAGGGAGATTGGCAAAATTGGCTACTAACCATTGAATCGTTGTGTTTTTTTTAGCAGCCATGCGAATCCCGAGCTTAGAAATATCCATTCCATAAAGCTTAGCAGATTCTGCTGCCATTTCTTTTTGGAAACGTGAAAGATAGTAACCTTCCCCACAACCAATGTCGACAATGGTTTGGTTGATTGAAGACAAATTGTTTAAGCGTTGATTGACTCGGTCGGATAATTTTTCATAATAACCTTTTGCGAGAAAATCACGTCTGGCTGCCATCATTTCTTTTGAGTCGCCAGAAGTTTTTTTGGCATTTAAAAGAAGGTTAAGATAGCCTTCTTTAGCCAAATCAAAAGTATGATTATTCTCACATTTAAAAGTATTTCCTTCTTTTGTAAGTAAATGATTGCAAACAGGACATTTTATAATTTCAGACATGGATTCTCCAAATTTTTAAAATTAATTTTCGTCAGTAAACTTTACTTACTGATCTTACGTGATTTAATGACAGCTTCATCAGGAGTGACACGAATCGTTTTTTCACGATCATAGGTCACAAATCCTGGAGCTGTTCCGGTCGGCTTGTGTAATTTTTTGACATCCAAAACGTCTACTTGAACAAGATTTGAATAACGGGCCTTACTGAAATAGGCGGCTAATTCTCCGGCGAAAGTAATTGTTTCGTCAGAAGGGTTTGGATTTCCAGTAATCAAAACATGACTTCCTGGAATATCCTTAACGTGAAACCAAAGATCGCCTCGACGAGAAAGTTTGAAACTGACTTGTTCATTTTGTAAATTGTTTTTTCCGACCAAAATAATTGTTCCATCTTCAGCTTGATATTTTTCTGGTGGCAGCATTTTTTGTTTCTTATTGCGATATTTTTGTTTGATATAGCCAGTTTGAATTAATTCTTCACGAATATCAGCAATTTCAGGAACATCAGCATTTTCAAGATTGGACTCAACGGACTCTAAATAATGGATTGTTTCTTTAGTTTTGGCGATTTGTTCTCCCAAAAATTTGACAGCTTGTTTCAACTTTTGATAACGGTGGAAATAGCGTTGAGCATTTTGAGCGGGGCTTAGTGCGGGGTTTAAAGCGATGTCTAAGGGTTCGTTTGTATAGTAATTTTCTAAGGTCACACTTGTTTTATCGTTTGGGACTTGATTTAAGAAAGTGTTAAGCAACTCACCTTTTTGACGGAAAATTTCAGCATTGTCAGTAGCCAATAATTCTCGTTCTTGTTTCTTTAATTTATCACGATTTTTCTTTAATTCATTTTGGATTTTTTTAATGACAGAAGCAGCAACTTGTTTGACACGGTCACGTTCAGCTTTGTCAGCATAATAAACATCGAGCATTTCAGATAAGCTATCGAAGCTTACAAAATCATCAGCAAGTTGAATACTAGAAAAATTGTCAGTAGGATAAATTGATGGTTTAACCGTCAGTAATTTTTCTTTGAATTC
This sequence comes from Lactococcus sp., assembly GCF_036648155.1. Classification (NCBI taxonomy): domain Bacteria; kingdom Bacillati; phylum Bacillota; class Bacilli; order Lactobacillales; family Streptococcaceae; genus Lactococcus; species Lactococcus sp. The sequence continues at coordinate 165,818 of NZ_JAVXIY010000005.1, read as the reverse complement.
TTTTACTGACAGACCAGTCAATGCGATTTTAGAATCGCGCCCAATCCCTTGGAATTTTTGTTGTAATTTTTCAGTTTGTAACGCATCAAAAATTTCTTCATCAGTAGCTTTAAAGGGGTCAGTAGCATTAGAAGCAGGCGGTGCGATATAGGTTGAGCCAGGCAAAATCGTCCGATATTGATTTTGCGAAAAGCCAATATGTTTGATTGATTCAATGATTTTTTGTGAGGTTTTTTCAAGCAAAATAATATTGCTGTGTTTCCCCATAATTTCAGCGATTAAAGCAATTTTTAGGCTGTCACCAATCTCATCTTTAGTAGAAATGTGAAAAATAATTTGGCGGTCATTTTCAACTTGTTCGATTTTTTCAAGGAAAGCCCCCGCTAAATATTTCCGTAAAATCATCACAAAGTTATTGGGGTTTTGAGGATTTTGAAAATCAGTTTTCGTCAGTTGGACCCGTCCAAATACAGGGTGAGCTGAAAGTAGAAGTTTATGAGATTTACCAGCTGACCGAATGGTTAAAACAAGTTCTTGGTCAAAAGGTTGATTAATTTTTTGAATACGTCCACCAACAAGCGGTTGCAATTCAGCCGTCATGTGGTGTAAAAAAATACCATCAAAGGACATTATGTGCCTCTTTCGTTTTATAGATTATAAAAACAGCTTTCACTGTTTATTTAGGAGCCTTTTATTTTTCAATTTACTGACAAAGGCCTGTCAGTAAAATATGAGAAAATTAATAACTATTTCTAAGCCAATTTTACCAAAAAAACGTTAATTTTTCTTGTATTTTTCAAGTTATTGTTTATGATTTCATAAAAAGCTAAGAATGTAGCTTAATTAGCATATCGACTTTTATCAATAAAAAATGTTAAAATGAAAAGAGGATTAAACTCAGGAAAGTTATTAAATTAGAAATATAGGATGTTAAATGAATAAAATAGTTAGTATATTTCAGCGAATTTTGCGAATTGTCATGTTTATTGTTGCAGTGGCAATGCTTTTCGGGGCTCTGTTTTTACTTGGTATCCATCAGACAAATAAAAGTTTAGAAAAAACAGCTGTTTCTGGAAAAATTGTTTATGGTACAGATGTGAAAGCAATTCATGAAGTATCCTATAAATACGACGGAAAAGAATATCAAAAACGTCCCTTGGATGTTTATTTTAGAAGATTAGGTGATGAAGGCGATAAAATTACAGTTTATGTTGCTCAGGATCATCCGACACGAATTTTCATTTCAAGGACAGGGCGACCACTAATCGATTCTGCAGGATTAATTGGAGGTTGGAGTCTGGTTTTACTCTTGATTTTATTTGGAGAACATCAACTTTTGCGAAGAATGAAAATACTGGAAGAAAATACAAATAAATAAACTTTAAAACTATTTTGGGGTCTGAATAAAAATGCAATCTTAATAAAAATATTGACAAAAAGAGAAATCGCTAACATTGGCGATTTTTTTTGTTGTTTAAAACAAGCGACTAGAAGCTTTGAAAAGCTAAACAAAGGCTTTTTATGAACTTTCTTCTTTTGACACAAGCTCTTGTTAAAGTCAGGAATGGTCAAGTAAAAACCAAAGTATTTTTATGTTTTTTTATAAACAAATGGTGTATACAATAGATTACTTTATGGAAATTACCAAACAATTTCTTGTGTCTGATCATCATAAGATATTGCCAACATGATTTAGGAGGATTGGAAAAAATGGAAATGCAGAAAAAAAAGGCACCACGTAAAAAAGGTAAAGTAATAACCAAGCGTAAAGTCCTATCAGCGACCATGTCTGGGACATTATTGATGACTTCAGTAATTATCCCAACGACTTATAGTTTGCTATCAAATCAGATCACTGCAAAAGCTGCGGCTTTAAATATTGATCTCTTGCAAAATATTACTTCAAGCAATAATAGCGGGACAACTACAAGCAATCGCTGGGCTAGTGGTTCAGGAACTCGAAACGTTGATTTTACAATTGCCGGAGGTGCATTGGCTAATGTTGCCCTCCTTTCAGGCCCTCGTTATGCTGTTTTGACAATTCCGCAAGAGCTTCGTGGCTATGTTGCGGCTAATGGGAATACTTCGGTTACAACGAATATCACGATTGACTTTAATAAAGTTGCACTCATCAATGCAATTGTTAGTGCTGGAGATACTTTTGTTGCGGGAGTAGCCACAATTTTAGGTAATAATCCTTTAGCCAGTATTAATTTAACAGAGGTGACGACTCAGCTTAATCTATTAAAGGGAATTCAAAATATTGGCGGTGGAACTTTTACATCAGCCACGACCCTTAATGGTAATTCAGTGCTGAGTGCGCCTTTAAATGATGGGATGGGAGCAATTTTAGCTCAAAACGTCAGAACTATTCTAGAAAATTTACGAACAGCAGTTAGTAATCTTTCTGCAACAGGAATAGCAGCACCTGCCGCTAATACTGCCCTTGCTTTGATCAAGCCTGCACTGATAACATCCATAGATAATGTTTTAGTTCCATTAGTAAATGGAACAGGTGGAATTTTAGATCTTCTTTTAAATGCTTCGGCACTTGGGGATACAAGAATTACCATTCCTACAAAAATCACTGCCCCACCAAGTATTCAAAGTAACCTCGATGCACGTTTTGTAGGTTCTGCTGTTCAAACCAATTTATTAGACGTTAATGTTCTAAGTGGTGCTGATGGAGTTTCTTACGTATATTTAGCTGGAGATGTTAATCTAACGTTGGTTGCTCCAACAGGAAATCTAACAGCAAAGACCTCAGCAGTTGGTGCAAGTAATGCAACTGCGACGATTCCAACTACCTTAAAAAATAGTGCAGGTACTGATATTCCAGTCACCTCAGTCATTACTAATTCCTCGGGGACTCCAGTGACCAACGGTCAATTATCAGCGGGTACTTACACTGTCACCTATTCAGCCGCAGGCTATGCAAATGTAACGCAAACTTTAGTGGTTACTGACCCAGCAGATACAACTGCCCCAGATGCTCCAACGGTTGGAAGTGTCACAGGCAATAGCACCAATGGTTACACCGTTACGGGGACTGCCGAACCTAATTCAACCATCACAATTAAAGATAATAATGGCGATACAGTTGGGACCGGAACGACAGATGGCAGCGGAAACTATACAGTGACTCTCCCAGGCTCAGTTGGTCCTAATGCTCCATTGGCAATCACTGCAACAGATGGTTCAGGCAATGTCAGTGCCCCAACCTCAGCGACAACCCCAGCAGATCCAGTTAGTCCAGTTTTAGTAGCTCCAACAGGTAACTTGACAGCGACAACCTCAACTGTGGGTGCCGCAGATGCGATGACTACTCTTCCAGCGAGTCTCAAAGACAGTACAGGAGCTGACATTCCAGTCACTTCAGTGATTACCAATCCTTCAGGAACTGCAATGACCAATGGCAACTTGTCAGCGGGTACCTACACCGTCACTTATACGGCCGCAGGCTATGAAGATGTGACCCAAACGCTAGTGGTTTCTGACCCAGCAGATACAACTGCCCCAGATGCTCCAACGGTTGGAAGTGTCACAGGCAATAGCACCAACGGCTACATGGTTACAGGGACTGCCGAACCTAATTCAACCATCACAATTAAAGATAATAACGGAGATACAGTTGGAACCGGAACGACAGACGGAAGTGGAAACTATACAGTGACTCTCCCAGGCTCAGTTGGTCCTAACGCTCCACTAAATGTCACAGCGACAGATAGTTCAGGTAATGTCAGTGATCCCGCTACAGCGACAACACCGGCAGATTCAGATACAACTGCTCCCGATTCTCCAGTAGTCGGAAGTATCACAGGCAATAGCACCAACGGTTACACCGTTACAGGGACTGCCGAACCTAATTCGACTATTACAATTAAAGATAATAACGGAGATACAGTTGGGACTGGAACGACAGATGGCAGCGGAAACTATACAGTGACTCTCCCAGGCTCAGTTGGTCCTAATGCTCCATTGACAATCACTGCAACAGATGGTTCAGGCAATGTCAGTGACCCAACCTCAGCGACAACACCTGCAGATCCAGTTAGTCCAGTTTTAGTAGCCCCAACAGGAAATTTAACAGCAACCACTTCTAAAAAAGGTGTAGCGGACGCAACAGCTACCCTACCAAGTACACTTAAAGATAGTACTGGAAAAACTGTTTCGGTTACCCATGTAATTACCAACTCAACAGGAATGGTAGTAGCGAATGGCAAACTCTCCGCAGGTACCTATAAAGTCACTTATTCAGCAGAGGAATATGAAAATGTGACCCAACCCTTGACAGTCAGTGATCCATCGTCTAACACTGATACGACGGCTCCAAGCGCTCCAACTGTAGATAGTGTAACCGGGGATTCTGGTAGTGGATATACGGTAAATGGTAAAGGTGAACCTGGTTCCACTATTACTGTTAAAAATCCGACAACAGGCGAAGTTTTAGGCACTGCTGTAGCGGGAGTGGATGGAAGTTATACAATTAAACTTCCTCTTGGAATTAACCCAGGAACACAGCTTTCTGTTACTGCAACAGATGCATCTGGAAATACCAGCGAACCAACGTCCTTTACTACACCGCCAACAACAATGAATGGAGGGATGATGAATGGAAATATGAGTACAAATATAGGTGGAAAACATTTTTCAACAGCTGATTTACCAGCAACAGGTGAAACAAATGCAGGTTGGTTGAGTATGGTTGGAACTGTTCTTCTCTCTCTATTTGGAGCAATATTCTTCTGGCGTAAGAAAAATAAAGAAGATAAACATTAATTAATGAATAAAAATTTTCAAACAAATTATTGGTTAAAGTCTTTAAAATACGGTAAAATTAGAGAGTCAAAGCCTATCCAACTTTGACATCTCTGAAATTCTTTTCAAATTACAAACATTGAGTCAGCCTTAGGGCTGGCTTTTTTACTTTTATTGAAAAAAATTAATTGATAAACAAATTTTTGAAGGATATATAAATTAAATATAACGAAAATCGGAGCTTTTTTCTTCATAAGCTGTTATTTTTTTGGTATAATGGTGTTAAGAGAATGAAATGATTCTCTTAAAACTTTAGATTTTTTAAGCTATAAAGTAGTTGTAGGAAGAAACCAGTTCGGTATGATCGTCTATGATCTCTAACGGGAGGAAATCAATTGTCTAAAAAAATATCAGTAAAAGTGGTCAAAAATAGTAAACAGCAAACAGAGAGAAACACTCTCCTTGCGGACACCTTTGAAAATCGATGGTTCCAAAATGAATGGAAGCACAAGTTTAAGACATTAACTTCTGGAGAAAGAAAATAATAAAATTAAAATAAAGTCATCATTTATGATGGCTTTTTCTGTTTAATAAAATAAAAACAAATAAATAATAAAAAAATGAAAAAGAAATAATAATATATATTGACAAAAATAATTTGATTTAATATAATATGAGTACAAATGAGAAAAAAATAACAAAACAAAAAAAGGAAGTAAAGCCATGATTAAATTATTTTCTTCAACGAATTGCAGTTCTAGTAAAAAAATGAGACAGTGGTTAATTGCAAATAAATTAGAATTTACAGAAGTAAGTATTTTAGAAAATAGCTTATTTAAAAATGATATTTTAAGAATACTCTCATTAACTGAAAGTGGAGTAGAGGAAATTATTTCCAAAAGAAGTAGTGCCTATAAAAAATTATCAAAAATTCTTGATTTTGATTCTCTTACTTTAAATGAGCTTGTAGACTTAATTGTAAAAAATGAAAAATTACTTCGACGTCCTTTAGTTATTGATGATTATCGTCTACAAGTTGGATATAATGAAGACGATATTCGTAAATTTCTTCCTCGTAAAGTTCGTCAATTAGGACTGATGGAAGCAATCGAGAATGTTCGACTTTGGGATCAAGCAAAATAGTAGATAGTTCAAAAAATGAAAAAATTCTGAATATTCTCTCACAGGATTATTAAAGCGAATCTTTGATTTTTATCTCATAAAAAGCTACAATTTTGACTATAAATAATTTGTTATCTATAAATTACTAAACTGAACTCGTTTTAAAATTACGAATTCAGTTATTTTATGGGGAAAAATATATAGATTGAGAGAATAAAATGAGAATCACAATTGCCGGTGCAGGAGCGATGGGAAGCCGTTTTGGGCTTATGCTTCATAGAGGGGGCAACGAAGTGACCCTTGTAGATGGTTGGCTTGAACATGTGACTGCAATTAAAGAACATGGCCTACAAGCAAATTTTAATGGTGAAGAAATCACTGCTCATCTATCAGTAGAATTACAATCTAATATTTCATCAGAAGAAAAAACAGATTTAATTATTTTATTTACGAAAGCAATGCAGTTAGATAAAATGCTTCAGGACATTAAACCTTTAATTGCTGAGCATACAAAAGTTCTTTGCTTACTTAATGGGATTGGTCATGAAGATATTATTGAAAAATATGTTTCTAAAAATAATATTTTTATTGGGAATACCATGTGGACTGCAGGTTTAGAAGGACCAGGAAAAGCAAAACTATTTGGAAATGGTTCTGTTGAACTTCAAAATTTCATTCCTGGCGAAGAAGAAACGGCTAAAAAACTAGCAAACATTTTATCTGCTTCAGGATTAAATGCTAACTATTCTGATAACATCCATTATTCAATTTACCGAAAAGCGTGCGTTAATGGGACAATGAATGGACTCTGCACTATTTTGGATACTAATATGGCTGGATTGGGAGCAACAAAACCTGCTCACGATATGGTTGTTACAATTGTCAAAGAATTTGCGGCAGTTGCAAAACATGAGGATGTGAATCTTGATATAGATGAGGTCGTAGAACATGTTGAGACATGTTTTGACCCTGAAACTATTGGCTTACATTATCCTTCAATGTATCAAGATTTGATAAATAATAATCGCTTGACAGAGATAGATTATATTAATGGTGCAGTTTCACGTAAAGGGAAAAAATATCAGATAGCTACTCCTTACTGTGACTTTTTGACTCAATTAGTTCATAGTAAAGAAGAGTTATTAAAGGCGAAATAAAATAATTTTAGTTTCTGAAAAAGGCTAGTCTATAATTAGCCTTTTTTGTTTTCTTTAGGGATGAGGATAACAATCTGGTAGCAAACAAACTAAAGTTTTTTTGATAATGTTATAATAATAATTAAATTCACTTGGGGAGATAAATATGAAGTTTTTACATACGTCAGATTGGCACATTGGGAGAACGATAAATGGTTTTTCATTATTAGAAGAGCAAAAATATGCCTTTAAACAAATTCTTTCTCTGGCAAAAGAATATGAAGTTGATGGAATAATTATTGCTGGAGATTTGTATGACCGAGCGGTTCCAAGTGCAGATTCTGTTATTACTTTTAATCAAATGTTAAGAGAAATGAACATCATCGAAAAATTTCCAATTTATGCAATTTCAGGAAATCATGATGGGGCCAAGAGATTAAATTATGCCAAAGAATGGTTGGATTTTAATCAATTACATTTACGGACTTCTTTAGAGGAAGCTTTTATTCCAATTGAAACTGAGCAAGTTCAATTATTTTTATTACCTTTTTTTGATCCGATGGATGCAAGGATATACTTTTCAAGTCAGGGTCTGGACGAGGAAAAAGCAAAAGAGATCAAAACTATTGATGAAGCAATGACCTTAGTTATTTCTGAAATGCAAACACATTTTGATAAAAACAAAAAGCAAATTTTAGTGACACATTTTGCGGTAAGTCCTCATAAAGAAGAGATTAACTTAACAAGTGAAACTACCTCAAAAGTGGGTGGTTTAGCAACTTTAAATGTTATTCAATTCGAAGCGTTTGATTATGTGGCCTTAGGACACATCCACACTAGATTTGCTTCACCCAGTGAGAAGGTACAGTATTCTGGAAGTCCTGTAAAATTTAACACAAAAGAAGCAAAAACTCAAAAGGGAGTTTTTATTGTAGAAACACAGCAAGATTCCGTCAGCTCTGAGTTTATTCCTTTACAAATCCAAACGGATTTAGTTGTTATTGAAGAAGAGTGGGACACCTTAATCAGTCGAGAGTTTTACGAAAATCAGCCAATTCATCAAGCTTGGTTCGCTATCACCATAAAAAACTTTGATAGAGCAAAACTTGCAGGACGAAATTTACGTGCCCAACTTCAAAAAGTATATGGAACCATAGTGGAATTGGATTATAAATTTAAAAATATTTCGTCAGTAAAAAGTAAAACTCAAAATATTGAAAGCTTGGATAATATTGGGATACTTTCAAATTTTTATGAAGTTACAACTGGTGAGACTTTAAGTGGCTTGCAGCAAGAAATTATTGAGAACACGTTCAAACAAATAGAAGGAGAAAAATAATAATGAAACCTATATATTTAGAAATGAATTATTTTGGTCCTCATGAGAAATCGATTGTTGATTTCCGTCTATTAGATGAATCGCCTATTTTTCTAATTAGTGGTGATACGGGAGCAGGAAAATCAACTATATTTGATGCGATGACCTATGCATTGTTTGGCACAACAACAGGAGATAGAGATGCTAAGGAAATGAGAAGTCAGTTCGCCACTCCTGATAATTTGACAAGTGTTGTATTCTATTTTAAACAGGGGGACTTATTATATAAAATTGAACGAAAACCCGAGCAAAATATTGCTAAAAAAAGAGGTAGTGGGACAACAATTTTTAAAGCAACTGCCAAATTAGCAGTTGTTGATAGAGTGGCAGGAATTGAAAAAGCAAATATTGCTACAATCCCCAAAAATGTTGGAGAGGAAATAACGCGACTCTTACATTTGAATGCTGAACAGTTCAAAAAAATTATCCTGCTTCCGCAAAATGATTTTTCAAGATTTTTAAAGTCTTCAACTCCAGAAAAAGAATCAATTTTAAAGAAAATATTCGGAACATCAATATTTACAGCTTTTAGTAATGCCATAAAATTACAAAACTCAGAAATAAATGCAATTTTTGCAGAGTATGAACGCAAATTACAAAGTTATTATGAATCTCAAATTTGGAGCTCTTTTGAATTAGAAAGATTAGAAGTAGCTCCTGAACATGAAAAATTTAATGAAATGCTTTTTCTTAAAGAAGAACGGACGAAAGTAAAAGAAGAAACAATATCCAAAAACTTAGAACAAAAAGAAAAAGTAACTTTATTAGAAGATTCATATAAAATTGCACTAAATTTATATAATGACTTTGAAAATTTAAGTAAATTAGAAAGTGATTATCAAGAAAAAATTATTGAACAGTCTCAAAGCTACAATAAAAATCTGAAACATTTTGAGGAATTAACTTGGGCCCAACCTCTTAAACAGAGCCTTCATGAACTCGAACAAGATAAAAAAACATCTAAAGATTTAGAGATGAAAATTACTGACCTGACTACTAAAACATTGACAGAAGAAAAATTGTTGCAAAATTTACTGACAGAAAATGAACATTTAAGTGAACAGCAACAAAGGATCAATGATCAGAAAAGTGAGTCTGAAAGTTTAATTACACAAATTCAACAGGCTTTTGAAGCTGAGAAAAAGCAAGCCAAGATTGTTGATCTAAGAAATAAGCAATCAGAGACTCAACAATCATTGAAAAATTCAAAAGATGTTTTAATTGAATTTAATCAAGAAATATTAAGGCTAAGAGAAAATATCATTTCTGATTCATATTTTTCTGAGAAGAAAGAGGAAATAAATCAATTAAAACTCACTTTCCAGGGAAAATTACTTCCTGATTTTCAAAGGATTTCATGGTTAGAAAAGGAAAATCTTGATTTAAGTAATAAGTTAGAGAGTACAAAGAAGGAACTCTCTGAAAATAAAAAGCATCTAAATGATGTTCAAATGGCACATGAAGAAAAAATAAAGGGAAGACGACGTTTGATGATTGCTCAACTTCAAACGGAATTAGAAGAAAATGAACCTTGTCCTGTTTGTGGTGCCTTAGAGCATCCGTCAGTAGATGAAATTGAAAATATTTCTTATGAAAAATTAGGAATTTTACTAAAAGAAATAGATGAATCTCAAAAGTTACTAGCAACTTTACTAGAAAAAAATAAGCAGCTAAACCAATTAACGACTGAAATCACTAATAACCTTGCCTTGAAATCAGCCGAAAAAGAACAAGTCATTAAGAATTTCTCGCTTCTCTATCGTGAATTTATTTCTAATTACTCAGATATTTTTCCGTCAGCATTTGATGAATCCGCCATTGAAGGGCTTATTCAAAATTTGGAAAGTGCTTTGATTAAAGAGGAAGGAGAAAATAATCAGTTAAAAATAAATTTAACTGATTTGGAAGAAAAATATTTAGGATTACAAGAAGAAGTAAAAAAACTTGAAAATACCTACCTTGAGTTTTCTACTCAAATAGAAAATTTGCTGACAGAAATAAGAGATTCAGCTGTGACTCAAACCAGTGAATATTTACAAGATAAGCGCAATAAACTCAAAGAGGAAATTGCATTATTTGAAAAGCGTTTAGCTGATCTAACATCTAATATTTCGGAGATAAAAATATCAGTTGCTACTAAAAAAGCCAATCTTAAATCTTTAAATATTCAGTTGATAGATTTAAGTGAACGAATAAAAAATAATCAGGATAAGATTGACAAGACATTGCTTCAACCTGAGGCCTTGACTACAGATTTCCAGGTATTATGGGAATGGGCTAATGACGATAAGTGGCTTGAACTATCTCAAAAAGTCGAACAATACAAGTCAGAAAAATCAAGATTAGAACAAGAGATTAATAGCCTGCATAAAAAACTTCTAAATAAAGGTCGTCCGAATCTTGAAGAGATTGAGAATCGCAAAAAACAAGAAACAGACCTCTACCTTTCTTTACAGAAGAAATTAGCAGCTGATGAAACAGCTGAACAACAAGCAATCGTAATTCTTTCTGATGTGAGAAAACTAATGAAAGGTCAAGAGAAACAATTTGAAAAAAGAAAAGCCATTGGCCAACTTTATGGTGCGATTTCAGGAAAATTGTCTGAAGATAAATTAAGACTAGAAACTTTTGTGGTGCAAAATTATTTAGAAAAAATTCTTGATTATGCTAATATTCACTTTATCAATCAACTCTCAAATAACCGTTATCGCTTTGAACTTGCCGAAGAAGGAAATAACCGGCGCATGGATCATGGATTAGACATTAACATCTATGATAATGAAACGGGTGCCTCTCGTTCAGCTGATACCTTATCTGGCGGTGAGACATTTATTACGGCTTTATCTATTGCGCTTGCTTTAAGTGAGGTAGTACAAAATACTGCAAATGGTGTTCAGATTGAAGCCTTATTTATCGATGAGGGCTTTGGTTCCCTTGACCAAGAAACTTTGCAAAAAGCAATGCAAGCTCTTGAACAAATCGGGAAAAATAGATTGGTTGGTGTCATAAGTCACGTAGAAGAGATGAAATCGACAATTGGTCAGCAAATTATCATTAAAAAAGTGGGTGATGGAAGAAGTGAAGTTAAATCTATCATCAAATAATTCTTATAAAATATTTTAAAAAGAATTGAGTTAGAGAAAATAATAATTTTATTTTATTTGTTTTTTATTATAATTGTAATTTGTAGATTTATATGTGCCTAAATGGTATAATTAATTTAATGTTTCGCAAAAAATGTAATAAATCAACTGGGATTTGAAAAGCCCCAATTTGGGTAGAAGATTCATGATATTGCACGAAAAATTGAATCAAATAGGAAAAAACAGATGAAAAAAATGTTAAAGGAATTTTTACCGCTTGGGAGTGTTGTTTTACTTGCAGGTGGAGAAGAGCGATTAATGATTATTGGTCACAAGCAAATAGAAATAGAAACTAAACGTGAATTTGATTATTCGGCTGTTCTATTTCCAGATGGCTACAAAAATGATCAGAGACTTTATTATTTCAATCGAGAAGAAATTGTTTATATTTTTCAAATGGGATTTTTCGATAATTAAAAATAACTAACAAAAAACAAGAAGAGATAACTTCTTGTTTTTTTATATTTTTATTTAGAAATCAAAAGGTTGGATAAACTAATTATTATTCATCTCTGGATTCATCCAAACAGGTTCTAAGCAATTTCCATCTAAATCATGCACTTCTAAACCATACATCATTTCTTCAGGGATACCATCATCCAAATGAATCGATTTTCCACCATTTTCGCTGGCAAGTTTACCAAAATTTTTAACTGCATCAGCATTAGGCAATGTAAATGAAATCAGCGCAGCGCTTGTTGTTCTTGTATCAGCAATTTTCCTTTCCCCAATAAAACTTTGATAGCGTTCGTGAGAAAGAAGCATGATGAAAAATTTTTCATCCCAAACCATACAGCTGACAAGATTATCTGAGAAATTTGGATTTTTTTTGAAACCAATTTTTTCATAAAAAGTTGTTGAAGCTTGAACATCCGTTACCGGAAAGTTAACAAAAACCATAGTCGTCATAGATAGACCCTCCTTGTTTGGTAATATGCAAAATATTGTGACTGTCATTATAAATGAGAGGGTTTGTCCTCACAAACTCTCCTTAACAATTATATCCTTATATGAAGTATATCAAATACAGACAAGGGATACTATATTAATGACTTATTATTTTATTTGTTCTAAAAAATAGCGCAGGCAATATATATTGATTATATTTTTAGCGTATGCTACAATTGTTTTATGAAATATTTTGACTTTACTAGACTAAAGATTTAGATCTTGGTCATTTATATAATGAAAGGAATTAAATGATAAAAATTGAACACTTAAATGTATTCTATAGCGAAAATAAAGCACTGACAGATGTTCAACTAAAACTTGAATCTGGTGGAATTATCGGTATGATTGGCCCAAATGGTGCGGGAAAATCAACCTTAATAAAAGCAATTTTAAATATCATTCCTTATTCAGGGAGAATACTGATTGAAGGAAAGGAACGTAAAAAATTCTTAAAAAATATTGCTTATGTGGAGCAAAAAAGTAATATTGATCTTACTTTTCCAATCACAGTCAAAGAATGTGTTTCTTTAGGGACTTATACAGGCTTGAAACTCTTTCAAAAAGTTGGAAGTAAAGAGTGGCTGCGAGTTGCCCAAGCGCTTGAAAAAGTAAATTTGTCAGAATATGCAAATCGACAAATAGGGGAATTATCTGGTGGACAGTTTCAACGGGTTTTATTAGCGAGATGTCTGGTTCAAGAAGCTGATTATATATTTTTAGATGAACCCTTTGTGGGAATTGACTCGGTAAGTGAAAAAATCATTATGGATATTCTTCAAGATTTGAAAGAACAAGGGAAATTGATTTTAATTGTACATCATGATTTAAGCAAGGTGAAAGTCTATTTTGATGAACTGATTATTCTTAATAAGGAAATAATTGCTTACGGGAAGGTTAAAGAGAGCTTTACTCACGAAAATTTAAAAAAAGCATATGGGGATAATATTTTTATAGGAGATTAAATTGAGATGATACAAAATTTTATAAATGGCTTATACGAGTTTCATTTTTTGCAAAATGCCTTGATTACAGCGGTTGTGATAGGAATTGTTTCGGGAGCAGTTGGTTGCTTTATTATTTTAAGAGGGATGTCACTGATGGGAGATGCAATCTCTCATGCGGTCCTCCCAGGGGTGGCCATTTCTTATATTTTAGGTATAAATTTCTTTATTGGAGCGATTGCTTTTGGACTTTTGTCATCACTTATAATTACTTATATCAAAAATAATAGTCTAATTAAAGGGGATACCGCAATTGGAATTACGTTTAGCTCATTTTTGGCTTTAGGTATCATTTTGATAGGAGTGGCTAATAGTTCAACAGACTTATTCCATATTCTTTTTGGGAATATCTTAGCAGTACAAGATATAGAAAAATGGTTAACAATCGGTGTATCCATTTTTGTATTAATCGTGATTGTTCTTTTCTTTAAGCAACTTTTAATTACCTCATTTGACCCATTAATGGCAAAAGCTATAGGTATGAAAGTTAATTTTTATCATTATCTTTTGATGGTTTTGCTGACTTTAGTTTCTGTTACAGCAATGCAAAGTGTGGGGACCATTTTAATTGTGGCTATGTTGATTACACCAGCAGCAACGGCTTACTTATATACCAATAGTTTGAAAAAAATGCTAATTCTTTCATCTTCAATTGGAGCAATCTCATCTGTTCTAGGATTATTTATTGGTTATACTTTCAATATTGCGGCCGGTTCAAGCATTGTGATTACCTCAGCCATTATATTTACAGTAAGTTTTTTAATTTCACCAAAACAGAAATTTATAAGAAAGAGGGTTAAAGTTTAATGCTAAATAAACATAAGAAGTTTCTACTTGCTATTGTGCTAATTATGACAGCTATTTCTTTAGTGGCTTGTTCTAAAAATACAAATCAGTCTATAAAAAAAGCGGATGACAAATTAAATGTAGTCGTCACTAATTCTATTCTGGCAGACATGACTAAAAATATTGCCAAAGATAAAATTAACTTGCACAGTATTGTTCCTGTCGGGAAAGACCCTCATGAATATGAACCTTTGCCAGATGATGTTCAAAAAACTTCTAGAGCTGATTTAATTTTCTATAATGGAATAAACTTGGAGACCGGCGGAAATGCTTGGTTTACAAAATTAGTCAAAAATGCAAATAAAAAAGAAAATGTAGACTACTTTCCAGTCAGTAAAGGGGTTGATGTCATCTATCTTGAAGGAAAGAGCACTGAGGGAAAAGAAGATCCACACGCCTGGCTTAATTTAGAAAATGGGATAATCTATGCCCAAAACATTGAAAAAGAATTATCAAAAAAAGATCCTGACCAGAAAGATTTTTATCAAAACAACTTGAATAAGTATATAAACAAACTAACTAAGCTAGATAAGGAAGCTAAAGCAAAATTTGCTTCAATTCCAGAAAATAAAAAAATGATTGTGACAAGCGAAGGCTGCTTCAAATATTTTTCTAAAGCTTATGATATCCCTTCTGCTTATATTTGGGAAATTAATACCGAAGAAGAAGGAAGCCCAGAACAAATAAAAACGTTAGTGAGAAAACTACGAGCCTCGGATCTAAAATCTTTATTTGTGGAGAGTAGTGTTGATAAACGTCCAATGAAAACAGTTGCGAAAGATACCAATATTCCAATCTACTCAACAATCTTTACTGATTCAGTAGCGAAAAGTGGAGAGAATGGCGACAGTTATTATCGCATGATGGAATGGAATATAAACAAAATCTATGATGGACTTTCAAAATAGATATTTTTGAGCATTAAACTAATTTTATTTTTTGAAGAGAAAAATATTGTAAAAAGAGTATGAGTTTAATAAGGTAATCGAATGGACAAGCCAATTAAAAAAATTTAAAAATCTTTTTTAATCCCAAAAAAGATTTATCATAATTTAGGGTTAGGACCTTTAATAATGCGTATGCCATACAATATTAATATTGTATCTCGTTTACAGTAGAGATATAATATTAACAGAACAAAATAAATCTTAGTAAGAGAGAGTAGTATGAAACAAGTAAGTTATGATGAAGTCATTGAGCAATTGAGCTTTAAAGAATCAATTCAAGTAATGAAAGATTGTTTTAATGATCATGAAAATGGAACAATCGCTCAAAGAGAGCGAATGGTTGAAATATTACCTGATGGAAAAGATAAAAATGTTTTTGCTTTAATGCCAGCTTACCTTGGTGAAAAACGCTATTTTGGTGCTAAAATTATTACGGCCTTTCCTGATAATCATAGCTTAAATCTTCCTTCTCACGTAGGAGAAGTTATGCTATTTGACTCACAAAATGGTCTTCCAGTTGCGCTTATTAATGCAAATGCGATTACTTGGATTCGGACTGCTGCAGTTTCAGCTCTAGCAACAAATTTTTTGGCAAAAGAAGACTCATCAATCCTTACTCTTCTTGGAACTGGGCAACAGGCCAGCTCACATTTAGAAGCTATTTTATGTGTGCGTCCAATCAAAGTAGTGCGTGTCTATGACCTCAATCAAAAAGCAGCTGCAGCATTTATTGAACGTATGCAGGCGAATCATCCTGAGTTGGAATTTATCAATTCTAACAATCTTAGAGAAGCAGTAGAACATTCAGATATTGTATGTACATTAACACCAAGTAAGGAAGCCTTTTTGGAAGCTGACTTTATTTCGGAAGGGACACATATTAACGCTATTGGAACTTTCACTCCAACTACACGGGAACTTAAGAGTGAGTTGATGGTCAAAGGGAAGGTTTATGTTGATGATTATGAAGCAGCTTTAAAAGAGAGCGGAGATTTATTAATTCCAATTGCCGAAGGGCTGATGAAAGAAGAAAATATCGTTGGCTCTTTAGGAGAATTGGTTACAGATAAAGTAGCTGGTCGAGCAAATATTGAAGAAATTACGATATTCGATGCAGTAGGTTTGGCTGTTGAAGATTTATGTTGTGCAGAATATATTTACAAAAAATTAAAATAGGAGATGTTTTATGAGTTTGAATTATTATGTCGTTGATGCTTTTGCTGACGAAATTTTTAAAGGGAATCCAGCTGCTGTTTATGTTCTTGATGAGTGGCTGTCAGCAGAAATTATGCAAAAAATCGCGATTGAAAATAATTTATCTGAGACAGCATTTACAGTAAAAAAAGATGATTATTTTGAATTGAGATGGTTTACTCCTGACCGTGAAATTGATCTTTGTGGTCATGCAACCTTAGCAACGGCTTTTGTCCTTTTTAATTATTATGGCGAAAGTGGACCGACCTTGCGTTTTACAAGCCAAAGTGGTGATTTATTTGTTACAAAAAATGGAGATGCCTACTATATGGATTTCCCGTCTATCCTACCTAAAAAGGTTGATATTTTACCAGAATATGAAGAAGCTTTGGGAACAAAAATTAAGGAAGCTTACTTGGCAAGAGATTTATTTTTTGTTTTAGAGGATGAAGCAACGGTTCGTAACTTAGGGCCTAATTTTACAGCAGTAGAAAAATTTGAACTAGTAATTGGAGTTATTGTTACTTCTGAGGGGAAAGAAGAAGATTTTGTTTCTCGTACTTTCTTTCCTAAATTAACAATAAATGAAGACCCTGTTTGTGGGTCGGCACATTCTAATCTTATTCCTTATTGGGCTGAAAAATTGGACAAAAAAGTCTTAACGGCCTATCAAGCCTCAGCACGTGGGGGTTATTTGAAATGTGAACTAAAAGAAAATCGCGTAAGCATTGGTGGAAAAGCAGTTCTTTTTGCCAAAGGAGAAATTTTTCTTTGATTTCTTTGACATTAATAAAAGCCAGACTTAATTTAAGTCTGGCTTTTTGATGTTATTATTTATTAAAGGACTATTGATTGTATTTATTATTTTCTTTTTTTATTATTTTTAAACCTTTGTCTAATCGTTCAATAGTATTTGAAGTTAGGGAAATCCGAATGAAAGGGTCAGGTTGAGTTTGAGTAGAAAAGCGGTCCGAATGAAAAACACGAACTCCTTGCTTCAGAAGATGGTTTTCGATTGTATCTTGTTTTTCATGAATAAGTTGATCTTTTAAACGAATAATGCGGTAAAAGGGATAATTATTAGTTGGTCGCTTAGGTTTAAGATTTTTAAAAATATTATCAAAAAGTTGATTAGCTTCTTTTAATTTATCAAACTTTGTTTCAAGAATCTTTGTTGCTGTTGGTGATTGTATTACTTGAGTAATAATTTCAGCATCTAAACCTGAGGTTTTCACATTAATATTGAATAAGGCTTTTTCAATTGCTGATTTGAAATTTTGTGGGTAAACCAAATAGGCGATTCTTAAACCTGAACTAATATATTTTGTCATACCAGCTAAATAAATGGTTTGATTGGGAAGAAGCTGTTGGAAAGGGGGAAGCACTTTATCTTGAAAATAGGTGGTCATAAAAGAGTGAATATCGTCTTCGATTACGATCAAGCCCATTTCTTTAATGATTTTTGCAAGTTCATGTCGGCGTTCTTCAGAAATCTGAAAACCAATCGGATTATTACAAGAAGGCATTATAAAAATACCTTTTATTTTTTTCTTAAGACATTCGCTTTTTAAAGCAGCTGGAGACATTCCGTCATCATCAAAATCAATTGGAACGATTTCTAAATGATAGAGATGTGCTAATTCGATAAAATTAGAGTAGGTGTAGCGGTCCACCGCGATTCGATCTCCCGGAGCAAACATTGCTGACAGTGTAATGGCAAGTCCGTTTTGAACTCCGGAAACAATGGCAACTTGGTTTTTATAAGGAATAACCCCTTGAGTTTCAAGCCATTTTGAGGCAGTTTCAATTTGAAAATTAGAGCCCATTGGGTTCTGATAATCCAATAATTTAATTAAGTCAGGACTGGTAGTGACTGACTGAATAAAAGGGACCACTAAAGAATTACATTCTTCAAATGAACTTACAAGACCAAAATCAATGATATTTTTTTCAACATTATGAGTAGAAATTGTAGCCGAGTGATAAGCATTTGGTGAGACGTAGGTTCCACTTCCAACGTTAGTATATAAGAGGCCTTTTTTTATTGCATATTGATAAGCTTGACCGACAGTAGTAAAATTTAAATCTAAAAAGTCAGCAAGCTCACGCTGTGAAGGTAATTTCGTATCTTGAATAAGTTGATTAGATAAAATATCTTCTTGAAGTAAATCAACCAAAGACTTATAAATAGGACTTTTTAACAAAGTTTTGTCTGGTTGCCAAGATAGTGGATTATTTTTATAGCTATTTACTGACACGTATTATTTTTCCCTCTGTTATTCTATATTAAATATTATAACATATAATAAGTAAATGAAAACGCCTTTTAAAGGGAATCAGCCATAGATTATTTTAGCTAACTACGATTTTAACTACGTTCGAATAAATTTTATAATGCATTTAAGATATCTCCGAAATTTCTCGCAGTATCTTTTTCTTTATTTTTTGCAAGGTGGCTATAAGTATTCATAGTAATTCCATAATCCGAATGACCAAGTCTATGTTGAATTTCTTTTGGATTTAAATCTTTCAAGAGAATAATATCGTAATGTTTAAAGCCTGACATAAAAGTCCTTTCATTTTATGTCTTCTTAGACAGATTATAACACACTGATTTGT
Source organism: Lactococcus sp. (assembly GCF_036648155.1). Lineage (NCBI taxonomy): Bacteria > Bacillati > Bacillota > Bacilli > Lactobacillales > Streptococcaceae > Lactococcus > Lactococcus sp. Next base: position 146,723 of record NZ_JAVXIY010000005.1, on the reverse strand, counting down.
GTCTACCTTTATAATATAACTCCATTAGTTATAGAGTCTGAAGATAGAAATGATTTTGAGTGGAGAAAGTAATACAACAGCAAATTAATGTAAGGAAGACTTTTTAGCAGAAGATAAAATTACAAATATATTAAAAAATAAAAAAGATTTAGGAAAACTAAAACAGTCATTTTTCAATTCTGATTAAACCAATGATAATATGATTTAGATGCTAATATTAAATTGTATGGCATACAATTTAACGTAAAAAAAACGTACTTTAAATGTTACAATATAAAGATGAATATGAAATTTAGTAAATATTTTTTATTAGGTACGATTATACTAGGTACGATAAATGTTCCAAACGTCTTATGGTCTATAAAAAAAGTGAATGCTGAAGAGTTATTGGTACAAAATAATGTACAAACTCAAAGCGGAGTAACAATAGATAAAAGTAATTTTGATAAATACTTTACTATCAATGGTTCAGCAAATTATGATAAGCAATCCGGAGAATTAATTTTAACTCCTGATTCAGTTTGGCAAGCCGGCTCAGCAACCTCAAAAACACAAATTGATATCACTAAAAACTTTTCAATAAGTATGTCTGTTAATTTAGGAACAAAACCACAATCTCAAAGTGGAGGAGATGGTTTAGCAATTGGATTGTATAATGATACTCCTGGGAAAGTTGGTTTTGGTGGGAACGGTTTTGGTATTGGAGGATTAAATCAAGCATTTGGCTTTAAACTTGATACAGTATACAATAATGCAGGAAATTCTGATGTTGCAGCAGATCCTATTGAATTTGAGGATTTATTGCATAAGGATGGTGCATTTGCAGGTTTTATAAAAAATGAAAGTAATACGCTTACAACAATAGATGGTTTATCTCAAGAAATAAGTGCTCCTGACGGTAAATACCGTGAGCTGACATTCTCTTACGATGCAAATACTAAAAACATCTCGGTCAATTATGATGGAAAATTCTGGTCGTATAATATAGGAACAACGTTTTCGAGTGATCATATATCATTAATAATTAGTGCAGGTACAGGGAATTTCAACAATCAACATTCAGTTATCGTTCATAGTTTGGATGCAACGTTGGATAGTGAACCAGTAATGGTAAAGTATATGGATGAAAATCAAACATCCATTGCACCAGATAAGATGTTAATTGATACTCTAAATGCTCCATACGATGTAACAAGTAATGAATATAAAATCCCAATAACTGGATATGTACTGGATGATACTAAGCTTCCAAACAATGCTACCGGAACATTTACAAATAGTGAACAAACAGTTACCTACATCTATAAAGTTGACCAATCGACGCTTGATGTAAAAGATTCAACCATTTATACAGGAGATAAATGGAAGCCTCAAGATAATTTTGTTTCTGCTACCGATGTTGATGGGAATAAAGTTGATTTCAGTCAGCTAACAGTTGATGATTCTAAAGTGGATACAAGCAGAGCTGGTGTTTATGACGTGACCTATACTTATGATGGTGTAATCAGTGTAGCTAAAATCACAGTTAAAGATAAACAAACTGCAGTAAATGTTCATGACTCAAGTCTTTATGTTGGAGATACTTGGAAATCCGAAGATAACTTTGATTCTGCCCTTGATAAAGATGGCAACAAGGTTGATTTCAGTCAGCTAACAGTTGATGATTCTAAAGTGGATACAAGTAAAGCTGGTGTTTATGACGTGACTTATACTTATGATGGTGTAAGTAGTGTAGCTAAAATCACAGTTAAAGATAAACAAACTGCAGTAAATGTTCATGACTCAAGTCTTTATGTTGGAGATACTTGGAAATCCGAAGATAACTTTGATTCTGCCCTTGATAAAGATGGGAACAAGGTTGATTTCAGTCAGCTAACAGTTGATGATTCTAAAGTGGATACAAGTAAAGCTGGTGTTTATGATGTGACCTATACTTATGATGATGTAAGCAGTGTAGCTAAAGTAACAATCAAAAATAAAATGGATAATGGAAATGAGTTTAGTAATGAGAACGATGACCAAAAATTATCTATAAATAAATCTAACAAAAATGAGTTACCAGAAACGGGAGCAGAAAAAGTTCCAATCGGAATCACACTGTTTGGAGTATTATCAATAATTTTATCTCTTGGAATATTTTTAGGAAGATATAAAATAAAAAATAAACGTTGATATAACTTAAAATAAAAATAACCTCCAAAAGCTAGGTCAAAGACTAACTTTTGGAGGTTATTTTTATAGCAAAGATATGAAGTTTAAAAAACATGTGAAGCAATAAGGAAGAATAAAAAACTGTATATCGTAGATACACAGCCCCTTGCCTGACAAAAATATTTAGTTACGTTTTTAACTACGTTTTGAGTATAGCTCATTGACCCTTATTGACAGTCTAAAAGGTAAAAATTTATAAAAGCCCTTTTTATTGAAACTTATAGACCTTCAGTGTCATAGGAGTCAATTAACTATTATAACATAGAGAAACATAATCTATAGATGAAAATTATAGGGAGACAATTTTTTTATCAGATGAAATATTCTTAAAACTAGTTGCTGTCTTGAGATATTATTTTTAGTATAATTATTTGAGGAGGATAAAATGCGATTACTTTTAATTGATAATTATGACTCATTCACTTATTTACTTGTACAGTATTTTGAAGAACTGGCATGTGATTTGACAGTTGTAACTGAAAGTGAAAACTTGAGTCAAGTGATTCGAACTTCTCCTGATTTAATTTGCCAGATTTATGATGCAATAATCATTTCACCAGGACCCAAAACGCCTAAAGAAGCGTTATTTAGTCGTGAAGTCGTTCAAATTTATGCTGGAAAACTTCCACTATTAGGAATTTGTTTAGGACAGCAAGTGATTGCCGAATGTTTTGGAGGTCAGGTTATTCGAGGTGAAAAACCGATGCATGGTAAAATTTCTAAAATTACTCATAGTGGTCAAGGGATTTTTGCCGGACTTTCTCAAAATTTTAGGGTAGCCCGTTATCATTCATTAGTCGTCAGTCAATTACCTGAGGGCTTTATAGTTGATGCATTGAGCGAAGATGGTGTTATCCAAGCTTTTCATCATCAAAAACTAAATTTATGGGCGTTACAATTTCACCCGGAAAGTTTGATTACTGAACATGGGCATGAAATGTTAAAGAATTTTTTGAAGCAGGTGTAGTCTTTTGAAAGAATTTATTAAAAAAAATATTGATATCTGGAAAATTTTTCTAAAATATTATCGTTCGGATGAAGAAATTGTTTTTTTACATACTAGTCAAGTGAACGAAAATGAGTATTATAGTATTTTAGCTCATAAGCCCTACAAAAAAGTTTCAAAATACCAAGGGGAGCTTTTCGTTGATGGTTTAAAGCAGAATATTAGTTTCCCAGAATCGGTAGATTTATTGAGAAGTAGTTTGGATGAAAAGCCAAAAGATTGGCCGATAAATCCTGAAATATTAGGATTTGTGAGTTATGAACAAGATCCTGCTTGCTTTGCTGCTTATGATGAACTCTTACTTTTTAATCATAAAACTAACATATTGCATGTTGCACAATTTGGAAAAACTGATGGAGATTATTGGTTGTCGGAAACAATTGATGACGAAACTTTTAATCCTGAAGAATTTAAGGAAAAACAAGGAGCAGCAGCTGTTTTTATTGAACAAAGCCATGACGAATACATAGCTTCTATCAAAAAATTACAAGATTATATGGTCGCTGGAGATATCTATGTTGCTAATTTAACTCAACAATTTGAGATTTGGTCTGATGAAAAACCATTTGATATTTTTAAAAAGACTAAGGAAAAAATTCCGGCTCCTTTTTCCTCTTTTTTACAATATCCTGAATGGAAACTGACTCAAATTTCTAGCTCTGTTGAGCGGTTTGTAACCATTCGTGATGGAGCTTTGGTTTCAAAACCGATAAAAGGAACCATTGCTAGGGGTGAAAATCCGTTAGCTGATGAATTACAAAAGAAAAGACTTTCTGAAAATGAAAAAGAACGGTCTGAATTATTAATGGTGACCGACTTATTACGTAATGATATTGCGCGGATTAGTGAGCCTTTTACTCTGTCAGTTCCTAAATTTGCAGAAATTGAAACTTTTTCACATGTGCATCAGCTGGTCACTTCAATTACAAGCAAAGTGAAAAAAGATTTGACCTTTTCAACATTTATGACAGCTCTATTTCCGGGAGGCTCTATCACAGGAACGCCCAAAAAAAGAGCACTTGAAATTATTAAAGAAGTTGAAAAAGGCCCAAGAGGAGCTTATACGGGGATGCAAGGTTGGCTAAATCGTGAGATGGATTTGGATATGAACATTGTAATCCGTACTTTGGTCCATGATGGGGAAACCTATCAACTTGGCGTGGGTGGCGGAATCACTTTTGAAAGTGACCCAGAAGTAGAATTTGAAGAAATTTTACTAAAAGCAAAACCATTTCTTCAACTTTTTGGCATTAAAGAAGTCCCAAGTCCCTTGTTTACAACTGGTCTTGTCAAAGATGGAACATTATTAAATCGGGAAGGCCATGTTGCAAGATTGCAAAAGCAGTATCATCATCAGGACTTAGAAGAAAAGTTAAAGGTTTTTGCTCAAAATGTTACTGACGGTGTTTTACGGGTTAGTACAGATGGGGATGCATTGGCAAGTGAGATTCGTCCCTTACCAAATTCTAATGAACTTTACCGAGTTAAATTGTCATCATTTAATGACAAAGCCAGTCTTTTAGCTAAATTTAAACTTTCAGGTCCTGATTTTCAAAAAGTATTTCGTCAGGAAGTACTTGAAGCTAAAAAAGAAGGTTATCAGGATGTTTTATTTCATATTAATGGTTTTGTCAGCGAATTATCAATAGGTAATTTTCTGGCAAAAAGAGGAGATATTTATGAGACACCAGCTAAAAATGCATTGAAGGGTACTTATTTGGATTGGTTCGGGAAAAATTATTCATTGATTTATAAGGATATTGCCATTTCTGATTTGAAATCTTATGATGCTTTTTATATGACTAATGCAGTTAGAGGACTAGTTGAAATTGAAATCGATGGTATTTCTTAATTATAAAGCCTTGGTTTTACTGACCAAGGCTCTTTTTTGTCCATAAATTACTGACAGACTTTGTCAGTAAATGAATTCTAAAAATTCACTGATAAAAATTATTTAAAATTAATAAATACATCTCAAGTCTGAATTTTTAATCAAAAAATCGAGTTATAATAGAGGATATAAGTGAGAGGAGCGTGAAGATGATTAAAATCTACCAAAAATCAAGTTCAAATCAGTCAGCTGAGCGCGTAACCAGTTGGTTCAAAAAGCGAAATATTCCTTATGTTGTTATCTCTAAATCTTCTTTATGCAAAGAAGATATTGTCAGAGTTTTGGAGCTTTCAAATAAAGGCTTTGATGAAATTATTGTTTCGGAATCAAAAGCACCAAAACTTTATTCAGAATTGAGAAGTTCTTGCGATTTAGACCAAATTTCAACTGAGCAAATGATTCAATTTATTTTGAAAAATCAACAGCTTTTACGTTCACCAATTACATTTGATGACCGTCGCTTACTCATTGGCTACAATAATGAAGATATTCGTACTTTTATTCCTTGGCGCCTTCGTTAATGATTTTGAAGACCTCTTTTGATATAATATTTTTATTGATAAAAGACAGGATATAAAGATGAAAATAGAACTTTTTGAGAGAGAAATTCCCGAATTCAGTAATGAAATGATGACATTAACACAAGTTTTTGCTGCATTTAAAAGTGGTGAAGAAGTGCAAATGGCACGTTATAATTTGAAGAATCAGCCAGAAATGTTTCAGCTTTATCCGCAAGTGCTACAAATGATGGCCAAAGAAGATGCTTTGCCACTGACACTTGTTGATGGAGAAATTACACTTATTGGTTACTATCCAAGTGTGGAAGATTTGACAGAAATCACTGGTTTGAGTTTTCAAAATATTGCTTGTGAAGAAGGTTGTCAGGATTGTTCTTGTCATCAATAGCATTATTTTTGATAAAAGTTACTGACAGAAATTAACTGTATTTTATAAAATACTAAAGAACTATTTTCACTGACAAATAAAAAAATAAAAAAGACATCAGGCAATTGATGTCTTTTTATGTTCTTTTATTTTCTTAAAAGCCCAGTCATAGTGCGAAGAAAGTGAGGATTGGAAATATTGACCTAAGCTTGTTGTTCCTGTCCAATTAAAATATTTTTTCGTGTAAAGCTCCTCATTTGAAAAACTTTTAATAAGTGTCATTAATTGCTGATGAGTTTGAAAAATTTCTTTTTTCAAATCAGTCAGAGAAGTATTTTGATGTTTTATTTGAAACTGGTCATTCATTTCCCCATAATTTTTCCAGTTGTAAGGGTGAGGGAGAAAAGGGATTCTTTCTCCTTTGCTATTTTTTTCGACAAAATTTAATAAAAGTAAGTGCCACTCATACAAATGTGCGATAACATCACGAATATTTTTATCTCTTGCCCAATGTTTTTCCTTTTTCTCAGCTAAATTAAATTTAAAGTGCGCATTTTTTGTTCTTTCGTCTAATTCGTCAATTAAATTCCATAGTTTTTCCCAATGATTTTGAGAATATGCAAGCAGTTCATCTTTAGATTGCGCTCTGACCATCAAAATTCCTCCTGTTGACTTTTTTATTATATTCTATCATGAATTGTATGCCTTTTCAAAAGTTTGGATACGATATTCAATATGATTTTTGTTGTATTTTATAATATGCAATTCCTAAAAATTAAAATTCTGTACTTTGGTAGAGCTTTTTTACTAATTTTCTATTTGAAACTGAACGAATTAAAAATTGTCCAGAGTTCTGGACAAATAAAAGTCAAAAGCATTCTAAAAGTAAGGTAAAATAAGATTGTAAAGTAAGAGCAAGAAAATAAAGTATAGAAAGGACGAACCATGTTTTTAAATACAAACGAAAGACAGGTGATGAGTCTTCTAAATTTTGAAAATTATGTTGCAGCCACAGGTTTAGCAAAACAATTACTTGTATCTGACAAAACGATTAGAAGAATAATAAATAAAATCAACGAGGGTTACCTAGAACATTATGATAATCCATTAATCATTTCTCAGGCTGGTAAAGGATTCAAACTGTCAGATTATTTTCGGGACAAAGATATTTATACAGAGTTTATAGAGAACGAACACGAAGAGAATGATTTGTATCGAATTATGTTGACGATTTTATTTAGTCACCCTTATAAAAGAAGAGAAGATGTTTTAGAAAGTGATTATCTATCTGCTAGTGCTAAGACTAGCAAATTGAAGAAAATCAAAGAAAGTTTTAAAGAATATTCCCTTATTTTTAAAGCCGAACAGCATTATGTTTGGATTGAAGGTGAAGAAAGTCAAATCAGAAAAGCAATCAATCGATTAATTATGTTGATTAATAAAAATAAAACTTTTAATAAAATTGGCCTTCGTTTATTTTCAGGAGATAGTCAATTTATTGACCGTCAAGTTGAATTAATTGAAGAAGAGCTGCAGCAATATCTCAGTTATCCTTATGATTGGACGGTTAAACTTCATCTGTCAGTTCTTGTAAAACGTGTACGAGAAGGAAATATTACGCGTTCTATCAATAAAATTACTGACAGAGAAGCAGAACTAATGTCCAAAAATGAACTCTTAGCAAATTTATCCATAAAAGTTATCAAAAACTTGTCAAATTACCTTAATTTTTCTTTAGATGAAGTGGAGCAACTTCTATTATTTCAAACCTTGTACGCGATTAATTTAAGCAGGCAAGAGAGCTTGAAAATCGATGAACAATTGGCAGATGAACTAACGAAGTGCTTGATACTCAAGTTTTTTGAAATAAGGGAAGCTGCGACCTTACAGCAGAGTCATAGACTTCATGAAGATTTATATCATCATATCTTACCCATGCTTTCACGATTGCGACTAGGTATCCATATTGAAAATAATTTATTAGATGAAGTTAAATTAAAATATAGTGGCTCTTTTGGAAAATTATCAAAAATAATAGATTCAATCAATCAAGAACTGGCTTTTGAAACTAAGATTGATGATTCTGAAATTGGCTATATTACTCTTTACTTTGAAAAATATTATTTAGAAATTACAACAAACAAAAGAGTTCTATTGGTTTGTTCAACAGGAATTGGAACAAGTGAACTGTTAAAAGTTAGGATTCAGCAAAAAGTTCCCAATTTAAATATTATCGGGACAATGAGCAATCGACAAGCTCGAAAAAGTCAAGATTATATTGCTGGAAACACTGATTTAATCCTGACAACAATTGACACCCCGATTGAAGAAATTGGCAATATTCCAATCATGATTATTAGTCCATTGTTGACTGAAAATGATGTCCAAAAAATAAAGTATATTTTAGAAAAAGGAGGGGAAAAAAATGACAGAAATCGATTTGAAAAAAGTAGTTCATAAAAATTTACTAATTGTTCCGTCAAAATCTAAAAGTAAATCTGAAGTCATTCAAGAACTAGGAAATTTACTTGTCAGTAAGGGTTATGTTAGCAATGCTCAAGAATTTATCAAGGATGTTTATCTAAGAGAAACCGAGGGAGTGACAGGGATTGGGCAAGGTGTTGCAATCCCGCACGGTAAGTCATTGTCTGTCAAAGACACAACGATTACCGTTGCCGTCTTAGAAAATGATATTGAGTGGGAGACTCTAGATGAGCAACCAGTAAAAGTTGTCATTATGTTCGCTGTTAAGGACACAGATGCTACGACTACACACATCTTATTATTACAGCAAGTCGCTCAATTACTCGCCCATGATGACTTTCTTTATGAGCTAGGAAAAGTAAAAACGGTCGATAACTTGTATCAGTTACTGACAAGAAGCAACTAAGTGCACTAGGCAATTTTGCCTTAAAATATATTTTTATAAAGGAGACCCAAATGGTTTTAGTAACAGGAAAAGAATTACTCGCAGTCGCAAAAGAAAAGAATTTCGCAATTCCAGCCTATAATTGTGGCTCAGGTCCGCTGTTAAATGCGACTTTAAAAGCATGTGAGGAAGATCAAAGCCCTTTTATCATTGCAATTCATCCAGATGAGTTAAGTTTTTTGGAAGATAATTTTGTTGCTTCATGTATTGATGCAGCAAATAAGACTAAATTACCAATTGCTATTCATTTGGATCATGGAGGAAGCTATGAGCAAGTGATTCACTCAATTCAACTCGGAATGACCTCTGTCATGATTGATAAATCATTGGCCCCATTTGAAGAAAATATTGCAATTACCAAAAAAGTTGTCGAAGCAGCACACGCTGTAGGGGTCTCGGTCGAAGCAGAACTGGGGACAATTGGAAACACGGGTAACAATGTTGAAGGAGGGAATCAAGAAGGAATCTACACCGCTCCTGAGCAGGCCAAGGAATTTGTTGAGCGCACTGGCTGCGATTCATTAGCGGTAGGAATTGGTACCTCTCATGGTCTTTATCCAAAAGGATTACAACCAAAATTGGCTATTGACGTTTTGGAAGAAATCGTTAAAGAAACTGGAATTCCTTTAGTACTGCATGGTGCATCAAATAATTTAGATTCTGAAATTAAAGCGGCGGTGACACATGGAATAAATAAAGTAAATATTTCATCTGATATTAAAATTGTCTTTGCTGAAAAGTTAAGAGAAGAATTAAATGATGGAAATTCTGAAAAACGTGAACCAAATGTTCTTTTCCCAGAACCTATGAGAGAAACTGAAAAAGTTGTCCATCACAAAAACAAGCTCTTCGGAGCAGTTGATAAAGCCAAATATTATTTCCAATAAATTATTATCAATCTGTCAAATCAAAAAAATTCCCTTTGGTAAAATCTATCAAAGGGAAAACTAAAAACGACAAAAGTAAGCGATTACTTATTGAAAGTGAGGATTCTATTATGAAAATCGTTGGAATTGCAGCCTGCACAGCCGGTATTGCGCATACCTATATTGCCAAAGAAAAATTGACTCAATCAGGAATTGACCATGGGCATGAAATTCATATTGAAACACAAGGGTTGGCTGGTGTTCAAAATAAACTTGACCCTAAAGAAATTGCGGAATCAGATGTTGTAATTATCGCAGCTGACATCAAAATAAGTGGTCGTGAACGATTTAAAGGTAAAAAAGTAGTTGAAGTACCAACAAGTTTAGTTGTAAAATCACCAAATAAGTTAATTGAAAAATTAGAAGAAATAAATCAAGGAGCTTAAAGATGGACGCTTTAAAAACACTAGGTTTTAAAAGGCATTTAATGACAGCCATTTCCTTTTTTCTGCCTGTTATTTGTGCAGCTGGTTTTCTATTGGCCATTGGTAATATCATGGGAGGCGAAAGCATTAGCGATTTTTCAAAGGCCTTTACTTTTGCTGATACCATGTCAACGATGGGAGGATATGGTCTTGGCTTTCTACCCATGATTGTCTCAACAGCAATTGCTTATTCAATTGCTGATAAGCCGGGGATTGCTCCTGGTTTGATTGTCGGTTTTGTTGCTCACGGAATCAATACAGGTTTCATTGGAGGGATTGCTTCAGGTTTTGTGGTCGGGATCATTACCTTACTTTTTTACCAAAATGTCAAAGTACCAAAATGGATGGAAGGCTTGATGCCTACACTAATTGTACCTTTTGTTTCCTCTTTTCTTGGCGGAATGGTGATGTATTATATTCTTGGAACGCCAATCAATTACTTGGTCAAAATTTTAACAAGTTATTTGATGAATCTTGATTCTTCACAACTTTTAATCTACGGTTTAATTATTGGCGTACTATCATCTATTGATTACGGTGGTCCAATCAATAAAACAGTATTTGCCGTCGTCTTTACCATGTTTTCTGAAGGAATTTATGGGCCTCTCACCGTGCTGATAGGTGCTTCAATGATTACGCCATTTGGCTATGGATTTACTTTAATTCTTCAAAAAATATTCAAAAAGAATGTTTTTGACAAACAAGATATTGAAACTTTAAAATCGGCTATACCTATGGGATTTTGTCAAATTACTGAAGGTTGTTTTCCGATTGTATTCAAAAATTGGTTGAAAAATATGATTGCAACAGGGATTGGTGGTGGAGTCTTTGGAGCATTATCCATGTTTTGGGGATGTGATAGCCACATTCCTGCTTCGGGAATGTTTGCGGTCCCAACCATGACGGGAAATCATGGCCTACTTTTTATTCTTGCCCTTGTCATCGGTTCTGTCGTTCAAGCTCTTACTTTTATTATTATCATGAAACCAGTTAATCCGAATGAAATGGTTGAATTTGAAGAGAAAGAAGAAGAGGAAATTGATTTTAAAGACCTCAAAATTTCTTAAGGAGAAAAGATGAAATACGAAGAAAGTGTTAGAAAAGCTTTTCAAGATTCAAATATAACTTTTACAAGAGAAGAACTAGATAATATAGAATACGCCGATTTTGGTTTAAATAATATTAAAGAAGAAGGTTTAAATCTGATTATCTATATTAATAATGACCGTTATTGCGCCAAGGAAATGGTTCTTTTGGCAGGACAAACTTGTCCTGAACATCAACATCCACGTCGTGGAAGAAATCAAGAGATAGAAGGAAAAGAAGAAACTTTCCGTGTCCGAAAAGGACTGGTTTATCTTTATGTGACAGGAGAACCAAATGTAGATGGAATCAGTGCCGAACTTCCAGAAAAAAATAAAGAATGGTACAGCGCAAGGCATGAAATCATTCTTAAAGAAGGTGAACAATATACGATTGCTCCAAATACGCTCCACTGGTTTCAAGCTGGTGAGGACGGGGCAATTATCTCTGAGTTTTCTTCGCCAAGTGATGATTCATCAGATATTTTCACTAATCCTCAGATTACCCGCTAAATAAAATAAACTAGGACAAGGTCCTAGTTTTTATTTCAAACTAATCTCTTTAGGCCAAAATCGGTGCAGTTCAGGCTGATTTTAAAAATAATAGATAATTAAATAGATTTTCTGTAGTGTAATATTTTTCATATTGTATTATTGTATCGTAATTAATTGACGCCATACTGTTTTTGATTTATAATTAAGTTTGGAAGAGGTTATAAAATGAAAATTACATTTAAAACTTTAGATGGTCGCACATTGAACAAAGAATTTATTGATGCCAATGATTTTGTCCGCCAACAAAATCTTGAAATTCCGGCAATTGATGATTCCGCAAAAGTAGTTGAAGTTATTATCGATGAAAAACCTTACGAATTTGTAGGTAATATTGCTGATTTGTATTTCAAATTGAGCAAATAATCTATTTACAAAATTACTGATGAAACAAATAGACCTTCTCAAACTAACCTTGAGACGGTCTTATGATAGTTGATGAGAAAGAAAATGTAGTCAGGAGGAAAAAATGAAAACTTTTACTTATGGAGAAGATAATTTACAAGCCATTGACCTCTATGAACCAGAAGAATGGAATAGCAAAACGCTGATGTTGATTCATGGTGGGGGCTGGTGGCAAGGAGATAAGGGCAAAGAAAAAGAGGTGGCCTACCGACTAACTGTGGAAGGTTATCAGGTTGCAGCCGTGAATTACCGGCTGGCCTTACGATCTAAAAATCTTTTTCCTACTCAAAATGAAGATGTTGAAACTGCCTACACTTGGCTTATTAAAAATATCCCAGCCTTCCAAGAAGATAATATCGCTTTTATCGGAGGGTCTACCGGTGGACATTTAGCTAGTTTTTTGGGATTGACAAAAGGTCGACCATTTGTCAGCCTATCAGGACTTTTAGACTTAAAAGGATTTTATGAAAATCATGAGAAAACGATTCCTAAGCAATTAATCATTGACCCGAAATTACCAAGTCAGAAGATTGACCAAGAGGGGGCTGATAATGCTTACTATAAGTGGATTATAGAAAATTTATTGGATTCGATAAATGACGATAATTTGGAAAAGGCCTCTATTTTTTCTAAAGTCACCGAAAAAAGTGGTCCTGGACTTCTTTGTAACTCAATGAATGAGATTGTTCCTGCTTATGAACATCAAAGGTTAGCAGAACTACTACGATATCAACAAATTCCAGTGGAAACCTGTCTTCTTAGTGGCTCACGTCATGGTGAAGCATATATTGATGACGTTTGGCCTAATATTTTGAACTTCTTGACACGTTATATCTAATCGTGCAAATGACCATTTTCCTCATAAAAAAACAACCAATGCTGGCATTGGTTGTTTTTTTTATTTATTTGATTTACTTAGTATGAGTTTTCATCTCGTCAATAAGTTCTAAAATCTCATCAGTATGAAAATTATTTGACTTGTAGAGGGCATAAATACTATTTTTTACACCTGTATAGCTGTATTGATAATCTTTTTCAAAATATTTAAGAAACCGTGCAGAAATGAAAGTTGCACTATTTTTATTGATGTCAATATTTGAGATTGCATCTTGTGTAGATTCAACAGCAGTATAAGGCAAATTGGAAAACAAGGGATTATTTTTCTCTAAAATCTTGTAAACATCCATTTTACTTTTACTGATGATAAGTGAAGTGACATTGCTTTCTATCGGCTTTTTACTGACAGAAATAATCTCATCATCAAAAATTTTTTTGACCAAAATATCAGCTGACAGGATTGGCCGACTAGAAGTACTGATAAGTGCTAAATCACAATAACCATTTTTTAATTCTGTCAGAGCATTGAAAGAAGAAGTACTCTTGATAATCAGCTGACCAAAATGAGTTGCATCATTTTCCTGCTCAAAAATTTGCGGAATCACAAAATGTGTCATTAAAAAATTTCCTGAAACTCGAAGGACAGCAGAATTCTTTAAGAGCGATTCCGCTGAAACTATGGAACTCTCAAAGAAAGAACGAATAATTTCATACAGTTGAAGACCTAGAGCTGTTAGCTGAATTCCCTGACCATTTTTTTCAATCAGATGAACTCCATAGGCGGACTCAAGCTTTTTAATTTGACTACTGACAGCTGGTTGACTGATATAAAGAGCTTCCGCCGCTTTGGATACTGATTGAAATTTGGCGACCTGATAAAAAATTTCTAATTGATGTGTATTCATTGGATTCCTATTTCTGGCTTTCAGGTGTGATTAGTAAATGAATATCTCCTCTTTATAAGTCAATTTCTCATAAACAGGGGAGTGTATTTGCAAAAAAGATTATAATTCAATAATTCTGATATCCTATATTTTTGAAAATTATTTTTTTAATTGTGAAATTTCAGAAGTCAAAGATGAGCTACTTGTAAATCTTAAAGTCTATGTCTGCACCTATTTTCTGTCAGTAACTTTTGAATAAGAAGCTGACAGATGATTGAGAATTTATAAACGATTGACGTATTTTTCACCAATTTCATCGGCGTATAATTCCATTACTTTACTCCAGAAAGCGCCAGTTTTATCGCCAGATTCATCAAAATATTGCCTCATTTTTTTTATTTGATTTTCATTCATACGTTTATCTAACATGGCGCCCTGTTCAGTCAGATAAAGCTGCTTGATTCTCTTATCATTTTCATTTGATTTGACATAAACTAATTCTTTTTCTTTAAGTTCATTCATCGGACCATTCAAAGCCTGCTTAGAAATATCAAGAACTTCAAGTAATTCATTAACAGTTAAACCAGGAAGTCTGCCGATAAAAAAGATAATTCGCCGATGTACCTGACGAATTCCGTAAGAAAGTACAAGGTCATCCTCTTGTTTTATAAATGCTCGGTATCCGAAGTAAAATAAAGCTAAATCTCTAGTAAAATTTAAGTCATCATCTATTTCTTGGTTTTCTTTAGTCATGGCTAACTCCTTTTATTAATATATTATACTTTATAATTTAAATAAGTCAATATCGTTGACTTATTTAGAAGAAAGAGTTATTCTTTAAATGTCAAGTTAGTTGACTAAATCAAATATAAAATATGGAGGAATGTGATGTATACAGTAGGAGATTACCTGTTAGACCGATTACACGAGTTGGGAATTGAAGAAATTTTTGGAGTTCCTGGTGACTATAACTTACAATTTTTAGATCAAATTATTTCACGCGAAGATATGAAATGGATTGGAAATGCTAATGAATTAAATGCTTCTTATATGGCTGATGGTTATGCTCGTACTAAAAAAGCTGCCGCATTTCTCACCACATTTGGAGTCGGCGAATTGAGTGCAATCAATGGACTGGCAGGAAGTTATGCCGAAAATTTACCAGTAGTAGAAATTGTTGGTTCACCAACTTCAAAAGTTCAAAATGACGGAAAATTTGTTCATCATACACTAGCAGATGGTGATTTTAAACACTTTATGAAGATGCATGAACCTGTTACAGCAGCGCGGACTTTACTGACAGCAGAAAATGCCACATTTGAAATTGACCGAGTACTTTCTCAATTACTAAAAGAAGGAAAACCAGTCTATATTAACTTACCAGTCGATGTTGCTGCAGCAAAAGCAGAGAAGCCTGCATTACCTTTAGAAAAAGAAAGCTCTACAACAAATACAACTGAACAAGTGATTTTGAGTAAGATTGAAGAAAGTTTGAAAAATGCCAAAAAACCAGTAGTGATTGCAGGACACGAAGTAATTAGTTTTGGCTTAGAAAAAACGGTAACTCAGTTTGTTTCAGAAACAAAACTACCGATTACGACACTAAATTTTGGTAAAAGTGCTGTTGATGAATCTTTGCCCTCATTTTTAGGAATATATAACGGGAAACTTTCAGAAATCAGTCTTAAAAATTTTGTGGAGTCCGCAGACTTTATCCTAATGCTTGGAGTGAAGCTTACGGACTCCTCAACAGGTGCATTCACACATCATTTAGATGAAAATAAAATGATTTCACTAAACATAGATGAAGGAATAATTTTCAATAAAGTGGTAGAAGATTTTGATTTTAGAGCAGTGGTTTCTTCTTTATCAGAATTAAAAGGAATAGAATATGAAGGACAATATATTGATAAGCAATATGAAGAATTTGTTCCATCAAGCGCTCCCTTATCACAAGACCGTCTATGGCAGGCAGTTGAAAGTTTGACTCAAAGCAATGAAACAATTGTTGCTGAACAAGGAACGTCATTTTTTGGAGCTTCAACAATTTTCTTAAAATCAAATAGTCGTTTTATTGGACAACCTTTATGGGGTTCTATTGGATATACTTTTCCAGCGGCTTTAGGAAGCCAAATTGCGGATAAAGAGAGCAGACACCTTTTATTTATTGGTGATGGTTCACTTCAACTTACCGTACAAGAATTAGGACTATCAATCAGAGAAAAACTCAATCCAATTTGTTTTATCATAAATAACGATGGTTATACAGTTGAAAGAGAAATCCACGGACCTACTCAAAGTTATAATGACATTCCAATGTGGAATTACTCGAAATTACCAGAAACATTTGGAGCAAAAGAAGATCGTGTAGTATCAAAAATTGTTAGAACAGAGAATGAATTTGTGTCTGTCATGAAAGAAGCCCAAGCAGATGTCAGTAGAATGTATTGGATAGAACTAGTTTTGGAAAAAGAAGATGCGCCAAAATTACTGAAACAAATGGGTAAATTATTTGCTGAGCAAAATAAATAGATATCAACGGATGATGAAAAGTAAAATAGACAAAGTCCAATAATTTTATAAAAAGTAAAAACATTAGGATTTTCCTAATGTTTTTTTATATAGCAAATTCAAAATTTCATCATCAATATTTTAATAATTTTTCAAGGACAATTTGATTAAACCAGCAAGATATAAACTAGAGAAGTCAGAGGAAATTTCAATTTGAGGGAGAGTCCCCTTAGGGAAAATCTCTTTAAGTTCATTTTTGATTTTTTCTAAATCCAAAATATTCTCCCAAACTTTAGGAATGAATATTATCAATTTATGCGGGGCATACATCGCGATAATCGTTTGGATAGAATCGAATACTTTTAAAGAAATTTCTTGTTGACTCAAAGGATATTTAACATTCTTAAAACTAGGAAGATATTTTATTTCTCCACTGATATTATTACTTCCCTTAAAGATTGTCTGATTTATAATCAAAGAAGAACCTGGTGGGAATATTTCAGGGAAATAAATACCTGAGAGAACTTCATCATCATTTGAAGAGTAGCCTAATGTAGCAGCATTAATATCATTTTCGATAATTGTTTCGATATGAGTCGAATCTTTGATTTCTTGTGCTAGATTAATATTCCTTAGTGGTAGAAAATCCATAATTCGTAATTCACCATCAATCTCAACACCTGTAATACCACAAGTAATTAAAACAATCTGAGGATAAACTCTTCTAAAATGATTAATATTATCGAGAAGCTCCTCTAAGTTATTTGTACTTAGAATTTTTTCTTCGATAACCTGTCCAAGCAGGTCAACAATGTGATAATTTACGACTAGATTATCACCATTTTCAATAAATTGAATGATTAGTATTAATTCTTTAGTAGCATTAAATTCGTAAGCCGTTGCAAAACGGCCTCCCGTCTTAGCATGTTTTTCAAGTGCCTTAATAGTACTATTTTCAATAAGTTCTAAAATAAGTTTATTAATTGTAACAACACTGAGTTGAGTTCCCTCAGATATTTGACGAATTGTAAGTGGTAATTGAGAGTTTTTAATATAGTCTGAAATCAGTTCTTTATTGTGTTCTTTGATATTTTTAGGTTTATAGGCTTTCATAATTCTCCTTCTACAATATTTTTTTAAAATAAAAACGCTTTACTAATTCTAATAAAAAGGATATAATATAACCAACTTAAGAAAGGTTGTTAATAAAGTATGTTTAAAAAATTGGCGTGCTCTCATTATCGATAGTAACAGGAGCAATCACCGCCATTACAACTATTATACCACTAATTTTAAAACATTATCCAGGAATTAGTATATCAAGAATTGAAACGCTGGTTACAATTTCTAGTCTTAGTGCCTTGTTAACAATCCTATTTAATAATAAACTTGTAGAGAAATTTGGCCTAAAAAAAACAATCCTCTCTGGACTTGTTATAGGGATGATAGCTGGAGTTATCCCATTTTTCAATAATGATTATCTTGTATTTTTTATCTCTCGCATTATACTTGGACTAGGTGTAGGGATGTATTCACCACATGCGATAACCTTAATTTCTATCCTGTATAAAGGTTCGGAAAGAGCAAATTTATTAGGAGTACAAATGGGGGTTGGAGCATTTGGGAACTCTATTCTATTATTCTTTAGTGGATGGCTAGCTAAAATGAATTGGCATTATACTTTCTTTACATACTTGTGGTTAGGGATTGTTGCCTTATTAGTCTGGCTACTGGTTCCTGAAGTTCACATAGATAAAATAAAAGATAAAAAATCAACAAAAAGTTTAAGTCATTCAACGATTAAATATCTGATACTATCTTTTGTGACTTTTATTATTATCTGGGGAGTTCAATTAAAGATACCAACATTTCTTTATGAAAGAGGAATAGTATCGTCAGAAAAAGCTGGTTTGATTTTAGGAGTAATGAATATTGCTGGAATGTTAGCAGGCTTATCATTTGGACTCATGTATAAAAAATTTAAACTATTTTTGCTACCAATTGGATTTTTATTGGCTGCTTTAAGTGTATTTGGGATGATTAATTCATACTCATGGATGATGATATTTATTTTCGCCGTTCTTTTTAATTTTGTTTATTCATTTACTGGCCCAACGATTGTTCTACAAGTCAATCAACAAGTAGAAGAATACCAGTTAACTAAAGTTAACTCATTAATAACAATGACCACAATATTGAGTTCTTATGCGGCACCTATCGTGTGGAACAATCTTTCAAAAATAATTGATTTTAAAGAAGGCAGTGTATTGGTTCCTATGTATATTATGATACTGTCATTATTTTTCTGTGGACTATTTTTGATGTGCTATACAACTTATAAATTACGATATAAAGGGGAATGAAATGAATCGTTTAATATATAGAGGATTATTGGTGCTATTAATATAGAAAATCTAAGCACAATTTAGACTGAAAGTGGAGGAATGCAAATTATTTGTTGAATTGAGTCGAGTTGGTTAAAAATAAGTATTAAATAGAAAATGGAGAATTAAAATGTATATCGAACATGTAGCAATTTATGCCGAGGATATTGAAAAAATAAAAACTTTTTATGAAAAGTATTTTAATGTGACATCAAGTGATTTATATCATAATAAAAAAACAAGTTTCAAGTCATACTTTTTAACATTTGAGTCTGGTAGCCGAATGGAAGTAACAACAAAGAAATTCTTATCAAATAGAATTGCTGAAAGCTTAGGATATGCTCATATTGCGATTGCAGTTGGTGATAAGCAAGCTGTAGATAAATATGCTGAGAGGTTTGTAAAAGATGGATATCCTTTGCTCAATGGACCTCGAACTACCGGAGATGGTTATTATGAAGCCGTAATACAAGATCCTGAAGGAAACTTGATTGAACTGACTACTCCACTAAATGAAAATAGCTTATAAATAATAGAGAGGGGTGATTCTGTTTGAAAGAAGATTTTGACTACACACAAATGCTAGCAGGTGATTTATATATTGCCGGAAATATATTACCAGAAAACAAGTCAATACATGGAAAAAAAATAGTCCAAAAAATCAATAATACTCCTATTGAACAAACAGAAACAATAGTTGCATTAGAGCGACAAGTTTTCGGAAAAACGGGAAATAACCTCTATGTGACGCCACCATTCCAAGTCGATTATGGAAGACATGTGGAGATTGGCAATAATTTCTATGCAAATATGGATTGTATTTTCCTAGACGTTAATAAAATAATTATTGGGGATAATGTAATGGTAGGGCCACGTGTCAGTTTTTACACGGCAGGTCATCCAATAGATGCAGAAATTCGGATAGAAGAGCTTGAATTTGGTTTACCAATCACTATTGAAGATAATGTATGGATTGGCGGCAGTGCTACAATCCTTCCTGGTGTGACCGTGGGTAGAAATTCAATCATTGCTGCGGGTGCAGTTGTCACCAAAGATGTTCCATCTAATTCGATTGTCGGAGGGAATCCCGCTCGACTCATCCGAGTTATCAATGAAGATGATAAGCAATATTGGAACAAGAAAAAGCAAGAATATCAATTGAAAATAAAAGAAAAATAAGACTAAAGATGTATTTAATAGAAGAAATCATGGGTAAAATATATGATTAAAACAATCGCTGTAGACATGGATGGAACATTCCTTAACTCTAGTAACGACTATAATAGAGAAGAATTTCTCGAACTATTCAATAAATTAAAAAATAAAGGTGTAAATTTTGTTGTAGCAAGTGGAAATCAATATGCCCAAATAAGCTCATTTTTTCCAGAAATTTGGCGAGAAATTACATTTGTCTCAGAGAATGGTGGATTAGTTTTTGAAAATGGAAACTTATTAATTAAAAATACCATTGGAAATTCAATTATTCAGGAGGTATTGAGAGTTTTAGAAAATACATCTTATGGAGTTGATATTATTCTATGTGGAGTAGAATCTGCATACATACTCAAAACAGGAACTGATGAGTTTAAGGATAATGCAGCAAAATATTATTTTAAATTAAAAGAAATTGATTCTTTTCAGCAACTTCCCGACGATGAATGGGTAAAAATTGCACTTCATTTAGATGATAAAAATGCTTTTTCGCTTATTGAGATGATGAACTCAAATAATGATTCTAAATTAAAAGCAGTATATAGTGGCCACGAAAGTGTTGATTTAATTGCAAACAATATAAATAAAGGGAATACACTTAGTCAATTATTGAATCAATGGGAGATTAAACCCGAGCAATTACTTGCTTTTGGTGATAGCAATAATGACTTAGAAATGTTAGAGCTAGCGGGCTATAGTTATTCAATGGGAAATGCGGGAGAACAAGCTACTTTGGTAGCAAAATATCAGGCTCCATCAAATGACGAAAACGGAGTAATCTCTACGATTAATTCTTTAATTGATAAATTGGGTTAAAGAAATCTTTGGAGTGGTAAGTTAGAGAAGTACCACTTCATTCTAAGGCAGTAAAATTAAGAGTAAATGATTTAAATTATAATGAATGACTGTAATTTTGACCTCCTATATAAGCATGATTATAGAGCCCTCACCAAGCTGATATCACATTATAATTATCTAAGTAGAAATAAAAATAGTTTTCTACTTGATTTACTGTCTTAAAATGAAGTGGAGAGATTTTATATAATATCTATCACAGAGTAATTACTTGAACAAAGAAGTGTTAATAATTAAAGCAAGGTAAAAAGTCAAAGAAGGATAATAATATGATTAAACTTGTACTCACAGATTTAGACGGAACTTTCTTAAATAAAAATGGCAGTTTTGACCAAACTTACTATGAAAAGATAAAGACGATAATGGACCAAAATAATATTGCTTTTGCTCCCTGTACTGGTAAGCAATGTGAGCGAGTTGAAGAACTATTTGATACCGATATTTCTGATAACATTTGGATATTGGGTGATAGTGCAACACGTATTAAACACAAAGGAAAGTATATTTATGAGTCATTATTGCCAAACAAATTAGGTATTCAAATTGTAGAAAAACTAGAAGAAATAGCGTCAGATCACATTATTATTGCTTGTACGCCAACAGCTGCTTATATCAAGTCAACAGTGTCAGAAGAGGATACTCAAAAGGTAAAAAAATCATACGCTCTTGTTAAGACCCAAGCAAATTTACAAGATATTGAAGAAGACTTTGTAAAAATTACAGTCTTTGATCAAAAACTGAGAGCTTTTGAAAGTGTCAAACAATTATCGAACTTTGAAAGTCAAGCCTATATCGTAGCATCAGAAGCAGCTTGGATTGATATTTCCAACTATAATGTTCACAAAGGAACGACTGTTCAAGAATTACAAAAGATTCTTGGGGTAACTAAAGAAGAAACAATTGCCTTTGGTGATGGACTAAATGATATTGAACTATTAGAGGCTGCTGGATGTAGTTTTGCCGTAAATAATGCTTTTGAGATCGTAAAAGAAAAAGCTGATTTTATTACAAAATCAAATGAAGAGAGTGGCGTTCTTCAGACAGTTGAAAAGCTGATGATTTTACAAAAATGAAATTATTGTAAGTTTAGATTGTCCAGATAAAAATCATGATAGAGCCTGTCTATTGTGCTTTTTTAATGCTTTATTTTTGAAGGTCTTTTAACAGAATACGTTTGATAGCCTTATGTATAACCTTTACTTATATCTACTTAATTATAATGTATTTTTAAAAAGCTATTTATTTTACTAAAATAATTTTTGAGGTAATAAAAAATGCTAGAAATTTATTTAATACGACATGGACAAACAAAGTGGAATCTTGAAAAGAAGATGCAAGGATCGCTCAATTCTGATTTGACAGTTGAAGGAGTTGAGCAAGCAGTGTCATTAGGAAAAGAGTTAAGTCATCACTATTTTGATCATATTTACTCAAGTACGAGTCCGAGAGCTCTGGAAACTTCTCAACTAATATTTGGAAATGAAAAGAAAGCTTCATCAGATTTGCTAGGTGAAATCGCTATGGGCGCATGGGAAGGAAAAACCTATCAAGAAATTGAAAAGATTGCTCCTCTAGAATGGAATAATTTCTTTAACCATCCCTTTAATTACTTTCCATCTAAAGATGGTGAATCATTTGCCCAACTAGAAGCTAGACTGAAAGTTTTTATCAAAGAAGAAGGACTCAGGGAGCGTTCAGGCAAAATCGCAATTGTTTCTCATCGAATAACGATTAGAATGCTGATTTCTCTCTTATTAAGCAACAAAGAACTTTATGGTGAGATGGATCTTAGCTCGACATCATTGAGCATTTTAGAAGTAGAAAATAAAAAAGCAAAAATAAAGTTGTTAAACTCTACGGCACACTATTAATAAAAAAAATCAAATCAGAAAATGGTTTGATTTTTTTATAATTTATTTAAGAAATAAAAGTCCAATCACAATGAAAATCGATAGGTAGAGAACATTTAGAAGAGTAAATACGCCGAAAAATTTTAATGCAGATTGGTCTTTAACATTCAATTGATATTGTCTTAAGGCTAGCAAGTTAGCCAAAGAAGCCACGAGTGTTCCTAAACCACCGATTGTCACTCCCAAGTATAAAGGAGAAAGCTGTCCAGTAAATTTTGACAATAAGACAGCAGCAGGAACATTGCTGATAACCTGACTAGACAAGAGTGAGGCAAAGAAAATAGAAATGTCAGTGCTCATCAACTGACGAAGCCAATCATGAATCAAAGGAATACGCCCAAGTGCACCAACGATAATAAAGAAGTTAATAAAAGTTAAGATGATTCCGTAATCAATTTCCTTATAAACTTTTTTATCAATAAGACAAGCACAGAACAAGCTTGCGATTAAAGAAATCCAAACAGGAATTAAAGCTAAAACCCCAAAAAGTACAATTAGGGTCGTGAATCCTAACAAGTAAAGCTCTTGTTTTTTGATGGAAAAAGCCTTGTTTTCTAGCTGACTGACAGCTTTCTTTGAAAATAATAAGGCACATAAAAATAAAGTCAATAAGCTGACCAATCCTAAAGGTAAGGACAGTTTGAAAAAGTCTAAAAGTTTTAAGTGGTAATAAGAAACCAAATACAAATTTTGAGGATTTCCAATAGGTGTAATAGCACTGCCTAAGTTGGCATAAATTGTCATCAAACTAATCAAGCCAATTTTAGGTAACTTCACCTTTCGGTCAATATTAAAAACAATCGGAACTAAAGTTAAAATTGCCACATCATTCGTAAAAAACATTGAACCAAAGAAAGACAAGAGCAGCACCACTAAAGCTACTTGTCTCAAGTTTTGACATTTATCAATAATAAAGGCCGCAAAATATTTTAAAATACCAAGAATTTTAAAAATAGAAATGAGAATAATCAAGCTCAAAAGAGCCAAAATGGTTTTTAAATCAATATCAGAAGCTCTGACCGTCCCAAAAATTAAAGAAATAAGTGCTAGAACAAAAGTAAATAAAAAAGTTTTATCAGAAAGAATACGTTTTAAGGCAGTGGTCATAGGAAGCCTCACAAAGGAGTTGTTTTAATTTATTTTAGCATAAAACTAACACTTGATATCCTTTTTGAAACTGTAAAATATAGTTGCTTTTAATAAACTATTATATAACTCAGCTATTTACTATAGGAAATCAGCAATAAAATATTTGATTAAAAAAGAGCAAAAATTAATTTGCTCTCTTTTTGTTTATTTTTACATTATTGTTTGTATTAATCAATAAAAATTCCAAAATAATTAAACTCCAAACACAACATTTCCCACTCCCAATCGCAAGAAAAATCAGAAAATAAATAATGAAAGCGCTATATTATCTATTAGATAAAAACACATGTCTAAGTTTTGTATTAAATGAAAGAGATAAACCATGAAATCATCTATCTTTATTCCATATCTTCTCAGGAACGGTTCAATCTTACAAAGAAATCAAGAGAACCATTTCTGGGGTCATGCGATTTCAGGTCAAGAAGTCACATTATTTTATGAAGAAATACTATTAAAAACTAGATCTGATGAGAAAGGTTATTTTGATTTTATTCTTCCAGCACACGAAGCAAGTGAGGGTATTGAAATTAAAATTTCAACAGACGGTGCAGAAATTGTTCTTAAAGATATTTGTTTTGGCGATGTTTTCCTGCTTGGGGGTCAATCCAATATGCAACTATGGATGGAACGTCTTAAAACGCGCTATCCTGAGGAAATAGAGCAAGCCAACAATCCTTTGATTCGTTATTTTGAGGTGCCAGAAGAGCCAACTTTTGATAAAATTCAAACGGAATTATCATCGGGAAAATGGAAAAGAGCAATTGGCGAAGATTTGAAGAATTTGTCAGGGATAGGATATTTTTTTGCTAAAGAAAAGTTTTCAAAAGATAATGTACCAATTGGCTTGGTTACAACAGCAGTCGGTGGGACTCCACTTAATGCTTGGTTGAGTGAAGAGTCTTTAACCAAACTTAATTCTCTTCCACTATCTTACAATGCTTTGAAAAACAGGGAATATCTAAAAGAAATTCAAAAGCTTGATAAGCTCTATCAAGATAATTATCAGAAGCTTTGCGAAGAAACGGATAAAGGATTCTATCAATCTTGGCAAAAGCCAAGCTTAGATGATAGTGACTGGGCTGAAATTTCTTTGAGTGAAACTTGGAAAGCAGACTACATTTTTCCAGGTGTGCTATGGTTGAGAAAAAACCTTGAACTTCCAGAAGAATTTGTTGGAATGGAGGGTGAAGTACGACTTGGAACAATGACTGATGCTGATGTTATCTATGTCAATGGCAAGAAGGTTGGTAGTACGGATTACAAGTATCCACCTAGGAATTACAAAATATCTAAACTAACAAAAAATCTTACGATTGCAATTCGCCTTAAAGTTTATAATGCTCCTGGTGGAATCACTTCTAGCAAACCTCATATTCTCTTAGTTGGAGAGAAGTATCTAGATTTAAATCATGGCTGGAAAATTAGGCGAAGCAGTACATTGCCCGAACGTCATAAGGCATACTTTATTAATTATGAACCAACTGGTTTATATAATGGCATGATTGCACCTTTGCAAAAGTTAAAGTTTGTAGCGATTCTCTGGTATCAAGGTGAAAGTGATGCTGGTCAGCCAAAGACTTATGGGACTCGTTTTCGTGAATTAATCGAAAGTTGGCGAATACTCTTTAAGCAACCAAATTTACCTTTTCTCTATGTTCAATTGCCAAACTGTGAGACTGAAAAAGAGGCAGATTGGGCGGGACTTCGTGAGGAACAAAAAGAAGGGCTCAAGATATCACGAACAGCGATGGTCGTGACAATCGGAGATGGAGAAGATGATGACCTACATCCACTAAATAAAAAAGATATCGCTCATAAGCTATTAGACGCTTATGAAAATGTTGAATTATTCCCAAATGGTTATTGTACAGGGCCGCTTGCCAAGGGCGCTGTACAAACTCAGAAGAATGCTATTATCCTTTTATTTGACACTTTTGGAAAAGAATTTAGTATTGAGAAGAATAAGGCTTTTGAACTTTTTCAAGGAGGATATAGTTATAAATTGAAAAACTGTCGTCAGGTTGGGGAACAAATCATTTTAGAAGTCCCTGAAAACCTATCGATTAATGCTGATGCAAAAATCAGGTATAACTGGAGCAATGCTCCGCAAGCTTTTATTTGGAATGAGGAGGGATATCCAGCCTCCCCCTTTGAATTAAAAATTGAACAAAATAATAATAGGAGAAAATAAAATGAATCTCGCAAAAAATTGGAAAAGCTTCGCTTTGGTTGCCGCAGGCGCTCTTGCCGTTGTATCATTAGCGGCATGTGGAAAATCTGCAAGTGGAACTAAATCAAGTGATGCAAGTGCTAATTTGAACAAAAAGCAAACAATCACACTTTGGACATTCACGACTGAACAACCACAGATTGATGAGTTGAAGAAACTTAAACCAAATCTAACAATCAAGCAAGTTGTCATTCCTTATGCCGACTTTCAAACTAAACTTGACCAAGTTATCGGAACAAGTAAAGGACCAGACATGGTTGCACTTGATGCAGGTTTCGTTGAAAAATATGTAGAGTCTGGCAAATTAACTGACCTCGCATCTTACGGTGTATCATCAGCTGCCAAAGACAACTATAAATATACACTAGACATGGGGAAAAATGCTAAGGGTCAACAAGTAGCTATTTCTTATCAAGCAGCTCCAGGAGCTTATTATTACAACACCAATGTTTTCCAAAAATATCTAGGAATTGCACCAAGCGATACAAAAGCAGCTCAAGCGGCACTTTCAAGTTGGTCACAAATCGAAAAAACTGCTCAAACAATCAAGGATAAATCAGGTGGAAAAGCTTATCTCTTTAGCTCACTTGAAGAAATTTACAATCCAGTTATTGGAGCGCGTAAAACGGGTTGGGTCAAAGACAATAAATTGAAAATCGACAGTACAATGACGGATTCACTGGACCTGATGAAAGATTTCGTTTCTAAAGGTTTGACTCAAAATACAACTGCTCAATCTGCCGATTGGTTCGCAGGAATGTCAAATAACACAGTTGGAACTTACGCTTTGCCATCTTGGGGACTTTTCTATTGGTTGAAAGATTACTCTAAAGGGACTGCAGGAGATTGGCGCGTGACTGCTGGACCAGTTTCTTACTCTTGGGGTGGAACTTGGTTAGCTGGTGTTAAGGGAGCAAAAAATTCTGATGCAGCCTCTGCCCTTTCAGTTTATTTGAGTACAGATAAAACATTCCAAACATGGGAAGCAAAAACGCAAAATGACTTTGTTTCTGTCAAAACTGTAAATGATACAGTGGGTAAAGACGCTTCTGTTTCATTGCTTGGTGGACAAAATCCCTATCCAATCTTCTCTAACGTTGCTAAAAATATTAACGGTAAAAATCAAACGCAATATGACCAAAACATCCAATCCCTCTGGATTAATGATGTTGTTAACCCTTATGCCAATGGTAAGATTACAAAGGATAAGGCTTTAAAAAACTTCAAAAACGATGTGAAGTCAGCTTATCCAGCTTTGAGCGTTGACTAATTATAAAACATAAGGGAAATAAATAAAGATATTCGCTTTAAGTTGAAGCTATTACCATTTTTTAATGGAATTAAGTTTCTGATGAGTGAATAACATTATTCAATTTCCCTTTTATTTTTTAGAGGAGGGTGATATGGAAAACACCAAAAAAAAGTCATCCAAGAAAAAACTTTTTGAAAGGTACAACCGTTTTGGTTATTACTTTTTAATTCCCTTTTTCGTTGGATTTATCGTCTTTCAACTTTATCCAATTATTTACTCGATTGCGATTAGCTTTACGAGTATGAATGGTTTTCAAACTTTTTCCGAGGCCACAAATGTAGGTTTAGGAAACTTTTCTACACTTTTAAAGAATACTCCTTTGTTTATCACGAGTATTCAAAACACTTTACTGTTGTGGGGAATGAATTTTGTACCACAAATTCTCATGGCTTTGATTCTTGCTGCTTGGTGGACCAATCGGAAGCTCAATTTAAAAGGTAATAGCTTTTGGAAAACAGTTTTTTATCTACCAAATATGATTATGGCAGCTTCTATTGCGGCGCTCTTTTTGGGGATTTTTGGTTATCCAAATGGTCCAGCCAATCTTTTGCTCACAAATCTGCATATTATCAGTCATCCATTCAATTTCTTCCAGTCTATTTGGGGGACAAGAAGTATTATCATCTTCTTACAATTTTGGATGTGGTATGGTTCAACGGCGATCGTACTTGTCGCTGGGATTTCCTCGATTGATGATGCTTTGTTTGAAGCGGCACGGATTGATGGAGCTTCTGACGGACAGATTTTTAGAAAGATTACCTTACCTTTATTGCGTCCGATTGTCATGTACACATTTGTAACCAGCTTTGTTGGTGGCTTACAGGTGTTTGATATTCCTTATCTTTTGTCTTCTGGTTCAGGAGGTCCACAAAATTCAACTTATACGCTTGCTATGTTTATCTACAATCAAGCCTTTCAATACCGAAATTATGGAATTGCGGCAGCAGCATCAGTGATTCTATTGATTATCGCGGCGATTGTTTCTATTGCTCTTTTCCGTTTCTTCCGTGAACGGACGAGTAATAAGGATTTGGTAGGAGGTAAAGATTGATGAATAAAAGCTATACAGGCTCTCTAAGAGCCAGACGTACTTTGATTTATATCTGTTTTGGTATTTTGACACTTTTGAGTCTCTTGCCTTTTGCAATCATGCTGGCAGATTCAACACGCTCGGTAGTTCAGCTTAATACTGGAGTTTCTCTCTTACCGGGGAGTTCGTTAGGACATAATATCAAAGTTTTGTTAAGTTATGATTTTAACTTAGGACATGGAATGTTTAACTCGGCGTTTATCGCTGTGGTTTCAACGGTCTTGTCGGTTTATTGTTCGGCACTGGCGGCTTATGCTTTAGTCGCTTATGATTTT
Organism: Lactococcus sp.; assembly: GCF_036648155.1. NCBI lineage: Bacteria > Bacillati > Bacillota > Bacilli > Lactobacillales > Streptococcaceae > Lactococcus > Lactococcus sp. Next base: position 117,762 of record NZ_JAVXIY010000005.1, on the reverse strand, counting down.
AAAGCAAAACGCTTGGTTTATGCTTTTGTAATTGCTTTAATTATGATTCCTGGTCAAGTTTCAATGGTCGGTTTCTATCAATTTATGATTCAGCTTAATCTTTTGGATAATTATATTCCCTTGATTTTACCGGGAATGTGTGCGCCTGCTTCGATATTTTTCTTAGTAGAGTATATGGGAACAGTCTACAATAAGGATTATGCAGATTCGGCTCGACTTGATGGGGCGAGTGAGCTTAAGATTTTTCATTCTGTAATGTTGCCAATGATGAAACCGGGTCTAGCAACAATGGCAATTTTTGGTTTTGTCTTTAGTTGGAATAACTTTTTAATGCCTTTGATGCTGATTTCTGACAAAACTCTCTATACCTTACCAATGATGGTACAAACAATGACAGCTTTAGGGGCTGGAGGTCATACGGTTGAATGGGGAGCAGTGTACTCTGGTCTTTCGATTACGATTGCACCCATTATTATTGTTTATCTGATTCTCTCTCGTTTTATTGTCGGTGGAGGAACAGCAGGAGGCGTCAAAGGTTAAGATGAAAAACTTATTATTAAAAGTCGCTTCAAAAGAAGCCATTGACAAGAAAGTAGAGAAAGTCTTTGAAATTCTCTTTGGACAAGATTCTCCTGAACGTCTCTATTTTGAAGAAGAAGACAAGGCTTATATTGTCGATACAGGCAATGATGATGTCAGAACCGAAGGAATGTCTTATGGGATGATGATTGCTTTACAGTTAGATAAACCTGAAATGTTTTCTAGGTTATGGAAGTGGGTGAAAAGCTATATGACGCTTCCCACAGGACATGAAAATGAAGGCTATTTTATCTGGTCTTGTGGACTAGATGGTCATCCCAATAGTGACGGTCCAGCACCAGATGGTGAAGAATATTTTGCAGCAGCACTATTGCTGGCTGAAAAGAGATGGAAAATCAAAGAATACGGGGATGAAGCAAGAGCTTTACTCCATGCCATGGTTCATAAAGGGGAAAATCAGGATGGGTTTCCCATGTTTGAACCAGAAAACACCTATATTAAGTTTGTTGCTAATCGCCGGATGACTGATCCATCATATCATTTACCACATTTTTATCAGCTTTATGCCAAATATGGAAATCCAGAAGATTCAACTTTTTTTCTGAAGGCTGAGAAAGAAGCACGAAAGTATTGGCTCAAATCAGCAAATGCTAAAACTGGACTTACGCCAGAATATGCGGATTATGATGGAAAACCCTATGATATTGATGGTCACTGGACTTTCTTTAGCGATGCTTATCGGACGGTTGCTAATATTGGTTTAGATTGGCTTTGGGAGCACGAAGAGTTTGGACAAAGTCAGATTGCCGTAAATATTCAAAAATTCTTTGAGCCTTATCTTGAAAATGATGAAGAAATTCCTGTTTTTAAAATTGATGGTCAGCCTTTAAGGAAAGAAGAACAGACCGCGGAAGGCTTTCCACCGCTAAAAGTTCATCATCCGATTGGTCTTTTGTCAACTTTAGCTCAAGCCTCACTTGTCACCAATGAGTTTGATTCCACTTTAGCTTTGAAATATCTCAACTATTTTTGGAATTTGAATCTTAGAAGAGGCAAGTATCGTTATTATGATAATCTCCTCTACTTTTTTGCTCTTCTTGCTTTGTCAGGAAATTATCAAAAAGATTGGTCATAAAAATGGAGAAAATAATGACAAAAGAAATTGCCTTAACTTTTGATGACGGACCTTGGGGAACAAGAACAGTTCGGGTGGTTGATGAACTGACTAATCGAAAAATTCCAGCAACTTTCAGGATATGGGGTGAGCATATGGCAGAATATCCTGAAATTCTAAAAGTAGCGGCAGAAAATGAACTTTTCGCTTTCGGGAATCATACTTATCATCATCATCATTTGACCGGCTTATCAGATAAAGAAATCTTGTCAGAACTTAACAAAACAGATGACCTTTTTTATGAACTGACAGAGGAGAAACTTGACTTTGTTCGTCCGCCTTTTGGGGATTGTGAGGCTCATACCTTAGCCATCATTCAACGTCCGCTTATCTGTTGGTCTTTGGATACGATGAGTTGGGACCATGGAAATTCAGCAAAATGTATTGAAGCTATCCATAAAGCTAAAGATGGGGATATTGTCTTGATGCATGATTTTCAAGAAGCAGATGTTTTGGCTTTACCAGAAATTTTAGATTATCTTGAGGAAGAAAATTTTACTTTTAAGACCATTCCCGAATTATTGGGTGCTCAACTTAATGATGAAGCTTATATTTATTATTCACGTGATAAGCGAGCGAAAACAGGTTTTGGTGGAAGTTGAACTTATTGGTCAAATGGAAAGGGTTAAAAAATGGCGATAGATGAAATGTGGTTGCAGTCTTCAATACTGAAAAAACGACTGACCAATGAGATTTTCTATGTGAATCTGGAGTATGAGGATAAAATTACGATTCGCTTGCGCTCAGAAATCTGTGAATGGTTAGGTTGTCAGCTGACAGGAGAAAAGTCAGAAGCAACAGTGGTCTTGTCAGTAAATAGTAAGCTAGATGATAACTTGGAAGTTTATGAGGTCAAAGAAAATGAGATTATTGGCGCTTCGTCAGTTGGTTTGCTTTATGGATTTTATGCTTATTTGCGCTTAAAGCTGTCAGGAGCCAACTTATCTGAAAAATCAGCACCTGCTCAATCTTTGCGAATGATTAATCATTGGGATCAAGTGGATGGAACTATTGAGCGTGGCTATGCTGGTGAGTCTATTTTCTTTGGTCGCTTTGGTTCAAATGACAATACAGACACAGGTTCTTTTGCTGTCAAAGACATTGGAACAGACATCTTTCGCAATGATTTCACGCGCTTGAAAATGTATGCTCGCTTTCTTGCTTCAATTGGAATTAATGCGATTTCGCTTAATAATGTAAATGTTCGAGGGCTAGGAACAAGTTTGATTGTCTCACCTTACATCGAGAAAGTAGGGGAAATTGCTAAACTTTTTGCTACTTTTGGTCTAAAGACTTTCTTAGCCATTAATTGGGCAGCACCAAAATTGATTGGTGAGCTAAAAACGTCAGACCCCTTGGATGAAAAGGTGTGTGCATGGTGGCAACAAACCATTGACCATATCTATGAAGTTATTCCTGATTTTGGTGGTTTTGTCGTTAAGGCAGATTCTGAGGGCGAACCTGGTCCTTATCAATATGGTCGAAATCATGCTAACGGGGCCAATATGCTAGCGAAAGCTTTTGAAAAATATAATGGACTTGTCATTTGGCGAACTTTTGTATATAATTCTCAGACTGATTGGCGGAATCGTAAAAATGACCGAGCTAAGGCATCTTATGAAAACTTCATGCCTCTTGATGGTGATTTTTCTGACAATGTGATTTTACAGATTAAGTTTGGTCCCATTGATTTTGGAGTGCGAGAACCCTTGATGCCCTTGTTTGGGGCACTTAAAAAGACTAATCAAATAATGGAATTTCAAATCACAGCCGAATATCTTGGGCATCAAATTGACCTGAACTATGCTCTTCCTCAATGGTTGGAAATGATTCATTTTGATAACTATGGTCAGCCAAAAGACACGATAAGTGCTAATTCTCCAGTCGCGACTCATTCAGGTTTTGTTGCCATTGGCAATGTGGGAATGGACGAAAATTGGTGCGGCAATAAACTAGCCCAAGCCAATTTCTATGGTTTTGGCTGCATGTGTTGGAACAATGATTTGTCTGCCGCTGAGATTTTGCAAGAATGGCTTGCATTGACTTTTCCAGAGGTAAAAGCAGAGGTCCAAAAAGAGATTTATGAACTCCTGATTGATTCTAATCAAACTTATGAACTCTACAACGCCCCGCTTGCTGTGGGCTCAATGATGGTTCCTCATTATCACTACGGGCCTTCCATCAATGGGTATGAGTATGATCGTTGGGGAGCCTATCATTTTTCCGACCGCAACGGTCTTGGTATTGACCGAACGACTGCGACTGGAACGGGCTTTGCTAGTCTTTACGCGCCAGAAGTAGCCAAGGTTTTTGAAGATAAAAGCAAAACTCCGGATGAAATTCTACTCTTTTTCCATTATGTTGAATATGGTCATCTTTTGCATAATGGAAAAACATTGATTCAAACTATTTATGATCAACATTTTGAAGGTTTTGAACGCGTTAAATCTTATATCAAAAGCTGGAAATCTTTGAAGGGGCAAGTTGATGAAGCAACTTATGATAATGTTGCCGATCGTTTAGAGCGTCAACTGGAAAATGCCAGAAATTGGCGAGACCAAGTTAATACTTATTTTTATCGAATGTCTGGTATCCCAGATGATAAAGGTCGGGAGATTTATCGGTGATTTTAGAAAGATAGCTAATATGATGATATTAGCTATTTTTGCTTAAGTGATTTATTTTAGAAGTATTATTAAAATGTTTATCTGATATAATAGATTTAGAATAAAACAGGATATAATCGTTAATTTAAGTCTATCAAAGCTCTGATGATATCAAAGAGTTAAATTTATTAAGGTTATAAAAAATATAGAGGGACTTGATGACTTGAAGGCTAAAAATGAAATTTTTAAAGACATGCTAAATGAGCAAAAAGAAAATTTGGAAACTGCGATTGAAATTAAACAAAATAATTTTGAAATCAGTCAAAATTTATTAGAAAGCCGTTTTGAACTTTATCCAGAAAACCGACGTCGTTCTGTCAATAAAGTTATTTATCATAATCAGTATTTTCAATTGGTTTATAATTTAAACTCCCAATCACTGACGATTGAGAGCAAAGGCGATTTAATTTACTCTGCAATTCCTTATGATACAGGTAGAAATTATATACAAAAAGCACTGATTCAATCAATTTTGCATCCAACAAAGACAAGAAAATATATTGAAAGTCATGAAAATAATCTAAAAAAATATCTGGCTTTATCCATTTTTCAAGTAAGCGGAAGAAAAGTTACGCTTGATTCCAATGAAGTTGAGCGGGCTTATCAACAAATTTTTGAGGACGCTTTATTTGAAATGCAAGTGTTAGGAAGATTAATGCAACATGATGAAACGGGACCTCTTTCGGCTAATTTGGCAGGTAAGTTTTTATATAGTGAGAATATAAAAACCGGAATTTCTCCTTATTTAGCAGAGTATTTGAAATTTGTAGTAGAAGTGACTCAGACATTACCGATTTCGACCGATGGAAAAAATGTCCAATTGCTTGATTCTGCTTATGAACAAACTAGCGAAAAAGATTATCTTGACCAACCCAAGTCTTTAGCACTGACAAGTCAATCAGATTTGAATGTTGGCTTAGAAAATCTTCCAGCAACTCTTAAAGTAGAAATTGAAAATCTTAAAGTTTCTGAGCCAATTAGTCAAGTGATGACCAAACCATTACTGAAATCAAATGTGGGTAATCAATTGAAAGCTCTAAGAAAAAATTATGTTGCACACAGTCAAGCTCCGAAAGAACTCGAGCAATATTTTGAAAATGTTCATTCCACTCATAATGACAATAAAATTAATGTCATTTCAGATATTGATAGTCAGAACGGAAAACTCCCGTTTTCTAATCTTAACTTCAATATTTTGGTAGGAAATGTTTCCAATTCTGTAGTTTCAGATACAGAAATGCAAGGCATTTATGTTATTGGAAATCATGAGCTTTCAGACCTTCTTTCAGACAATATAATTTTTAAGAAGAGTAAATGGGATGCTTTTAGAGAAAAAGAGTGGTTTAAAGAACTAGTTGTTGACCCAGATCAGGCATGGGCAAAATTACCAGTGGGGAACAATTCTTTTTATGAGCTCATAAAAGATGAGTTAGCTCAAAATTATCCCAAAATGAAGATATTAAATAATGAATCTGTGATTTATGAGGGAATACGTTATATTGGATTAACCATACCAGTGGCCCTTTCAAAGAGAAAGAAAGAACTACAAAATTTTATCGCTATTGAAATCGAAAGACTACTTGCTCAAGATAGAGACATTCCAACAGTAATTATTTCTCATGCGCCATTATTTAATGAATTAAGTATGCTTTCACCAAAAAGTAAATCCTATAATAAATCTTATAAATGTGCTCATAGAGGAATATTGAATTTATTTGATAAATTTAATATTATTGGAGCAATTCATGGTCATCATCATATCCCTGCATCATCAGGACAATCAAAGATGGTCAGCTTTTCAAATAAAAAGCTCTTTGTGGTTTGTTCTATTTATTCAAAAATTAATACAGGTTTTGAACTTTCAAATTTATTGTCTGATTTAATTCCTTGATAAATTAACTTTAATAATGAAAAAAGAGCTCTAGCAACTAGGTCTCTTTTTTGATAAGGATATGACTTCAATTTACTTTTAAAGCTTTATTTTTTTCTAGTAGAAAGGGTCGTAAGTATCCGACTGTATTTGATAAAGGAAGAACATCAGGACCTAAGTCTATTTTTAATTCATTGATAATGTAGTTTCTTCTGGTTGTAATTCGTTCCCAAAGTTCAGGATATTTTGCTTTCAATTCATTTTGAAGAGACTGATCAGCTATGGCTACACATTCTTCAGCGCTTACACCAGTATGGCCAGCAACAGATGGGATAATGTCAATCTGAAAGATCATGCCACTAGCTATCTGTCTTTGAGAATTTTTAGATAAAGGTGAGGACATCCATTCTTCATCGGCCACAAAGTGACCAGGATTTAAGTGCCAATGATAAGAGGCTTTTGGTAGGGTTTTATCAATGATTTCATAGAGTTCTCCGCCTAACATTCCTAGCGAAATATTTTCTAACCATGCCACAATAGCTTTATAATAGGGAATGACTACACGCTCAAGATAGTCTTTTTGATTTTCAGGCAATTCTCTTTCTTCATTGATTAAAAATCCAGTCCGACTAGATAATCCTCCTTTGAAACCTGTCGTCATAGAGATTGCTTCTCCAAATTTTATTTTTTTATAGGTTGGATAAAAGTTGGCATTTTCAAATCTTTCTCCTGCAGCTGCAATTGTAATCACAGAATGAGCTTGGCCTTCATTAGAGAGGAGTGCTCCAATTTCTGTTTCTCGCATTCCTATTTTTAGCTGATTCATGGCATTTAGAATGCACCGAGAGGCTAGATTTGCTCCATATTCATAATGTGCGAGTTCATTTGCATTGTTTATTGTTCGAATTCCTTTTGGACCGATGAGAAGGTGGGCAGCGTTAGTGACAATTGTATCTGTTGAGAATGAATTCTTTAGCGCATCTACAATAAAATAGGGAAGATCAAATAATTCTGAAGGTTCTTCATTTTGCGTTGTAAACATCTTCCAACCAATCAAGCCGATTTTTTTGTTTTTATAAAGTTCTAACTCCTTAAAAATTTGAGTTAAACTTTTTTCGTTATCCATGGGCTGATTTGGCAAAGAAAATTGAGGGTAATGAATTAGATTAGCTTCAATTCTTGAGTGTTTAGACATTTTTAAATTCTCATTACCCAAAACAAGCGTGGCCTTACCATTTTTATCAATAATGAGCAATCCTTCTTCAAAGTGCGGAATAAAGCCAGTAAAGTATTCAAAATTACTGCCATGTTCTTTGTCTGCATAGATGATTAGTGCATCATATTGTTCTTTAACCATTATTGATAAAAGATTTTCTTTTCGTTCCTCTAATGTTTTGTCCGTTAGTGTAACTGGTGGAACATTATTAAAGAGCTTTGGTTCGTTTATTCTTTCGTAAACAATTTCTTTATTCATTTATAGTCACTACTTTCACATTATTATCATTTAAATTTTTCATCAATTCACCTTCAATTTTTTCATCAGTAATGAGGTAGTTTATTTCTTTTAAATCACAAATTTTAAAGAATCCTTCTTTATTAAGTTTTGTATGATCTGCTAGTGCTATGACTTGCTTACCTTGTTGAATCATTTTTCTTTTGACAATGCCTTCCTCTTGCGTATGAATAAATAAGCCATTATTAGAAAGAGCAAAAACGCCTAAGATTGTAAAATCCACTTGGTATTGAGAGAGCTTTTCAACAGTCTCCGCGCCATATAAGAATAGTTGATTCTTGTTTAATTTACCTGGAAGAAGTTGTACGGTTGCCTTCTCATACTTTGAAAGTAATATTGCATTGGTAAGGGAGTTTGTGATGGTTGAGATAGAGAGGTCATCAAGTTGTTTAATAGCAGCTTCGACGGTTGTTGATGAATCAAAAATAAGAGTGCTATGCTCTTTAATGAGATTTTTTATTTTACTTGCTATTTTTTTCTTTAAATTACTGGAAATATTTGAGCGTTCTTCATAATTTAAAATTGCAGCCTCTTTACCGATTGGAATTGCTCCACCATGAACTCGATGCAATTTTTTTCTGGATTCTAATTTCATTAAATCTCTTCTAATTGTATCTTTTGAAACTTCAAGTTTTTGAGCTAAAAAATCAATTGTGGCACTGCCTTGTTCATCAACGATTTGGCTAATTTGTGATAGTCTTTCTTCTAATAACATTCGCTCTCCTTTCTTACTTATCATCATATCATAGACTATTTGATTGTGCAACATAATGCATTCATTTAATTCTAAATAAATACGAATTGCAAAATAATGCAAATGTAGTATTAAGCACTCTGATTGTTAAGGCATTGGATAGGCATGATATAATACATTTAATTGGAAAAACAGGAGAGAGTTAAAAATGAAAAAAAAGAAGTTAAAAATTATTTTATCTTATATAGGCGCTATCTTTCTAGTAATAATAGGGCTTTCATTTTTTTATATCAAAACGAACAGTTATCAGCCTAGCTCTAAGGCCTTATCATTTTCTCAAAAATCTGAAACTCAGGGGAGTACTCTAGTCTTCAAAGGGAATCCCGAAAAAACAAGTGTAATCTTTTATCAAGGCGCTTTGGTGGATAATAGAAGTTATAGTATTTGGGCAAGTAAACTAGCTTCCAATGGATATACTGTTTATCTATTGAAGGAGCCTTTTAATTTAGCTATATTGAATCCCAATCAAGCTTCTTCAGTCATTAAAGCTAACAAATTAAAAAATTATGTGGTTGGTGGTCACTCTTTAGGTGGAGTGATTGCCAGTCGGTTTGCTAAAAAAAGCGAAACTGATTCATCATTAAAAGGAATTTTCTTTTTGGCAAGTTATCCTGATAAAAAAGGAAATTTAAATAATTTTAAGGGGGAGGTATTATCAATAGTGGGAACACAAGATAATATTTTAAACTGGTCATCTTACAAAAAAGCAAAACAATATCTTCCAAAAGAAACAAGTTATGTCACAATAGAAGGTGGAAATCATGGTGGCTTTGGTAGTTATGGTTCACAAAAAGGGGATAAAAAAGCTAAGATTTCCAATAATCAGCAACAAGAAGAAATTTCTCAAACTTTAATTGATTGGCTTGATAAAGTAAATTAGTTTTTTAGGACTTCATTATGACCTCTAAAAATATTTTGATATAATCAATATATTACCTTTAAAGTAGAGGAGAAGTGATGAAGTTAGAAATAAAAAATGTATCTAAAGCTTTACCGGAATATCGTCGAATTATAAATTTAATGAAAAATGCTTTTCCTAAAGAAGAACAATATCCCATCTGGTTATTGAAACTTTGGAATTTAAAGAAAGATGTAAAGTTCTGGGCTTATTATCAAAATGAAGAATTTTGTGGCATATCCTATCTTGTTCATCATGAAGAGATGATTTTTGTTTTGTATTTAGCTGTTGATGACCAAGTTCATTCTAAGGGTTATGGTTCAGCGATTTTAAAAACTTTGAAGGAAAAATTTAATGGTAAAAATATTACATTAAATATTGAACGCTTGGATACAAGTGCGGTAAATTATGAGCAGAGAGTGAAACGTTTAAATTTTTATAAAAGAAACGGTTTCTATGACACGGAATACACAATTACTGACCGAGGAGAAACTTTCTTGACTTTGTCAACATCAGATTCTTTTTCGGTTGATGCTTTTAAATCTGTGTTGAAAAAACTGACTTTTGGTGTTGATTTATCACAAATTGAAAAATATGAATCATGAACATAAATTGGTAATAACAAAAATATGGGAAAAATGCTAAAATGGATAAGGTAATATTTGTCCATTTTTTTCTGTGCTTTTCTATAATGGTGTGGGAGACAAGGCAAATATCAGATTTAGAAGTTTATTTTCTTCGGATGATAAAAAGAATTCAGAGGATTAATCATTTATTATCTGGGAATGAAAATTATAAATATAGAAGCTGTAACCTCTTGTTACAGTTGGTTTAAGGAGTAGTAGAGATGGTTATACAATGGTTGAATGTCATTTTCTGAAACCTCTTTAAGAAATTTTTATGAAATTTGATGAAAATAAATTAGTTTGATTAGCCCAAAGTCCTTGATATACAAGGGCTTTTTCGATTTCTCTGAAAAGCAATTTTGTTTATTTTCGGTTTCTCAGACCGACAAAAATATCAGTGAGTTGAGCAATAATAAGCAATAAAAATCAAAATTTGCCCCTAATTCTGCCCCTATTTTTGACAAAAAAAGCAATGCGGCTAAGCACTACTTTTTACGATTTTCAGTTTTTCCCGAGAATTTTTTTCAATGGCATAGAGCAGTTGAACATTTTGAGTCAGGTAATCTTTAACATCAAAAATCCCATTGCCAATTTTCCGTCCGTCATAGCTATACCACTTGCCCGATTGTTTAACAATATCTAGTTTGACTGCATTTTTGACTATATCAATCGCCTGAGAAAAACCTTCGCCCCAAATATTTGCGACATAGGCTTTTTTGAAAGGGGAAGCAACTTTATTTTTAACCGTGGTCAAAGTGGTTTTCTTACCAATCACGTTGTCATTCAGCTTGATTTTCTCAGAAGTCTTGACTTCAACCCGAATAGATGAGTAAAATTTCAGCGCCTTTCCGCCAGGTGTCGTTTCTCCATTACCTAGAAATCCAGACATGCTAGCGCGGATTTGATTGATAAAAATAACCACGGTCTTGGTGCGATTAACCAGCGAGACAATCCGTTTCAAACGCTCGGACATCATCTTGGCAAGCTCGCCCTGCAAATTAACTCCGTCAATCTCAGCTTGTGGCGTTAAAGCTGCCACAGAGTCCACGACAATTAAATCTAAAGCCCCTGTCTTGACCAGTTCTTCAAGCGCGTCAAAAGCTTTTTCACCAGAATCTGGTTGAGAGAAAATCAAAGCGTCCAGATTTACCCCGATATTCTGCGCGTAGTCTGGGTCAAGCGAATTTTCGACATCAATATAAGCCGCAATGCCGCCCAGCTTTTGAGCCTGAGCCACCGCATGCAAAGCCACAGTTGTTTTACCGCTCGATTCCGCGCCAAAAACTTCAATCAAGCGTCCTCTGGGATAACCACCAATTCCCATGGCAATATCCAGCGACAAAATCCCAGACGGTAGAGCTTGAACACGCATTTCTTCCTTGGCTGCCTCGTTCATAATCAAGTCATCGCCATATTTATCAGAAATCCGCTGCAACATCTCTTCCAAAACCTTCTGACGTTCAAGCGGGTCAGTAATGCGTTTAACCACCTTGCGCTCAGTTAATTGTTCATTATCCATAATCTGCGTCCTTCTTTCCGTCAAATTCTTCTAAATCATTCAGCGAAAGGATATTTAGTATATTGTCCAATTCCAGCTCCTGATAATGCTCGTCAGGGGTTTTTATAATCGGCTGATTATCCTCGCTCCATGAATAAACATATCCCTCAACTTGCTTTTGATTAAATCCGTCTCGAATGGTAAGTTCGATAGACTCGCCAGAGCTTTGAGAAAATAGCAATCGAAAGCTAATCTCGTCAGGTTCTAAAAGTGCGTCTGGCTCATCTAAATCGGCGGTTCTACGATATTCTCGATGTGCTGCCGCAAGCTCAGCCGTGGCAAAGGGATTCCATTTCATTTTTCTACGGTCTTGGTAATTACGGATAGATTCAAATTTACTATAAGAACGGTCAACCCGCCTCGTCCCCTCAATAATACTCATTCCAAGCCTTCCAATCCGCCAGCAGAATGTCCGCCAATCAATTTACTTCTAGCAATCGCACGAGAGCCAGCTTTGAGCACAGTAGCCTTTTGAATAGACGTGAAACCCTGTTTTTGCCGAATCGCGTCAATCGCGTCTTGAATTTTCTCTTCCTGCCTTTGCCACTCAATTTCCTTGTCATCGTCGGCATTTTCAAACAAAGAAATCAGATGAAATGGGGCGTCAATCAAACCATTGGCAGAAATTCCAATATTACGCACGCTACCGCCCTCATAGCGTTCTCTAAATAGTCGAATGACAGTATTTTGCAGCTCAACCGTTGAGTTAGTCGGGTCAATCTTTCGTGAAGCGCTAATGGTTGGACGTGGTTCTTTCATGGAAAAGCCCACAAAGAAACTAATGTTGACACATTCTTTCTTAGCTTTACGCAGCCTGACCGCAACCTGCTCACACATTTCTTTCAGGACAATTTCAACCTCCTCCTGTCTGGTATAATCCCGCGGTAAAATCTGTGAATTTCCAAAACTGGTCGAAGCTTTGCTGTAATGGTCATAAATGCTAGTTTCATCAATGCCATTGGCATGAAAAAACTGCTGCAAACCAATGGTTTTCATCTCTCGCTTGATGAAGTCAGGGTCAGCATTTGCCAGCTCTCGGATCGAATGAATCCCGATTTTAGCAAAATTCCGCTTAATGCGCTCGCCAATTCCCCAGAAGTCAGTCATCTCTTCAATCGACCAAACTTTTTCTTCCACGTCTTCATAACGAATGAGTGCGCGCATGTTGTCATTATGTTTGGCATAGTTATCCATGGCGAGTTTCGCAAGCAGAGGATTGTCGCCCATGCCAATCGTGATATAAAGCCCCGTCTGATGATAAACCGTCCGCTGAATCATCTGCGCCATCTTATCCATTTTCTGGTAGTAATCCGACTCATCAGGAAAGAAAAAGTCCAGTGATTCTGTCACGTCAAGAAAAGATTCATCAATCGAATACGGGTGTATCTCAGCCATTGAAGTAAAAGTGGCAAGGATTTTCAGAACTTTGATGTTTGATTTGATATATAAGCCCATGCGAGGGGGCACAATGTAAGTTTTGCGTGCCCAATCCTCGATAATTTGAACATACTCAGGACTTGGCGGCTCTACTTGACCATAAAAATCACGATGGGTCTCGTCCCAACGTCGATAATTAAATTTCCCAGTTTCTGGATAAAATGGTAATTCATAGCTACGCCCAACATTAGACCGTCCGAAAACTTTTTTGAAAGTCGGACTGGCTGCCAAAATTAAGCCGTTTGAGTTATCTGCTCGGCTCATCACACAAAGCGAAGTCGTCAGCGGGTCAAGTCCAAGCTGATTACACTCGATTGAAGCATAGTTGGATTTGACATCTTCAAAAAGAATGGCTCGACGTGGCTCTAAAGAATAATCAAAATAGCCCATAATATCCACCTCAATCTATAAAATCAAACGAAGAAACCAAGATGATGACTAAAGGATAACTAACCCCTTTTAGTGTACCACCAGAACGAACCTCCCCAGAAACAGAGATTTCTTTGTTCTTCATTTTTCCCTTGAATTGCTCGGAAAATTTTTCTCCTTGTTCGCGAGGAAAAAGCACCCAAATCTTGTCTTCGTCAATATCATTATACTCGGTTTGGGCTACTCTCTTCATGGAAAATCTCGTTAATATACGTTTTTCTCCATGTGTATTTTTTATATCTTGAATAATTTCATCAACTTTCCCAATCAGATTGACTTGATTTCTACTATTCATTTTTCACACCTCAGTCTACAATCAGGCTCGGGTCAATTTCCTCGAAGCTATCAATTACGGCTCCCAAAATACGAGAATCTTCGCCTAGGTAAAAATCTTTGTATTGTGGGTCGGGATTGAGTGAATGGCAACGAAAGCCATCTTCATCATGAAAAACCTGCTTGCAGTACAGCGTTTCTTCGCCATAGCCACCTTCTGAAATAACATAAATATCGCCATTCACATCAAAGCCATTATCTACAAAAGTCACAATCGAACCATTGGGAATATCTGGCTCCATGGACTCGCCTTTGATTCTAGCCGCACTATCATAGCGCCTAACAGGTGTGTCAGTATAGACGGTATAACTTTCATGATTGTCCGTTACACCTGTACCAAAACCAGCAGAAAGCCGTTCGTCCTGAACTTCGACTTCATAGAGGTCACTTCTGAGATAAGTCTTGATGTCATAAACTGGTGCTTTCTCATGAACTTCTGCGAATTTGGCGTTTTTCTCAACCATCAATTTAGTTAAATCCACAACCGTTTCTTTTTGTGCCTGATGAAGCTGCTTGTAATTATTGATGAGTTCAATAATATCTTGCGGCTGAGTTTCTTCCTCTAGGACATCATAAAGCGAAATATCATAGATTTGGGCAACTTTTTCTAGTAAATCAAGCGTTGCATTGGTCGTTTTACTTTCCCATGTGGCGTATGTTCCTTGAGAAATACCAAGCTTTTTAGCGACCTGAACTTGAGAAAGATGATTGTCTTGCCGCAATCTTTTTAGCTTATTCCCGATATTCATAGCGCTCCTTTCAAATATTGGATTTTTCTATATTATAGTCCTAATTTCATTTGAAATCAAGAGATATTATCTAAAAACCAGATATTGGTATTATTTGTATCATACAGTTCATTAGAAAAAAGCAGACAGAAAAGCGCTATATCTGCTATAATAGAAGTATCAACTTCTGAGAGGTTCCAAGTGGACGAACAAATTAAAAATAAGGCTTTGGCATTTATTGCTGAGCATAAAGATGACAAGGACGAAACACAACAGTCTCAGCAATTTTTGCGGGATTTTATCGGTATATTCAACGAGCAGCAAGCTAAAGTCGGCTATGAATTCAAAGTCAATGTCAACGGGTCAGCCAGACGGATTGACTATCTTTGGGCTGGTTTATTTCTGATTGAGATGAAAGGGGCAAAGGTTAAGTCATTCGATGAGATTGAACCTAACCATTATACCAGCCCCGTCAGTCAGGCACAACGCTATTATCAATATTTGAATAATAAAGACAAACCCAAATATATCATGGTCTGCAATTTCGAGCGTATGCGGCTTTATGATTTATCCAAAGATGATGAATACACAGAATTTGCAACGGTTGACTTGATGAGACACCTTGATGATTTTAGCTTTTTGATTGGCAAAAAATCACACTTGACGACTGACAATATTGACCCAGTCAATGAAAAAGCCGCCATTCTTTTGGAGAAAATCCACACGCAGTTACTTGAGGCAAATTATCCGCGGAATTATGCAGATTTGCTCATGACTAGGCTAGTTTTCTGCTTATTTTCAGATGATACCCAGATTTTCAAAAACGGCTTATTTTATGACTATATCGCCAACCATACGCTTGAAGACGGCTCTGATTTGGTGGACAAACTGGCGACACTTTTTCAAGTGCTTGATACCAAGGAAAACGAACGATTTCAAACAGGAATTCTCGCAGAGTTTCCTTATATCAACGGCGGACTTTTTCGCTTGCAGCAACTCTCAGGGCTCGCACTGACTCAAGAAATTCGAGATAATTTGCTTGAAATTTCAGAGCTTGACTGGCGCAAAATTTCTCCTGTCATCTTTGGCTCTATGTTTGAAGGTGCTATGGACAAAACCAAACGTCACGCGCTTGGGGCACACTACACCTCCGAGAAAAACATCATGAAAGTTATTGATAGCCTTTTTCTTGATGACTTGCGCGCAGAGTTCGACAAAATCAAAGCCCTCAAACGAAATAAACAGGCTGAACTTGATAAATTCCACGAAAAACTCGCAAGTCTCAAATTTCTTGACCCTGCTTGTGGCTCTGGGAACTTTCTAATCGTAGCTTATCGCGAACTTCGTCGGTTAGAGCATGATGTGATTTTTGAAGAAACACAAGGCACCATGTCGCTTTTTGAAATCTCAGATATGATAAAAGTTGAAGTTTCGCAGTTCTATGGGATTGAAATTGTCCCTTATGCGGTATCTGTGGCTAGGCTTGGTTTATGGCTCATGGATCATATCATGAACCTCGAAGCTAGCAGCCTCTTTGGCGCTTACTATGCCCGCCTCCCTCTACACAATGGCGGGAATGTCGTCAATGCTGATGCTTTGAAAGTTGATTGGTTGACAGTTTTTAACGACAGTCAAAAAATTGTTTATGAGAATCTTTCTGAAAAAGATGATGACCGTTGGGCGGAACTTTCAAAAGCGTCTGATGATATTCATTTTGTTAGAACTAATCATTTTGATTTTATACTCGGTAATCCTCCTTTTATTGGTTTTCAAACCATGTCTGCCGACCAAAAGGAAGTTCTGTCAAATTTGACGAAGCTCTATACAAAATCAAAACGTATTGACTTTGTATCTGGTTGGTATTTCAAAGCTGGCGAGATGATAAAAGATAACCCAAAACTACAAGTCGCACTGGTATCGACCAACTCTGTGGTGCAAGGTGTCCAAGCGAATGATATTTGGAAACCTTTATTTGAGCAATTTTCTATCAAAATCAACTTTGCACACCAAACCTTTATGTGGGACAATAACGGAGCCTCTGTATTTGTGGTCATTATTGGCTTTGCAAAATTTGACAGACCTGTCAAAAATCTGTTTGTCTATGATGACATCAAAGGCGATTCCGTCAAATTTGACGGAAAAAATATCAATCAATATTTATTGCCAGCACCTAGTATTTTTGTGGAGAAACAAACTAAGCCACTTTCTGACGTTCCTGCCATGACGATTGGCTCATCTCCAAAAGATGGACGTTTTCTCGTTTTGACACCAGATGAAAAGGACGAAGCCTTACAAAAATATCCAGAACTGGAAGATTTTATCAAACTATTTGTGGGCTCAAGAGAAGCTCTGCATAACGAAGACCGTTATATTTTGTATTTAACAAAAGCACCAATCACCATTCTGAAAAACCCTCTTGTCACAGAACGCTTAAAGCAAGTAAAAGATTTCAGAGGACAGTTCGACTCTAAAGACATGTTGGTTCTGAAAGATAATCCTGTCAAATGGCAAAAAGATATGTATCGGGAGTCTGATGTTTTGCTTGTCCCATTACGTTCTTCTGGGCGTAGAGAATATGCGCCCGTTCTATTTTTTGATAAAGACACTATTATTTCTGACTCCGCATTTCAAGTGATTGACGCCACTTTAGAATTGTTTGCATTGATACACTCCAAACTTCACATGGATTGGCTTGCTACTGTCGGCGGGAGACTGAAAGGCGATTACAGTTACACTAATCAACTGGTTTATAACACTTTTGTACTCCCTGATTTGACAGATGCAGATATTACTAAGCTCAGACAAAGTGCTCAAAATATCCTAGATGTCAGACAAGAGTTTATTGCCACAGGCGATTCGTTAGCTGATATGTATGACCCAATGTATATGCCAGAGAAGTTGCGCAAAGCTCACAAGGAAAATGACAAACTAGTTGATTCACTTTATGGTCTTAAAAATCCAAAACGAGTCGAACGCGTAGCTAAGCTGATTGAACTCTATCAGGAGAAAACAAAATGACTCTTGATAATTGGATAGGGATTGTTTCAATTATTGTAAGTACCATTATAGTCTTTCTAATTTATGGACTTCAATCTAATATATCGTATGAACAAACTAAAAATCATCAGGCAGAAATACAGGAAATCATCAAACGGAACAATAAAGAAAGCCGTAACCAGAAAATAGAGTTTTACAATTTACGACGTTTCAATAGTACATATCGGTCTCTCAATAAAAATACGCCTAATTTTATACTTGGTTACACTCTAAACGGAGGAGAACTTCAAGGTGCTGGAATTGATGATGTCCACGTTATCTGTGGAGTTGATGAAGCTGACTTAGGTTTTCCGCGAAAAATAAAAATATTTTGTGTCGGGGTTATTCCATATAAAAACATTAAGTTTATTGATGAAAATGGAGATGACACGACATATAGAATGATATTCTACGTCAAGAGTCCTTTGTTTAGATACCCTTATAAATATTTTTCATATATTTTTGCAGATGACCTTCAAAAAGTAGAGCATTATCCAGAAAATAAGCAGCAGCTAAAGGAGTTGAAAAAAATATTCAAGTTTCGGTGGTTTGATAATTAGCATGAGCTGGCTGTTTGAAAAAGTAATGGGTCAAAAGATTTGAGTATGAGAAAATAAAAGTCACGGATCACTGAGTTCCGTGACTTTTGCTATCTTCATCTTGAGATAACTGTTTTTCAAGCTCCTCAATCATCTTATCTTGCTCAGCTTGTTGCTCCAAAAAAGATTCGAGCTCTTGATTTTCTTGATAGTCAATTTCTTCTTGCAGTTCAATCTCATCTTCCATTTTTTGAAGTTGTTCCTTTTGAAATTCATCTTCTAATCTGATTATGTCCTCCATCAAAAGATTTTCTGGATAAGCTTTTTTGTACTGCTCTTCGAAATCGCCAAATAAATCAATTTCTATTTCTTCTAATTTATCAATATATTCATTACTAGCCGAAAGCAGCAGATCAGAAACTTTAACATCGTCTTTTTCCCCAGCCGTCAACCAATGACCAGCTGACTCAGGGGAACGGCTCAGAGATGCCGACTCAATAAAGTCTGATTGAACAATGTCATCTTTTACAATGGAATACACCCGCAATCCCAGAGAAGTTGACTCTGGGACAATTTTTTCTAGGAGAGGAATAAAATATTTTGAAGTAAATTTTTCAAGATATTTTTTAATAAACTTAAAAGTCCAGTCTTGGTAGTTTTTGATTTTTACTGGAGAAGAAATAAATTCCTGAAAGTCGTCAATAAAATAATATTCGATAGATTTAAATAAACGATAGATGGCTATTTTTTCAGAATCACTCAGAAGATAATCAAGCTCAAATTTTGAGTAGCCTATTAGGTATTCAAGGGGTACAGATGTATCAGTGGTTTCACTGTATGCCAGAAATTTTGAGTATGGGATAAAATCTTTCAAGCATTCTTGTATTGTTGAAAAATGCTCTGTATCTTTTAAGTCTGCAATTAAAGCGCAAAAAAGTCCGAAATAAAAGTCATCGTTTGAGTTATGATTGCCCCACATTATTTCACTTGTGGAGGTAAATTTTAATGTCTCCTTGATTTGCTCTAAATACCCTTTATTCCCTTTTTTTGCAGTAGGGAACAAGTATGGATTGGGAGAATTTCGGCCTTTAGGGGCTTTAATGTTTGCGTTTAGGATTCTTGAAATCATCTGTGGAGTGAATTGAGTTTTTTCAAAGACAGCTTTTTTAGTTATTTCTGGCTCATCTTCGCCTTGCCCCGTTGGGTCAACGTAACGCTCTTGAATAACTTCTTGTCCTATTTTCCACCCAGCTATCTCTTCATTTGTTAAATTAAGAGATTTCTTTCTTTGACTCATACGGCTAGCAGCCATTTCAAAGATAAAAGAGATTGTATTTGAGAAGTCTGTTTTCATTTTGTTGTTCCTTTAGTGTATTTTGCATAAATATTATACCGCAAAATATATTAAAACACACTATAACCGTCATGCTATACTAAATAGTGTCAAAAGGTAAGACGTTACCGAGACAAAATAATAAAAGAAAACAGGTAGCACGTGATACCTGTGAGGAACATCAAATGGATAAAATTTCTCTTAACTCAACAAAACTTGGCGAACTCCGCTTTCCAGCAGACCAATTCGCAGTCCCACAAGTGGGGCAAGTGGTTTCGGCTCGCGTGACAGCTAAACGTGATGAAAACAACGAGCCTATCAGTGGTTCAGTCGCTAAAATTGCTCTCGAAGTCATTAACTTTAAAACTTACCAAACCATCGCTCGCGAGGGTGGAGATATTTCAGACCTTGCTCGGATTATTGTCGATGTAGTCGCACCTGAAAACATGTTAAAACAACATACTCCAGAAACATTGATGGGGAAATTGATTGACTTACGTTCAGCTAAAGTGGCGCTACGTTGGGTTAGTCGCGGACAATCTGGCAGCTGGGGCGGTTTGAAACTTGTTCTCGAAAGCCTCCAAGTGGTACAAACTCAAAATCAAGGGGCTAAATAACCCCTTCGCATAAAATCAGGAAAGGACAATTATGATTTTGGATAAAAACTATCGCACGATGAAACTTATAGGCAATGAGCTTGATAAAATCGGAGATGAAATTTACAATCTCGCTCAAATTCTTGAAGATTTCGAATCTAAAAAGATTCTTGCGACTATCAAGCTATATCTTGATGTTGTTGAAGATAAAATTGATGATTTGGAGGTCTAAAAATGTTTCTGAAAACACTAACGCAGTTCAATCCTAAAAACGAAACTCATCATTTTATAAAAGAGAGGGTTCAAAAGGGTACTCATTTTCAAAATCGTAGCTCTTTTCTCTTGGTGATAATAGTTTCATTTATGTTGTCGCTAGCGCTGTGGTTTGTTACTCATGATAATACAGTTAGGTTATCTGATAAGGTTATCATATATCACTTTCATACAGGGAATAAATTTCTTATGATTTCAGGTGGATTGGGACTCTTATTATCAATTTGGGGATTCTTCGAGTATCTTTTCTCAAAACACTCTTTTGTCCCAATGTATCGGTTACGACGACTATTACAAGGCCTCACTACGGAAATTTCAAATCTATCGAAGAAGATTCCTGATGAAGCTTTTCATGGCGTACCTATCGAGTTTTGGCGAAGTAGTACAGATACTTACATAAAAGTTTTTACGACTGGATTTGTGCGTGATGGGCTCAAAGAGCAGCTATCTGAACTGATTCAAGACTATCTAATCTCTGAAAGTCTTGGCAGTGATAAAGACTGTTGGACATATATTAAAGACACAAAAATTGGGGCAGGCTATGTTTTGACAGTTTTTGGAGAAACGCCAAACCGTTCAATTTTAGATCTGGAGGACTATGAAAATGAAAATTAAACTAGGCGATACAGTAGAATTAAACGACTTCCATTACTTGATTCAAGGTGTATCAGGGACTGGAAAATCAACTTTCTTGTATTTGTTAATTTTGGAAATTTCAAAAGAACTTTCAAAAAAGGCCGATAAATCAGACAATTTAGAGGCTTATAAGTCACTAAATGTCATAGATTCTAAGCAAAATTTGATTTATTCGCTCCGTCATTCTTTCCCCTTTGATGGGAAAGAGAATTTTGCAGCAACACCTGAACAGGCAGAAAAAATTTTGAAAAATGCTGTTGAAGAAATGCAAAAGCGTACTAAGCTGTTTGATAACAAATCCCTGCCATTGGACACAGACTTCAGAAGCCTTGGTTTGCAGCCCTACTGGGTAATTTGGGACGAAACGATTGAGACGCTAACACGTTCCAAGGCGGAAGGCTCTAAGCTCTATAAAAGCTTGAACGATTTAACTGTGCGGATTTTGACGATGGGCAGGGCTTTAGGTGTCTTCATGATTTGCACTTCAATCAGGGCAGACGTTGGCAGCTTCCCTGGTGGCGGTGTTACCCGTTCCACTATGAGCAAAATCCTGCTTGCTGATGTAGGCAAGGAACCAGATGAACAAGGTGCGATTATGCTTTTCAATACGTTTAAGGGACTCCCTATGCCACCAGAAAACGGGAAATTTTGGTTGTACATACAAGGGGAAGCTGGAAAGGTCAAATTAGCACTAACGCCAACATTAGGGAAAAACGTTGATGTCAGGGGGCTGTTAGAAAAATATATGCACAAACAGTATTATCAATAACAAAATTGGGCAGACCGTGCACAAGAGCGGTCTGCCCAATACTATATACCTTGAAAAAATGTTCTTGCCTGTACTTGACATACAGGCAAGATGAGCTGATTTCTTTGCCAAAGAGGAGGTTAAAAATGCAAAATTACAACTCAAAAGTTATCCTATTTGATAATCGTATCGAAATTATCAAATACGGTGGGAATATGCAAAGAGCGCCAAATGAAAAGGATGAGAGCAACAATCATGCTAGGATGAACATAGATGATGAAGAATACAAAGAACGTCAAGCTATGGAACAGGCTTATCGAATTAAGCGCAAAATCAAGTATTACTGTTTAGCAAACAACTTTGACCTCTTTTGGACATTAACCTTGAATGATAAAAAAGTCAATGCTATGAATTATGAATACTCAAGAAAAAGGTTGCAATCATGGCTCAAATATATGCGTGAGACGTATGGGAGGTTTGGTTTCTTGTTTGTTCCAGAGCTGCATAAATCTGGTAGAATCCATTTCCATGGAGTTACTCAAGGATTCAGTCCCCCGCTTATTGAAGCGCGGTACCCCAATAATAAACGTCTAATCAAGAAGAACGGAATCCAAATTTATAATGCCCCAAAATGGAAAAATGGCTTTTCAACTGTTTCGATGATTCAGGATAGAGAAAAGGCTTCTTCATACATAACAAAATACATTACCAAAGATTTGATTCGTACACCCTCAGCCTACCATCAGCCCAGATACTTTGTGAGCAGAGGACTCAAACAGCCTGAAATTACTTACGAAGATTTACCGGATGAGTATTTTGAAAGCTTTCTTCCGTCTTTCGTGGTAGGAAGAAAAGAGTCTTTGGGAGAACCATTTGAAAAAGAAGTTTCAATCTATCAAATTGATATTACTGAAGATGGGGAGATGATGCAATTACAGCCACCAGAAACATTGTATAAACTAAAACAAGAAAAAAGCTCTGACGGCAATCAGAGCTTCCAATAATAGATTTGTATGATAATTATAGCATTGTTTGATGTAATTATCTACGAGGTACATAATATGAAAATCAAATTTGTGCCTGTTGTTGATAGTCGTGCCCAATGGGGGAACAAAGAAGCTATCCTAAAGCGATATGAAGGACTTAATATTTACACTCTCAACCGCTGGCTTTCAGAAATGCGTAATAGCAAGCAATTCAGAGATGGCGTAATAAACCCAACTCACAAGCTTGTCTGGATAAATTTTGTAGTCTTCCAAGATTTCCTTTATTGGAAACAACACGGATATCCAAGGATTAAGGCAAAATAACTGAAAAAATGGTAAAATGGAATTGCTAATCAGATTCTATTTTATCATTTTTCATATCATGACATGAAAGGATAAAATATGTATTTTGAAAAATTAAAACGTAAAAACGGCGAGGTGTACTATAAAGCGATTGAAAGGTATATTGACCCGTTAACTGAAAAGCCTAAACGGGCTGCTGTAACCTTTCAATCAAATACCAGTCGCGGACGTGCTCAGGCTGCTCGTGAATTGGACGAAAAGATTGAAAAAATTATTGCTAAACGGCAAGGGCAGTTTTCAGGTCAATCCATGAGGACGTTTCTTGATTTGAAAACGGCTTGGTTTGATGTATGGCTCACAACTGTCAAACCTCAAACTGTGCGTCGGGAAAAGCTCGTGATTGATAGACTATCTGAAATCATTGCTGATGACATTTTACTAACCAAAATCACACCACTACTGATTCAGAATGTCCTAAATGACTACCGTGAAAAGTATCAATCAACGCACTCAACTATGCAACACATCAAGTGCACGTTCAATAAAATCTTTGATTACGGTGTCTTACACAATGCAATTCCGTTTTCCCCTTCGCGTGTGATTAAATTAAACGCTACAATCGGAGAAAAACACGCTAAGAAAGACCGCCTTGAAAAGAAGTTTTTGAATGAGCGTGAGGTTGGTGTTTTGCTTACTGAGCTGAAACGGCGGCGGAATCTGAATTATTATGATTTGGCTTTGTTCTTGGTTGGAACTGGTTGCCGAATTGGGGAAGCCTCAGCACTGACGGAAAAGGACATTGATTTTGAAAATCAACTTGTGACGATTGAAAAATCTTTGCAAGCCCATGATTTAAGGGTTGATGAATTTTATCTGGATACGACTAAAACCGAAGCAGGCGAACGAGTGGAAAAGCTACCTGATTTTGTAATTGCAGCGATAAAGCGCGTGATTGAACGAAACAAGGCATTTGATAAACATTGTGATGAGTCCCCTCACGACACTTTTCGGAAGTTCGATTTTCTTTTTCGTACTGAGTATGGTGCACCAATTACCTCACACAGTTTTCGAGAAATTTTAATGCGTGTAAATCGTTATCTCTCAAATCATTGTCAAGAAAAATATGGTTTTGAGTGGACGAAAAACGCAATCCCTCACAGTTTCCGTCACGTCCATATCTCAGTTTTAAGAGATGACCCGTCTGTGCCACTCAAAGAGGTTCAGGAGCGTGTCGGACACGTTCAAGAGGAAACTACAAACGGTTATACGCATTTGATGAGGCATGACCAAGAAAAATCAGTTGAAGCAATTAGTCGCTTCGCTCAAAAATTGGGAATCAAAAATGGGAATCTAGCATAGAGTTGAAATTTGCCCCTATTTTGCCCCTAAAATATAAATAATAGAACTTCAAGAGCTGTCAAGCCTTGATATATAAGGAGTTACAAGTTATGGCAACAATCCAATGGTTTCCAGGACATATGTCCAAGGCTCGTCGTCAGGTGCAAGAAAATTTAAAATATGTTGATTTTGTGATTGAATTGGTTGATGCGCGTTTGCCAATGTCTTCACGTAATCCTATGTTGGGGCAAATTATTGGGGATAAGCCAAGAATTATTGCTTTAAATAAGGCTGACCTGGCCGATTCAAGCAAGGTTGCTGAGTGGATTGAATATTTTGATGGACAAGGATTTGTAACTTTGGCTATCAATTCGAAGGAAGAATATACGGCTAAACGATTGACCGTCGCAGCTAAAAAATTGATGGCTGACAAAGTTGCTCATGATAAGGAACGTGGAATTGCTCATACTACTTTACGTACGATGATTATTGGAATACCAAATGCTGGTAAATCAACATTGATGAACCGTTTAGCAGGTAAAAAAGTTGCGGTGACAGGAAATCGTCCAGGGGTCACTAAAGGTCAGCAATGGATTCGAACAAATAAAGAATTAGAATTATTGGATACACCGGGGATTTTGTGGCCGAAATTTGAGGACCAACTTGTCGGATTAAAATTGGCCTTGACTGGTGCAATCAAAGATGACTTATTGCCAATGGATGAAGTGACTATTTTTGGTTTAAATCATTTTTTGAAAAATTATCGTTCTATGACAATGAGACGTTATCGAATGACGGAGAAAGATTTGGAACTTGAAATTCCAGATTTGATAATGGAATTGACTGCTAGATTTGGATTCCGTGATGATTATGACCGTTTCTATAATATGTTTGTCAAAGATGTCCGAGATGGTAAACTAGGACTGTTTTGCTTGGATGAAGTTGGGACTGACGAACTTTAATTAAAAAAATATTTAATTGCTGCTAGCCCTGCCAGCAGTAATTGACATAAATTATATTATGTAAAATTACTGACAAGAAAGTTGTCAGTAATTTTGAGGGTTAGTGAATAAAGTGGGACAGACCATTAAAGAAATTAAGGCACGGTTAGCTGAACTGACAGATTTGTCAGCAAAAGAATTTTTAGAATTTGAAACAGACGAACGTGCAGGAGTTCAAGCAGTTCTGAAAAGTAGAAAAAAACAAATTTTAGCAGAATGCGCAGAAGATGAACGTTTGGAACAAATGTTAGAATTTGAGAAAGAACTTTATAGTCAAGAAATTGAACTAATTGCAGGGATTGATGAAGTTGGACGTGGTCCCCTTGCTGGTCCTGTGGTCACAGCGGCAGTAATTTTGCCAAAGAATTGTAAAATTCGTGGTTTGAATGATAGTAAAAAAGTGCCAAAATCAAAGCATCATGCTATTCTATCTGAAATTCAAGAAAAAGCGCTAGCGATTGGAATTGGTATTGTTGATGCCGAAAAAATTGATGAAGTAAATATTTATGAGGCGACAAAAATTGCAATGATTCAGGCAGTATCAAAATTATCTCTTAAACCTGAACATCTCTTAATAGATGCGATGGTTTTAGATTTGCCCATTGCTCAGACGAAAATCATTCATGGAGATGCTCGTTCAGCATCAATTGCGGCCGCATCAATTGTAGCTAAAGTGACTCGTGACGAAATGATGAAGGATTTTGCTTTAGAATTTCCAGAATATGATTTTGAACATAATGCAGGTTATGGAACAGCAAAACATCTTGAGGCTCTGAAGAAGTACGGAATTACGAGAATACATCGTAAATCTTACGAACCAATAAAAACAATGGTTGAATTAGGATAAGAATTTTATAAGAATTAAATTAAAAAACGAACTAGAATAGAGTCTGCAAATGACTTATTTTAGATCGTTTTTTGTATGACTATTTTTTTAAGTTGTGATAATCAAGAAGTTCCTCAATGACCTCCACCGAATCACCAAATTGTACTGCAATTTCTTCAACAGTCATTCCCTGCGACAGAAGGCGCGTTGCAACTACTTTGATACTCTCTGCTACTTCGATAATATGTCCATCATAATCATAAAAACGCATGGTTCGTGCACCATAGCTGGAAGTAATAGGTTTATGAATCCAATCAACTACAATTTTTGAAGTTAGTTCCAAACGATAACTATCTAAATCCTCAACTTCAAAATATAGTTGAGAGCTATTTGATTTGTGATGAATTTTGAAATTAGGACTCATCCCGTCTTTAAACCAACTGCGATAGGCGCTTTCTGGAGCAAGTGAGATACCACTTTCGTAAGTAATCATTTGACCCTCATAATCATAAAGTGGAGTTTGATTAAGTATATTTTCGTAAAAATCTTGCGCTCGATTGAGATCCTTTACTGTAAGTAGAATTCCTTCAAATTTTAGTTCAAGCATATTAATTATCCTTTCTTAATTTATTATCATTATTTTATCATGATGTTAATCTTTTAAGAAATGATATCTAAACAATTACTATGATAAAAAAATACTGACAGAGCTGTCAGTCATTAATTTTCATAATATTTATCCAAAATTTCCATTTTTAAAGGAGTAATTTTAGATAGCGGGGCAGTTAGACTTGTTCTTAGGAAGAGCTTATCTTCAATGTTGATGATACCCAGATATTTAACTTGAGGGTAGTTAGCATTGACTTCTATAATTTGGGCTTTTTTCTCACTAATATTTTCGTCTGTCACGGGCACATCTAGGTTGACCGTTCTTTCTTTATAAGAGTAATTTTTGAGAGCCGCAATATTTCGGTTTGGAATAAAAGTAGTCGCACCGTCGGCTCCGATAACAGTAATGGAACGAATCCCTACGGTTTTCACCACTCCCTCAATATCAAGACCAGCAAAGGCAACCGTATCCCCAACATTGATTTGATGCTCAACGATAATAAAGAAACCGTTAATGATATCAGCGACTAAATCTCGTCCGGCGAAACCAAGAGCGACTCCAAGGATACCCGCGCCAGCTAGGACATTTGCAACAGGAATTCCCATTACACCTAAGACAGTGTAGATATAAAGGAAAACGGTCAAATAATGAATAGCGCTTGTGGTCAGTCTTGAAAGGGTCAGAATTCTGGAAGTATCTGTCCATTTTTGCTCACTATAATTTTTAAATAATCGGTTAACAATCCGAGAACTTGCTTGGTAGAGAATAAAAAAAAGAACACTGACTAATAAAATTGTAATTGCTTTGTTTAGTAAAAATGCGCCCAAGTCTTCCCAGTTTATTTTTAATAAGTTCATTTTTGCTCCTTTGTTCAGTAATTTTCTAATTCATTTATAGAAAAAGTGACTATATTTGAAAAAAATTGTTTGAAATTTTACTGAATTTCATGAATATTTTCTTGTTTTATGTTACAGAAAATAATATAATCTATTATAACAAAAAAATTTGGAGGATGTTATGGCAATTAATTTAGACTGGGAAAATTTAGGTTTTAGTTATCGAAACTTACCTTTTCGTTATATCGCTCGTTTTAAAGATGGAAAATGGAGCGCTGGAGAGCTGACAGGAGATAATCAGCTTCAGATTAGTGAATCTTCACCTGCTTTGCATTATGGTCAACAAGGTTTTGAAGGATTGAAGGCTTATCGGACAAAAGATGGGTCAATCCAACTTTTTCGTCCAGACCAAAATGCTGCTCGTTTGCAAAAAACGGCTCGCCGTCTTTGTATGGCAGAAGTTTCAACTGAAATGTTTATTGACGCAGTTAAACAAGTCGTTAAAGCCAACGAAGATTTTGTTCCTCCTTATGGAACGGGTGCCACGCTCTATCTTCGTCCACTTTTGATTGGGGTTGGTGATGTTATTGGGGTTAAACCTGCTGATGAATATATTTTCACTGTTTTTGCCATGCCTGTTGGTTCTTATTTTAAAGGTGGGTTAGCACCTTCAAAATTTGTTATTTCAAGAGAGTATGATAGAGCGGCTCCTCTTGGTACAGGTGGTGCCAAAGTTGGAGGGAATTACGCAGCTTCTTTACAAGCAGAAGTTGGAGCCAAAGCCTCAGGTTATGCAGATGCAATTTATCTTGACCCAAGCACACATACTAAAATTGAAGAAGTTGGGGCAGCGAATTTCTTTGGAATTACAGCTGATAATGAATTTATCACACCATTGAGTCCTTCTATCTTACCTTCAATTACTAAATATTCTTTGTTGTATTTAGCTGAACATCGTTTGGGATTAAAAGCAATCGAAGGTGAAGTTTATGCTAAAGATTTAGGTAAATTTGTTGAAGCAGGAGCTTGTGGGACAGCAGCAATTATCTCCCCAATTGGACGAATTGACGATGGAGAAGATTCTTATATTTTCCATTCTGAAACAGAAGTGGGACCAACGGTTAAACGTTTATATGATGAGTTGGTCGGCATTCAATTTGGTGATGTTGAAGCACCGGAAGGCTGGATTGTTAAAGTTGATTAATTTAAAAAGCTAAAGAATATTCTTTAGCTTTTTTATTTTGGGATAAATAGTTTATCCTTTTTAACCCATTCTTGGTCTTTGGTTCGGATTGGCCGAACTACTTGGCAAGGATTTCCGGCGGCAACAACATTTGCTGGAATATCTTTGGTAACGACACTTCCTGCACCAATAATGCAGTTGTCACCAATCGTTACTCCTGGAAGAAGGCTGACATTTGCTCCCAGCCAGACTTGATTTCCAACCGTAATTGGCTTTGAATAGACCCCACCAGCTGTTCTGACTGCTGGGTCTTCTGAATGATTGGCAGCAAATAAACCACAGCGAGGGCCAAAGTAAACATTATCACCTATCGTGACCTGATTGCAATCTAAAATAATCAGATCATGATTAATGAGGACATTATCCCCAATTTTTATATTAAAGCCAAATTCACAGCGAAAATTGGATTCAATATAGGGATTTTCTCCCAAATGTTCAAAGAGCTGTCTTAAAATCTCTGGCTGATAACCCTCATTATTGTTGATTTTTTGATTGTAACGTCGGGTTTCAAAAAGGGCATGATTACGATACTCACTGAGTTCTAGGTCATTGTCATCATAGGTTTTTCCAGAATTGATGAGTGTTTTAATTTGTTCTTTATTCATTCTTTTATCTTATGATTTTAGATGTTTTTTGTCAATTGTAAGGGTTTTTATCTGTTAGATAAAGCTACTAAAAATTACATTTATATATAATTATCAGAATATATTGATATTTCATCGAAATTTTAGTAGAATAAAAGAACCAAATTGTAAAATAAAAGAGGTTGTGTTATGAATAAAGAAGCTAAACAAGCCATGAAAACAACACTTTGGCAACCTGATTTTGAATCAGATGCTTGTGGAATGGGCTTTATTGCTCAAATTGACGGAAAAGCTAGTCATCTCTTAGTTGAAAGAGCGCTGACCATGTTAACAAGAATGAATCATCGTGGAGGAACAGGTGCTGAACCAGAAACTGGGGATGGAGCAGGGATTTTACTTGCCCTCCCTGATGAGTTCTTTCGTAAAATTGCAGCAGAGCAAGAGATAGAATTGCCAGCAATTGGTAATTATGCTGTTGGCCAATTTTTCTTGTCGCGCAAAGAAAACAAAAAACATCAAGCTCTTGAAGCGATAAAAGCGGCTGTTAAGGCTCAAGGATATGATATTCTATTCACGCGCACAGTTCCTTTTAATTTTGAAGCATGTGGAGCAACGGCTCAAGGAATTATGCCGTCTTTTGTGCAAGTTTTCATTGAGAAAAAATCATCTGAAAAAGCTGTCAGCGAAATTTCTAATTTTGAAAATGATTTATTTATTATCAGACGAAATTTAGAAAAACGTTTTGATGAAGAAGAATTATATATTTGTTCTTTATCCAGTCAAACAGTGGTCTATAAAGGAATGCTTCACGCTTATCAAGTGAAACTTTTTTATCCAGATTTGTCTGACAAAGATTTCAAAAGTCATATTGCACTGACGCACAGCCGTTTTTCAACAAATACATTTCCCTCATGGAATCGGGCGCAGCCTTTTCGCTTTTTGGCGCACAATGGCGAAATCAATACCCTGCGTGGCGCTGAAAACTGGATGAAAGTCAACGATATTGAAATGTATAATGAAGAAAACTCGGATTCGGCAAAATTAGAAAACTGCATGGAATATTTCTATCGCAATGGACGTGAATTGCCAGAAAGTTTGCTGGCCATGATTCCAGAAGCTTGGGGCGAGCAGACGGGTCTAAGTCCAGAACTCAAAGCTTTCTATGAATATTCAACGGCTCATATTGCTCCTTGGGATGGACCGGCAGCTTTAGTTTTTACTGACGGAAAAACCGTTGGAGCAAGGTTGGATCGAAACGGTCTACGTCCAAGTCGCTATCTGGTCACAAAAGATAATTTCATTATCTTATCAAGTGAGTCAGGTGTGGTTGATATTCCTGCCAATGAAATCATTGAAAAATCAGTTCTTGGTCCCGGAAATATGCTCTTGGTAAATACTGACGAAGGCAAGATTATTCGTAACGAAGAAGTCAAAAGTTACTATGCTAATAAATACCCCTATCAGGAATTTCTGTCAGCAGGTTTGAAAAAGCTGTCAGCACTGACAGAAAGTGAAAAGACAAGTTCAATTCCGTCAGCAAATATGAACACATTATGGAAATTATTTGGATATACTGACGAAGTGATTCGGACGGTCCTTTTGCCAATGGCAGAAAGCGCCAACGAACCCACAATTTCCATGGGCTTTGATGCGCCATTGGCCGTTTTATCTGACCAAGCTCAATCCCTTTATAATTTTTTCAAACAACAATTTGCCCAAGTGACAAATCCACCAATTGACGCCATTCGCGAGCAAATTGTTATTGGGACAGAAACTTATCTGGGCGAAGATGGTAATCCCGCCAAAATCACTGGCGAAAATGTCCGTAAGTTAAAATTAGATAGTCCGGTGCTTTCGACAGCCGATTTTGAAAAAATTCTTGCTTTGAAAGAAAAACATTATCATACAGAAGTCCTTTCAACCCTCTATGATAAAGATGACTTATTAGAAAATGCTCTAAATAAACTTTTTTATAAAGCAGAGGAATTGATTAACCAAGGGGCAACGATTATTGTTTTATCAGACCGTGCTTTTGCCGAAAATAAAGTACCAATGCCAATTTTATTAGCTCTGTCAGGACTTTATCATTATATGCTTGGCCGTCATAATGCTTCCAAGTTTGCGATTATTCTTGACACTGCAGAGGTTTATGAAGTCCATCAATTTGCAGCACTAGTGGGTTATGGCGCGTCAGGGATTCACCCTTATGGCGCTTATGCGACGCTTTCGGACTGGGGAATGGGCGCAGCTGAACAAGTCGAAAATTTCCGGCATGCGGCAGAAAAAGGAATTGTTAAGGTCATGAGCCGAATGGGAATTTCAACCATTGTTGGTTACAAAGGGGCGCAACTTTTTGAAGCGATTGGTTTATCTAAAGAAGTTGTCGATAAATACTTCACAGGAACAAGTACACGAATTGGTGGACTTTCTCTTGCTCAAATCGAGGCAGAGTATCGCCTCCGTTATGAAAAAGCATACGGACACCGAGGACAAGATTTGTTGGAAACAGGTGGTTCCTTCCAGTACCGAGCAGATGAAGGTGAACATCATATTTATGATCCAACAATGATTTATCAAATCCAGAATGCTGTGCGTCAAAACGACTTTAAAAAGTATAAAAAATATAGCCAGTATTTAAATGATATTGCCTTGGAAACACCCACAAGCTTACGTCACACATGGAAAATTAAATCTAATCGCAAGGCTATTCAGTTGAGTGAGGTCGAACCAGTCAGTGAAATCGTCAAACGTTTTAAAATTGGCGCCATGTCATTTGGTTCACTTTCCCAAGAAGCTCATGAATGTATCGCACAAGCGATGAATTCAATTGGTGCAAAATCAAATTCTGGCGAAGGGGGTGAAAATGCGAAACGCTATGGCACAATCAATAATTCGAAAATCAAACAAGTCGCCTCTGGTCGATTTGGTGTGTCAGCGGCTTATCTGATGTCGGCTGAAGAAATCCAAATCAAGATTTCACAGGGAGCTAAACCGGGAGAAGGTGGACAATTGCCAGGTAAGAAAGCTTTCCCTTGGGTAGCTGAGGTAAGAAATTC
Organism: Lactococcus sp.; assembly: GCF_036648155.1. Taxonomy (NCBI): domain Bacteria; kingdom Bacillati; phylum Bacillota; class Bacilli; order Lactobacillales; family Streptococcaceae; genus Lactococcus; species Lactococcus sp. The sequence goes on along the minus strand of NZ_JAVXIY010000005.1, from coordinate 85,292 downwards.
AACTCCTGGGGTGAGCTTAATTTCACCACCACCTCATCATGATATTTATTCAATCGAAGATTTATCACAGCTCATATTTGATTTGAAACAAATCAATCCTTATGCAAAAATCAATGTCAAATTGGTTTCTTCAACAGGCGTTGGAACAATTGCGACAGGCTGTGTTAAAGCGGGCGCTGACAAGGTCGTCATTTCTGGTTATGATGGTGGAACGGGCGCAAGTCCACGAAATTCAACGAGAGACGCGGGACTGCCTTGGGAAATGGGCTTAGCAGAAGCGCATCAAACCCTTAGTTTAAATAAATTGCGGGATCGTATGATTTTGGAAACTGATGGGAAAGTCGTGACAGGAAGAGATGTTGCTATTGCTGCAATGCTTGGAGCCGAAGAATATTCATTTGGAAGTTTAGCCTTAGTTGCGATTGGTTGTATCATGACAAGAAATTGTCATTTGAACACTTGCCCAGTTGGTATTGCCACACAAAATCCTAAATTAAGAGCCAATTTTGCTGGGAAACCCGAACACATTGTGCGTTTAATGGAATTTATGGCTGAGGAAGTTCGAGAACTTCTGGCTGAACTTGGTTTTAGAACCATTAATGAACTCGTTGGACATGCGGAGCTTTTGCAAGCTAAAGACGATTTGCCAGATAAAATGCGTGGTTTAGATTTTAGTCGTATCATCGGTCATGCTTTACCAATCGCCACACGACATAGTGATCCATTTGCTAATCCGCGTGCTTGGCAAGAGCTAGACCAATTTACCCAAGCAACTTTGGACAATGGTGCTCAAGTCACTGTTCATGGCAAGATTCAAAATACTAATCGGACAACGACAGCCCGAATGGCTGGTTGGATTGCTGAACGTTATGGCAATTTTGGCTTAAAAGATGCTTCGGTTGCCTATGAATACGAAGGGGTTGCGGGTCAATCCTTTGGTTCTTACGCAACTGCCGGAATGGAAGTCACTTTGATTGGTGAAGCCAACGACTATATTGGTAAATCTTTATCAGGTGGACGCTTGATTGTGAAGCCACCTCTTGATGCGGCTTATGATATTGAAAATACCTCAATTGTGGGCAATGTATCCTTATTTGGAGCGATTGGTGGAGAAGCATACTTCCGCGGTCGTGCTGGGGAGCGTTGCGGTGTCAGAAATTCAGGGGCACATTTTGTCGTTGAGGGTGTTGGGGACCATGGTTGTGAATATATGACTGGTGGTCTTGCAGTTATTCTTGGTAAAACTGGGCGTAACTTTGCTGCTGGGATGTCTGGGGGTCTTGCTTATGTTTATGACGCCGATGGTACATTTGCTTCTAAAGTCAATCGAGAAATGGTTGATCTTTATCGTTTAGATGAAACATCAGGCGATGAAGTATTAGAAGAATTACTAAAAAAACATCTGATTTACACCGATTCAGCTAAAGCCGAATACATTTTAGAACATTGGCAAAGTGAACGTGAAAAATTTGTTAAAGTTTACCCGAGTGAGTATCATCACATTAAAAATATTGAAGAAGATTTGGCTAAAACAGGATTGTCAGGCGAAGCACTTACAATGACAACCTTTAAAAAAGTAACGGAGGTGAGCTAATGGCTGATCCAAATGGATTTTTAAATTATCCAAGAAATGATAATCCTTACCGTGAATTAGCGGAGCGGATAAAAGATTTTGCTGAATTGCAAGTTCCCTTATCTACTGAAGAACGACAAAAACAAGCGGCACGTTGTATGCATTGTGATGTTCCTTTTTGTCATCAAGGGATATTTTATGGGGGCAAACGAGCTGTCTCAGGCTGTCCAAATGATAATCATATTCCAGAGTGGAATGATTTGATTTATCGCGGTCTGCAAAGAAAAGCTTATGAACGCTTGATTTTAACCAATCCATTTCCAGAATTCACTGGACGAGTCTGTCCGGCTCCTTGTGAAAAATCCTGTGCTGAGGCCTTAAACGGTGCAGGAGTAACCATTAAAGATAATGAGCGATTCTTAGGTGATTTGGGTAATGATGAAGGCTGGGTTGCTGAGATTGGCAAAGCGGCAAAACCAACAGGCTATAAAGTAGCGATTATTGGGTCTGGACCTGCGGGTCTGTCAGCTGCTTGGCGGCTTAATCAGTTGGGACATAGCGTTACTGTTTTTGAAAAATCAGATCGTTTGGGTGGCTTATTGATGTACGGCATTCCAAATATGAAATTGGATAAAAAAGTAGTCCAAAAACGGATTGATTTGATGAAAGAACTTGGCGTGACTTTTGTCACAAATAGTGAAATTGGAAAAACAATCAGCTATGAAGAGCTGTCAGTAAATTTTGATCGAATTATTCTGGCGATTGGCGCAGGAATTCCTCGTGATTTAAAAATTTCAGGTCGTGAATTGTCAGGTATTCGTTTTGCGATGGATTTTTTGACAGAGACAACTAAAAAAGTGTTGGAGCATGGCGAAAAAAATATTGCCCAATCTCTTAAAGGAAAAAAAGTTGTGGTCATTGGAGGTGGAGATACAGGAAATGACTGTATTGGGACGGCAGTACGCTTGGGTGCCGAATCGGTTCAACAACTTGAAATTACACCGAGTCTACCAACTAATCGCTTAGAAAACAATCCCTGGCCTGAATGGCCAATGACCTTGAGAGAGGGTTATGGGCAACAAGAAGCTCAATTTGTAGGAAATTCAGATTTGACGACTTATCAGATGACAGCCACAGCTTTTAAAGCTGATGAAAATGGTCATCTAAAAGGCTTACAAGTGGCAAAAGTCGGTCCAGATTTCAGAGCAATTGAAGGTAGTGAGCAATTGATTGAAGCAGATTTAGTCTTGCTTGCGATGGGATTTGTGGGTACGGACACAGGCCTGCTTGATAAATTTGGTGTTCAAGAAATTTATGATGATTATCGAACAAACAATGATAAAGTACTTGTCGCGGGTGATGCTAGACGCGGTCCTTCTTTAGTCATTTGGGCGATTAGAGAAGGCCGTAAAACCGCTGAAATTGTTGACGAAGAGCTACTGAAAGTAGCCACGGCATAATTTATAACTCTGTCAGTAAAAAAGTTTCTGTCAGTAAAATGATGGGAACTTTTTTGTGTTTAAGTTTTTGACGATATGCTATACTTATAAATAATCTAAAAATGAGGTGAAAAAATGAAAACACCATTCGTAACAAAAGAACAACTCGAACAAATTACAGCTGAATACCCCACTCCTTTTCATCTTTATGATGAGAAAGGAATTCGTCAGAAAGCGCGTGATCTTCACAAAGCTTTTGCTTGGAATAAAGGATTTAAAGAATTCTTTGCTGTTAAAGCTACACCAACCCCAGCAATATTAAAGATACTACATGAAGAAGGTTGTGGAGTCGATTGTGCTTCTTATGTCGAACTATTGCTTTCAGAAAAATGTGGTTTTGATGGCACTGAAATGATGTTTTCATCCAATGACACTCCAGCAGAAGAGTTTCAATTTGCTAATCAATTGGGCGCGACAATCAATCTTGATGCCTATGAACACATTGAGTTTTTGAAAAATCTGCCAGATTTTGTCTTTCCAAAGACAATGAGCTTGAGATACAATCCAGGTGGAGTTTTTGCGATGGGTACAAAAATCATGGACAATCCAGAAGAATCAAAATTTGGTATGACCAAAGCACAACTCATTCAAGGAATTAAAGACTTACAAAAACTAGGAGTCAAAGAATTTGGAATGCACAGCTTTCTGGCTTCAAATACTGTGACCAATGATTATTATCCAGAACTCGCCCGCAAACTCTTTGAACTTGCATTAGAAATTCGTCAAGAAACAGGAATTACCCTTGATTTTATTAATTTATCAGGTGGAATCGGTGTAAACTATCGTCCTGATGAAGAAGCCAATGATATCGCAAAAATTGGCCAAGGTGTTCATAAGGCTTATGAAGAAGTATTGACTGCTAATGGCATTGAAAATCTAAAAATTTACACTGAATTAGGTCGTTTTATGCTTGCGCCTCATGGTCACTTGATTACAAAAGTCCTGCATTTAAAAGAAACTTACCGGAAATATGTTGGGGTTGACGCATCAGCAGTTAACTTGATGCGACCAGCTTTTTATGATGCTTACCATCACATCACAGTCGCTGGCAAGGAAAAGCAAGAGGCGACTGTAACCTATGATATTACGGGTTCTTTGTGTGAAAATAATGATAAGTTTGCTAAAGAACGTGCTTTTCCAGAAATCAAAGTAGGAGATTTGTTGGTCATTCATGATACAGGAGCACATGGATTTTCGATGGGTTATCAGTATAATGCGAAGCTAAGAAGTGCTGAAATTTTACTTCAAGAAGATGGAAAAACACGTTTGATTCGTCGAGCAGAAAAGCCAGCTGATTATTTTGAGACATTAGATGGATTTGATTTCAACAATTGATTTATAAAAGTTACTGATGATTCTGTCAGTAAATTATCTTTTTCTCAGTCCTTTTGTCACTAATATAAAGAGCTGACAAAAAGACTAAAATTTGATATAATAAGATGTCATCAATGGCGAAAGCGTTTCGCCAAATTTAGGAGATTCAAAATGAATTTAATCTTAGCTATTTTGCTTATGGTTGTATGCCTTTTGGCAGGTTTTTTCTTGGGAACATGGTTCTCACAACGCCAAACAAAAAAATTACTTATGGACAACCCACCCCTTAACGAAGATGCCGTTCGTCTTATGATGGGATCAATGGGACGTAAACCAAGTGAAGTTCAAGTGCAACAAGTTCTTCGTCAAATTCGTGCTGCTGCAAAGCAATCAGACACAAACAAAAAATAAGCTATTATAATACGCTGAGCGAAGCAGTAGAACAAAGTTCTAAACTCTCTCAGCGTTTGCTTTTATCATCGTAAAAAAATTATCCAAAAAAGACTTGGCTTGAAAATTAAAAAGTCCAAAATGATTTTGGATATTTCAAAATTTTGAATTAGATATTTTAAAAGGAGAAGAAAAATGGACAATCGACCAATCGGCCTCTTGGATTCTGGTGTTGGTGGACTGACTGTTGCTCGCGAACTCCTTAGGCAACTCCCAAATGAAGAAATTGTCTATATTGGAGATACAAGAAGGGCTCCTTATGGCCCACGCAGTCGTGAACAAATCATTGCGTTTACTTGGGATATGGTCAATTTTTTACTTTCAAAAAATGTAAAAATGATCGTCATGGCCTGTAATACAGCTACGGCGATGGCTTTGGAAATCGTCAAAGAAGAATTGGATATTCCAGTGATTGGGGTTATCTTACCTGGGGCAAGCTCAGCCATTCAAAAAACAAAAACAAACAAAATTGGAGTGATTGCCACACAAGCATCCATCCGTTCAGATGAATATCATAAAACAATTGCTCGCAAATCGTCAGCTATTGAAGTCTTAAGTCTTGCCTGCCCTAAGTTTGTTTCAATTGTTGAATCAAATGAAATGGAATCTGAAATTGCTAAAAGAGTGGTCTCAGAAAGTTTGGCTCCACTGGTTGGAAAAATAGATACATTAATTCTAGGCTGCACACACTACCCACTTTTACGGCCCTTGATTCAAGAAACAATGGGGAAAGAAGTTCGTTTGATTGATTCAGGTGCGGAAGCAGTACGAGATATTTCAGTTTTGTTGAACTATTTCGAAATCAATGCTCATGAGCGCAAGGAATTTCAGCACTGTTTTTATACAACAGCAGGGGTCAATTCTTTTCGAGAAATTGCAGAAAAATGGTTAAATATAGGACATCTTCATATTGAACATGCCGAAATAGAGAATTTCAATAAGGAAAAATAAATGGAAAATACACTTATTATTGCGACTAGAAATCCTGGTAAAACAAAAGAATTTAAAAAATTGTTTGCTGACTTTGGTTATGAAATTAAAGACTTATCAGACTACCCAGAACTTCCTGAAATTGAAGAAACAGGAAGTACTTTTGAAGAAAATGCTCGCTTAAAAGCAGAACAAATTGCTGAGTTGACTGGACAAGTAGTTATTGGAGACGATTCAGGACTATGTGTTGATGTACTAGGTGGTTTGCCAGGCATTTGGTCACACCGTTTTTCAGCACCAGACCCTACTGATGAGAAAAATATTGCCAAACTTTTGCATGAACTTGCTCCGACAGCAATTACACCAGAACGTAGAAGCGCTCATTTCCATACTACTTTAGTAGCGGCAAGACCTAATCACGACAGCTTGGTTGTTGAAGCTGATTGGAATGGCTATATCGCCCTTGCTCCTAAAGGGGAAAATGGCTTTGGTTATGATCCTGTTTTTATGGTTGATGCTTTCAGAACCGCTGCAGAATTATCAGAAAAAGAAAAAAATCAACTTTCACATCGAGGTCAAGCACTAAGAAAATTAATGCAAGAACTTCCAGAATGGTTAGAGAAATAAAATTAACATAAAATTAATTATGTAAAAGAGAGGTGCTTATGTTTGTAGTAATGTCTGATTCACACTATGATCGTGAAGTGGTTGAATCTATAAAATCTAAGTATTTGAACGAAGCAACAGCAATATTTCACTGTGGGGATTCAGAACTTCCGAGCTCTGATGAAATTTGGAATGGAATAACTGTTGTTGCGGGGAACTGTGATTATGATGATGGCTATCATGATTTTCTTACTCAAACGGTTGAGGGAAAAAAGGTATTAATTACACATGGTCATCTCTATTATGTTGGTTTGGGCCTAGAACGGTATTCTTATTTTGCTGAAGAACAAGGGGCTGATATTGCCCTATTTGGTCATATTCATCAACCAGTAGCGCAAAAAATAAATAATATTCTTTATGTAAATCCCGGTTCGGTTGCACAACCTAGAGGGAAGTATGATATCAAAATGTATGCTATAATTGAAATTGACGGAGATGAATATATAGTTTCTTATCGAAATCTCCAACATGAACCTATTCCTGAACTACAATTTAGACTCTGAGTCTACAAAGCTCTTTAAGGAGTAACTTACATGATTGATAAAAAAATTGAGGATTTTATTTTGAATCAAAGTGAAACCTTTATGATTCCAGCCTCAAATGTCGCTGTACTTTACGCAGAGCATAATATCGCACATGCGAAACTTATGCTTAGCCAGTACAAATATTCACGAGTTCCAGTTTTGAATGAAAGAAAAGAATATGTGGGAGTTTTAGGTTTAACAGAAATTGTTGAATTTGAAATGGAACAAAATTTCTTTTTTGAAAAGTTACACAATACATCTATTTCTGAAATTGTTAACAAAGAGGTCCAAACGGTTGGTCCCACAGTAACTTTGGAAGAAATGATGCACAAATTAATTAAGGAGCCCTTTCTACCAGTTGTCAAAAGGCAGGAATTTATGGGAATCGTAGTTCGTCAAGAAATATTGAAGGCTTTTAGTGCCTTCGCTCACGACTTTACAAAATATTATGAAATTACCAAACGAGATTGAGGAGTATTTAGTAAGTAGAAACTTTTCTGAAAATACTCGCTCAAATTATTATTATGACTTAGTCTATTTGCAGGCTTTTTTTGAAGATAAGTCTGTCACAGAAGAAGCACTAGAGCTTTACAAACACCAGCTTAGTAAACTCTCTCCCGCGGCACAACGTCGAAAAATTTCGAGTGCCAACCAATATTTTCTATTTTTATATGAAAATAAAAAAATAAACCAGTTTTTCAAAATTAAGCAAGTTGTTCAGAAAAAAACTCAAAGTTCTGAGAGTTATCATCCTATGATAAAAGAATTTCCAGAATTTTATGGACCTCTAAGTTGTCCAGGGCAATTTTTAGCTTTATTGATATTAGAATTTGGTCTTAATTTTGCAGAGATTCAAAAATTAAAATGGGAAAATTTTAATTGGAATTTTAAATATCTCACAATCGAAAAAGCTGGAATAAAACGAGTCTTACCCATTCGAGAAAAATTTGCCATCAGAGTTAAGGCCATAAAAAATGCCGATGAATTATTTGCAAAATCTCGCCAATTCCTATATACAGAATTAAAGAAATTCACTAATTATTCTTCTAAAGAGATTAGGGAACAGTATATTTTGCATCAGGTAAAAGCGGGAAAAACAATATATGAGTTGGCTAACTTACTTGGCTTAAGTACAATTACTACCTTAGAAAAATATTATAGATAGGATTTTTACACTATTTTAATTATGTAAATTATGATCAAAGAAATCAATATAAAAATTAAAAACTTTGAGGGTCCGCTTGATCTTCTCTTACATTTAGTTAGTCAGTACGAAATGGACATCTTTGAAGTCCCTTTAGTACCGGTGATTGAACAGTACCTTATCTATATCCAAACGATGAAAGAACTTGAGTTGGAGTTGGCTGGTGAATATATGCTGATGGCAAGTCAGTTGATGTTGATAAAATCAAGAAGACTTTTGCCAACGGTGACCGAAACTTTTATAGAAGATACCGAGCAGCTTGAATATGATTTATTAGCTCAAATCGACGAATATCGGAAGTATAAAATGCTTTCAGAGGATTTGGACGAATTGCATCAAGAACGTAGTCATTATTATTCTAAATCGAAAACTGAAATCATCACAGATGAGACAGTCTTATTGCAAGATAAAACGGCATTGGATTTGTTCTTAGCCTTTAGTAAAATTTTGGAATTACAAAGGCAACAAATTGAAGATGATAATACAATGATTGCAGCTGAAAAATTTACGATTGCGGATAAAATTTTTGAATTAAATCAAAAATTTACAGAACAAAAAATATGTAAATTTACAGATTTATTTTCAGATAAAACCAATAAAGATGAACTCGTCACAACATTTATGGCTCTTCTAGAATTGATTAAAAATCAGCAAGTTTCTTTTTCTCAAGGAGAGCTCTTTGGAGAAATTATTTTAGAAAGAAAAGAAATTAGTGAATAAGACAGCGACATGTGAACTTTTACTTTTTGTATCTGGAGAAGCTGGTTTAACATTGACAGAGTTGTCATCACTGACAGAAATGTCTAAACAAGCTTGTCAGCAACAAATTGATTATTTGAAAGAAAAATATCATTCTGATAGAGAATCAGCTTTGACAATTATTGAAACGGCTGGAAAATATCGTATGGCCACAAAAGAAGACTTTTCAGAGATTCTTAAAAATTATGCGAAAACTCCACTTAACCAATCTTTGTCAAAATCTGCTCTTGAAGTTCTTTCAATAATTGCTTACAAACAACCATTAACGCGTATTGAGATTGATCAATTACGCGGAGTTAACTCGTCAGGTGTTTTATCTACGCTTCGTGCTTTTGATTTAGTTGAAAAAGTAGGGCAAGTTGAAGCACCGGGACGTCCTAGCCTTTATGCGACTACTGAATTTTTCCTAGATTATATTGGTATCAATAATTTAGAAGAATTACCTGAAATTGATGAGTCAAGATATGTGGCAGAACAACAAACCCTATTTAACGAAAGTGAAGAAAATGAGAATCAATAAATATTTGGCCCATGCAGGAGTGGCAAGCAGACGTAAAGCAGAAGAACTAATTTTGGCGGGAAAAGTGACAGTTAATAATGTCCCGATGACAAATTTAGGTTATCAAGTTTCAACTGGAGATGTCGTCGAAGTTAATGGAGTGGCAGTTTATAATGAAGAACCTGTTTATTATCTATTGAACAAACCAAGAGGTTATATTTCTTCTGTCAGTGATGATAAAGGACGTCAAACGGTGATGGATTTAATGCCTCAAGTTAAAGAACGTATCTATCCAGTAGGGCGTTTGGACTGGGATACTAGTGGCTTACTTTTACTCACGAACGATGGGGAATTCACAAATATGATGACTCACCCAAGTCACGGTGTTGATAAAGTTTATGTGGCCAAGGTTGAAGGACAAGCGAACAAAGAAAACTTGCGTCCCTTAACACTTGGAATGACGATTGAAGGTAAGAAAGTTAGCCCGGCTCGTTATGAAATTATCAAACAAGAAAAAACAAAAAACCATTCAATTGTTAGCTTGACGATTCATGAAGGTCAAAATCATCAAGTTAAGAAGATGTTTGCTGCTGCTGGACTTCCAGTACAAAAATTAAGTCGTATTCAATATGGAACACTTACATTGGATGGACTGCCTACAGGACAATTCCGTCGTTTGAGTAAAAAAGAAGTTTCTCAATTGATTAATGCTGCGCAAGGAAATTAAGCTGATTATTATAAAAGACAATTCTGGTAAAGAGTTGTTTTTTTATTTCTTAAGCAAATCTTATTCTTGATAAGCAAACTATTTTTGTGCTATAATGAGATTATCTTCAGGGCACCGTGTAATTCGGGACCGGCGGTAAATAAGGCTTTGACCTTATGACTCCGCGATTCGCTACGGCGATTGAAGCAGTGAAACTCTGCTAGCGACAGTAAAGTCTGGATGGAAGAAGATGAACAATTTTTGCAGAGTAATCGACCTTGGTCGGCTTACTGTTTTTAGCTAAACCAAAAATGTCTATCAACTTCCTCGAAATTTGAAGAATTATTTTCTCATATTTGGAGGTTTTTTTATGTCTAAAACACGTCGGATGGTATTAATTGCCATGCTTGCTGCATTATCAACAATTTTATTGTTGCCAATTTTGCAGTTTCCGTTATTGCCTGGAATTGATTTTATGAAAGTGGAACTTTCAATCATTCCTGTACTTATAGGAGTCTTTACTTTAGGATTGGGTGATGGATTTATTATCCTCTTTATTCGCTCTGTCTTATGGTATCTTCTATTTAATCAAGGCCCATCAACATGGATTGGAGTTCCAATGAACTTTGTTGCTCTAGGAATTTTCATGGCCATCGTTTGGTTCTTTACAAAGAAGAAGTTTTCAATTAAAAATTATACAGTTGGGATTGTCTTAGCGACTATTGCTTCAGTCCTTGTAATGATGGTATTGAATGTTTTCTATGCTCTACCATTATATCGCCTGGCTGCAGGATTTGATGTTGACAAAATTTTTGCTGGAGCAACACATCTCTTTAACATGGGTTCGCTATCAGTTACTTTAAATCCAACTTACCTCTTAACAGTTGTTTTACCTTTCAATGCCTTGCAATATATCATTTTTGCCCTTGTTTTCGGCTTGATTGTTACTGTATTCAAAAAAAATAAAGTAGTTAAGTTCTATAATGCGTAAATAGCTTATAAAAAGAAGTCTCACTTTTTGTTGAAACTTCTTTTTTTTATTAAAAATATGGGCAATAATGGTTTAAATAGTCTGTTTTAATCGCTTTCTTTATGGTATACTAATATTTAGAATATTATATAATAAATTGGAATAAACTGTATGAAAATTTTTAAAGATTTGTGGTGGTTTTTTAAGGCAGAGAGAAAAGGTTATGGCGTTGGTCTATTGGCCCTTTTTATTGTCTCTTTGACACACTTGATTCCACCTTTAATTATTGGAAAAATCATTGACCATATTGTTAAGCGAAACTTGACTTTATCTTTAATTCTGAGTTTTTCTGGTATTTTACTGTTGACGGCTTTTGTTGAATATGGCTTTCGTTTTCTTTGGTCAACAAATATTTGGGGCGAAGCTTTTAAACTAGAAAAAATTATCCGTAGTCGTCTTTTTAGACATTTCTTGCGAATGGACACCCTTTTTTATCAAAGAAATCGAACGGGCGATTTGATGGCCCATGCGACGAATGACTTGCAAGCGATACAGAGTGTTGCTGGACTTGGGGTTTTGACTTGGGCGGATTCTTTAATGACGGGCGGGATGACAATCATCGCCATGCTTTTATTTATCGACTGGCGTTTGACGATTATTGCTGTCCTTCCTTTACCTTTGTTAGCGTTAGTATCTAAAATTTTGGGAGACAAAATTCATGTGAGTTTTGAACACGCTCAAGAAACATTTTCGGAAATGAATGATAAAGTTCAAGAATCAATCACAGGAATGAAAGCAATCAAATCTTTTGGCGAAGAAGAACAAGATATGGCTGATTTTCAAGATAAATTGGATAATATTGATAAAGCCTTTGTTCGGGTCAATTGGATTGATTCAATGTATGACCCTCTAATTACTCTGATTGTCGGATTATCTTACACTCTGACAATTCTTTTAGGGGGATATTATGTTGTTCATCATGTCTTAACCCTTGGTCAACTGGTTGCTTTTGTGACTTATATTGGAAATTTAGTTTGGCCGATGTTTGCAATTGGTGTCCTCTTTAATGTTATTGAACGTGGACGAGCTTCCTATAGTCGAGTAGATAAATTATTAGCTCAAAAAGCAGAATCTAAGATTTCTGAGGGGACTTTAAAAATGCCCAAAGAAGGTGATTTATCTTTTGATATTGAAAGTTTTACTTATCCGAATGAAAATGAAGGACGAAATCTGGAGAAAGTTCAATTTAATTTAAAAGAAGGTCAAGTTTTAGGTTTGGTTGGGCGGACTGGTGCAGGTAAATCAACAATCATTAAACTTTTAATGCGAGAGTTTGACCATTACAAAGGACAAATCACCTTTGCTGATCAGGATATAAAGAATTATCAGTTAGATGAGTATTTGCCAGCAATTGGTTATGTTCCACAAGAACATTTTCTATTTTCGATGTCTGTCAGAGACAATATTCGCTTTGCCAAGATATCAGCGAGTCAAGAAGAAGTTGAAATTGCAGCCAAAACGGCTGGAATTCATGATGATATTATTACTTTTCCTGAAGGATATGACACTTTGGTCGGTGAGCGTGGGGTTTCGCTTTCTGGTGGACAAAAACAAAGATTATCTATTGCGAGGGCACTGCTTATTCAGCCTAAATTATTGATTTTAGATGATGCATTATCAGCGGTTGACGCCAAGACCGAACAGTTGATTTTGTCAAACTTGAAGGCTCTGCGTCATGAGAGTTCAACACTGGTTGTCAGCCACAGATTGTCATCAGTAATGGAAGCTAATGAAATTCTTGTTTTAGACGAAGGAAAAATTATTGAGCGTGGTCTGCATGAAGATTTGGTGAAAACAGGGGGCTGGTATGCTCAAATGTGGCAAATGCAACAAATTGAAAGTCATTTAACAGCCACTGATAAAGATGAAAATTTACTGACAGGTTCGTCAGTAAATCGGGAAGGAGAAGAAAATGGAGAAATCTACTGACAAAATGTCTGTCAGAGAAAGTTGGCAAGTTTTTAAATTTATTTTTAAATTCTTACTTCCTTTCAAAAGGTATTTTATTTGGGCTTTTGTTTTTAGTGTGATTACAACAGCTCTGGCTTCACTGATGCCTTTTGTTTTATCAGTTTTTATGGATTCTTATTTGACTCCAATGAAGGCAAATGACCAGATTATTTTCTATTTTGCAGGACTTTATCTGCTTCTAGCAATAATTAATTCAATTGCTTTCTTTTTCAAATGGAATTATCTTCAGAATGGTTCAATTTTTGTCAATCAATACATTCGTAAGAAAGTTTATGGAAAAATTCATCAGCTAGGTATGAGATATTTTGATCAGAAGCCAACAGGCTGGCTGATAACCAGAATTACAAATGATACTGATTTATTTGATTTCTGGCAGACTTTATTTAATGCATTGACAAGTGTTCTTTCGATTGTCATTGCATTTGTTGCTTTGTTTGTTATTGACCACAAAATTGCTCTGGTAATGTTGTTGATTTTGCCATTATTGATTTTGGCAGTTATCATTTATCAAAAAGTGAGTACAAAAGTTTACCAAGCCATGCTTGCTAAACGTTCAGAGTTAAACACGAAATTAAATGAATACATTTCTGGTATGAGGATCATTCAACAGTTTCGTCAAGAAAGTCGTTTGGGAAATGAATTTGAAAAAACAAATGATGAATACTATGGTTATAGAAAAAAAGTCATTCAAATTAATGGTATTTTGCTGAGTCCTCTGGTAAACTTCTTGATGGCAATTTCTATTGTAGTAGTCTTACTGATGTATTCTAATCGGAGTTTACATGCAGTGGTTGAAGCAGGATTAATTTACGCCTTTATCAGTAATGTTCAAATTTACTTTAATCCTATTTCAGGACTAATGGATTCTTTGTCAAACTTTTCAAATGGTTTAGTGGCTTCTAGTCGAATTAAAACAATTATGGAAGAACAGGAATTTGCCCCAAAACAAGGAAATGAAAGTTCTGTCAGCCAAGCTCCACTGATTGAGCAAGGAAAAATTGAATTTCGAAATGTCAGTTTTTCTTATGACGGAGAACATCAAGTTTTGAAAAATATTTCTTTCATTGTAAATCCTGGAGAGACGCTTGCTTTTGTCGGACACACTGGTTCTGGTAAATCAAGTATTATCAATGTCTTTATGCGTTTTTATGAATTTATAGAGGGCCAAGTTTTGATTGATGACCAAGATATTCGGACCTTTACTAAAGAAGAACTTCGCCATAAAATTGGTTTAGTTTTACAGGATTCCTTTATGTTTGTGGCCTCTGTGACTGACAATATTAAAATGATGAATTCTCACATTACTGACGAAGCTGCGAAAGAAGCTGCGAGATTTGTTCAAGCTGACCATTTCATCAAGGATTTAGAAAATGGTTATGAAACAAAAGTGATTGAAGGTGGGGCTGCTTTTTCAGCTGGTGAGCGTCAGTTAATTAACTTTGCTCGGACAATCGTCCGAAATCCAAAGATACTCTTATTAGATGAAGCAACGGCTAATATTGATACTGAAACAGAAGCGCTTATCCAAGACGGGTTGACAAATATGCGTCAAAATCGAACGACAATGGCGATTGCTCATCGCCTATCAACAATCAAAGATGCTGACCAGATTTTAGTCTTAAATAAGGGAGAAATTATTGAACGAGGAAATCATGATGAACTCTTAGAGCTTAATGGATACTATGCTGACATGTATCGAATTCAAACATTACAAAAAGAACTTTGAAACCACTGTTATCAGTGGTTTTTATCTTTTTATCAGTTTATCTGATAAAAAGATTGACAAAAAATGAAATAAGAGATATAATATAAGAAAGTTTGATAAAGTGATAGAAAAGGAGAAGTTATGAATTTTGGTCAGAATTTAAAAAAACTCAGAAAAGAAGCTAAACTTACGCAAAGTCAATTAGCAGATAAACTAGGAATGAAACAAAATGCTTACGTCCTTTGGGAACAAAAGGCAACTAATCCAACTTTAGAATTATTAGAAAAGCTAGCAGATATATATGATTTACCCATTCAAGAATTAATCAAGAATCCTGATAATGGTGCAGAAAAACAATTAATTGAAAATTATCGTTCGCTGACAGGAGAACAACAGGAATCTGTCATTAATTTCACTGATTTTCTCATAGAACAGAATAAAGCAGATCTCATTGATTTGAAAACTTATAGACGTTCTTCATTACAGTATGCTGTTGTTGAAGACGAAGCGCTTTCAGCAGGTTTTGGTCAAACAGCTAATAATACAGGCGGACATTATAGAGCATATACAACAGAAAATCTTGGACGATATGATGGCGCTGCCAGAGTTAAAGGTGAATCCATGGAACCAGATTTTCCAAATTTTTCTATTGCAACATTCTTACACACAGGTTTTGGACGGAGTGGAGATGTCTATGCCATTGCTGAAGGAGATTTGGGAGAAGAACGCTTATATATTAAACAAGTATTTGAAGAAGAAGACGGAAATTTCCGAATTCATTCACTCAATCCAGACCCACAATACAAGGACTTTTATCTAGGACAGGAAGATAATTTCCGCATTATTGGGCCAGTGGTTGATAATTTTGAAGAGATTGAAGAATCACAAATTATAGATTAAATGAGGGCTTAAAATGAATTGGATAAGAGAAATTATGCCAATACTGGGGATTGGATTAATCTTTGTAGTTGTTTATGAACTTGTCCTATTGCTTTCACAAAAATTGATAGAAAATGACGACAAAGTGAAAGAAAAAAAGGAAAAAAAGATCATTAACGTGAAATTTTTTCACGGTTCAAAAAATCAGAAGAATATTGCATGAACTGAGATAAAAAATAAAATAAAATAAAAGTCGAAATGGTTCGGCTTTTTCTTTTGAAATAAATATTAAAGTGGTATAATCTTTTTGAATGCTTTTATGAAAGATAATAGTGGATTTTATAAATAACTTGGTATAGTTTTTTAATGCAAAATATTCATTGAAGTATGCTGAGATATTTTAAAAATAAATCCATTAGGAATATTAAATTATGTGATTTAGGAAGAAAATATTTTAAGGATATAATTTCATGACAAAGAGTAAGAATACTATTCGTCTAGGATTATTAGGGCAATGGTTATTTGCTATTTTCTTCCTATTGATAGTTACATTTAATTTGCCAAACATACCAGAGACTCATTTTTTGGGAAGCCTTTTGATATCGTTAGCTTTTATCCATTTATCTTGTTGATAGTTGGAAATTGGATTACACAGGCAGTTCCTTGGTTACTGCTGGACATGATGACTTTATTCTTTTCTATTTTTTATTTCGGTCTTGCTTATACTAGAATCTCAAAAGGAAAGCAATAAATATAGAAGATATTTTTCAGTAGATATAGATTAATAAAAGATAAATAGATTTCAAAGTAAGTTTATCCTTGCATTTCTAAAAAAACTTTGATATACTTATTTACGGTTCTAAAAGAACTGACCGAAGACAGTAGGGGACGAAAGTCATAAACTTCCTACCGAGGACAAATATCAAAATGATAATTGAACTCTCTATGTCTTTTGTGTGTAGAGATTTTTTGTTTCTACAACCAAAATAAAATGGAGGTAAAAAAATGAGCGATTACAAAGTAAATGAAGCAACAATTGCTAAGAAAGCAGAATTGGTTGATGTTTACGCACAAAAAATGACTGAAGCAGCATCTATCGTTGTTGCAGATTCACGTGGTTTATCAGTTGATGAAGATACTCAACTTCGTAAACAACTTCGTGAAGCAGGCGTTGAATTTAAAGTGGTTAAAAACTCAATCTTGCGTCGTGCAGCTGAAAAAGCTGGTCTTGAAGGTTTATCAGAAGCTTTCTCTGGCCCATCAGCAGTAGCATTTTCTAACGAAGATGTTGTAGCACCTGCAAAAGTTTTGGCTGATTTCGCAAAAGATGCTGAAAATCTTGAAATCAAAGCTGGTGTCATCGAAGGTAAAGTTTCTTCTAAAGAAGAAATCCAAGCTATTGCGTCTCTTCCAAGCCGCGATGGACTTCTTTCTATGCTTCTTTCAGTGCTTCAAGCACCTATCCGCAACGTGGCTCTTGCAGTCAAAGCTGTTGCAGAAAAAGAAGAATCAGCTGCTTAATTATAAGCAACATCACTTATATCGGCGGATTTACGCAATAAACTAAAAAATTAATAGGAGAATATTAAAATGGCATTGAACATTGAAAACATCGTTGCTGAACTTGAAAACGCAACAATCCTTGAACTTTCTGAACTTGTAAAAGCAATCGAAGAAAAATTTGACGTAACAGCAGCAGCTCCAGTTGCAGCAGCAGCAGGTGCTGGTGAAGCAGCAGCAGCTAAAGATTCATTCGACGTTGAATTGACAGCAGCTGGCGACAAAAAAGTTGCAGTTATCAAAGAAGTACGTGGAATCACTGGTCTTGGACTTAAAGAAGCTAAAGAACTCGTTGATGGTGCACCAACAGTTGTTAAAGAAGGTCTTTCTGAATCAGAAGCTAACGAAATCAAAGAAAAACTTGAAGCAGCTGGTGCTTCAATCACTCTTAAATAAGAATTGTTATCAATTTGAAAAAACTGCCAAAGTTATTTGGTGGTTTTTTTGTTTTTTTTTAATAAAATAACCCTCAGTATTATGAAATACTGGGGGTTATTTTTGTAAGATTTGCTTCTTAATTTATTCTATTCAGTTTGTGTAATATTTTGATGAAATGTTCTTAGAGTTTAAATTCATAAATTTTATCCATTTAACTGACGCTTAGTAAATACCGTGTTGTTCGTGGCCATTAGGCTTAAAAGATAAATCAGGGTCTTGAAATGTTTTGTTCTAAGTTGGGCATTCTCGTTTAGCCGTAGTGAAAAGCCCTTTGGAATTTAGAAAGTCGTTCTTAGAGTAGGAACCGTTATGATATTCCAAAAAAACAATTGGCGTTATAAAAGATTTATAAATTACACACAAATAAAACATAAGTAAATTAAATAAAATAATTGACAATCTTCAAATAAAAGAATATCCTATAAATGTTAATATCGTTAGCAATGAAGTATAGTTAGCAAAAAAAGATTTTTTTCAGAAAGGAAACGTATGGATTATACAAAAGCAGCAGAAGACTTTTTCTCATGTATGAAGCAAAAAAACGCAAAAAAAGTTTTGCTGAAACTCAATGAGAACGCTCAAGGCGAGCCTCTGGTTTTGGTTTATCTTTATAAAAATGCTGGCACTTTAATTGTCCCGAGTGACATTGCGAGATATATTGGAGCTAGCACCGCACGAGTTGCAAATATTCTTAATAATCTTGAGGAAAAAGGAATGATTTCAAGAGAAATTTCAAGAGAAGATCGTAGAAAAATATTAGTTTTTCTGACGGATAAAGGACGAAAAGAAACAAAAGAACGGCGTACGCGTACCATTACTCGCATCTCAAATGTTTTTGAAGCGATGGGAGAAGAGAGGACTCAACACTTCATTGAAGCTTGGGCGCTCTTTATACAAACGAGCATGTCAATCTTAGAACAAGAAAAGGAGGAACAATAAATGCCTGAACTAATGGGAAAAGACTATTCAAAAGATATTCATGGCAATCATTATTTTAGAAATGTCATGTTTGCAATGATTTTGATTGGGACCTTTGCTGGAATGTTAGGACAAACGTTTTTATCTACAGCTTACCCAACCTTGATGGACAAATTTAACATCAGCCTCTCCACAGCGCAAGGGGCAACGACATGGTACTTGCTTGCTAATGGAATTATGGTTCCAGTATCAGCTTATCTGACGACCAAAATTCCGACTCGTTGGTTATTCATGATTGCCTACGGCTTTACAGCTGCTGGAACGTTGATTGCTATGATTGCACCCACTTCCAACTACAATATTTTCCTTTTAGGTCGTGTAGTGATGGCGATGGGCGCTGGAATTTCATTACCACTGATGATGACTGTTATCACAAACATCTTTCCACCTGAAAAAATCGGAGTTCCAATGGGAATGGGAGGACTTGTGATTGGACTTGCTCCTGCGATTGGTCCTACTTATGGGGGCTGGATTTTATCTGGAAATACAAAGTTTTTAGGAATTTTACAATTGGGTGATTGGCGCACACTTTTTCTTGCTCCCTTTGTTTTACTGATTATTGTGACCGTTTTGACCCCATTTTTAATGGCGGATGTCCTGCCTAATCGAAATATGAAACTTGATTTTATTTCATTACTAGAATCGCTACTTGGATTTGGATTATTTTTATACGGTTTCACTAATGTCGGAAATGATGGCTGGGGAGACGCTCAGAGCGTTATTGCTCCAATTATTATTGGATTAGTCATTATTGCTTTCTTTATTCGTCGTCAACTTCACATGACGGATCCTTTCCTTGATTTGTCCGTCTTTAAAATCAAACAATTTACGGTTACTACAATCGCAGCAGCGATTAATACAATGGCAATGATGGGCGTTGAGATGATGCTACCAACTTACATCCAAAATGTTCACGGATTAACTGCTTTACAATCTGGATTATTACTTTTACCTGGTTCGGTCATGATGGCGTTAATGTCGCCTATCGCGGGGGGGATTTATGATAAATTTGGCGCAAAGAAACTAAGTTTTATTGGTTTTATTCTCTTAGCCATCGGAACTTTGCCTTATCTCTTCTTGACGGCAACAACACCAGAGGCTTTTATTACCATTACTTATTGGGTGCGTTTTGTTGCGATTGGTTTAATCATGATGCCTTTAATTACTTCAGGTATGAATGCTTTGCCAGTTGAAAAATCAGCACAGGGTTCTGCTTCAAACAATACGGTACGGATGATCGCGTCCTCTGTTGTTGTTGCGATATTGGCTTCAGTTACAACTAATGTCATCAATAGTACGAAACCCGCACATCATCTGTCAACGACGAATCCGCTTCAATATGCGGATAAGATGATTCAAGCATCACTCAATGGATTTCATGTTTCATTTGGAATCGCATTTGGCTTTGCTGTATTAGGAATCTTCGTAGCACTCTTTTTGCATAAAGGAAAGGTCGCACCAGCTCCTGTACGAGAAGCTAATAAACAAGAAGTGATAGAAGATGGAGGTCAAAATTCATGATACTTTTCATTATTATATTAGTTGTTATTTTGATGATTGTGGGTTTCTTCTACATCAAAGGTTCCACAGGAAATATCCTTGGCGGAATTGCTACCCTTCTTTTACTTTTGTCCATGTTTGGTTTGATTTATCATGATAATAATCACTGGGGTATGAAAGAAGTGACTAAAACGACGCAAACGACGATTTATTCTGCTGCCGGGAGCACTCAACCTTTTGGAATGTTATTGACACAAGCTTTTGGAACTAATTCTGGAAACTATATCTTAATGTATAAAGCACAAGCGGATGACAGTAAAACAACCGTCAATTTTATTGGCAACGTCAAAATGATGAATACATCAGATAAAGCTGCAACAAGCATGATGAAAACTTGGATTTCTGATGAAATGTCAAAAAATGTTGTAGAATCATCAAAAAAGAAAGCCAATTATCAGTTGGTGGAGAATGCTAAAAATGCAAAATTAGTCACTAAAACGACAACGTATCAATGGGATAACAATTTTGCGAAATTCTTGTTTGGCATTGGTGGGGAATCTGGCGAGTTAATCCAAAAAGAGATTACTGCAAAAGTACCAAAAGAAACATGGCTTGTCCTCACACCAGAACAAGCACAGCAATTGCAAAAATTAGCTCCTGAGTTTGAAGCAAAACAAAAAGCGCAATTAGAAGCTGAAATTGCAGCGGCAAAAACGCCACAAGAAAAACAAGCGATTGCAGCAGCAGCACAAAAAAAGCAAGCTCAAATGGCAGCGCTGAAAACGTCTAATCCAGATGCTTATGCAAAACTCATGGTTTCGCAAATGAAGACGTTACTTGGAATCAAGGATTAAACTTATTAAAAATAAGGTTTTAGTAAAAAATTCAGTTTGCTCTATAAAGGTCACTCCTGAAAATGAGTTGAAATTAGACACCAAAAAGTGAACTTCGGTTCGCTTTTTTTTGATTAGTTGAGAATGGATTTGTTTAATCAAGCATGCATTCAAAGTCAAAAATATCTTATTTTTTTGTAGCTTTTATATGGACAAGATAGGTAATTTATTTGAGAGGGAAATCCATAAAAAAGTTGTTGTTTTTAACCAAAAATTGCATTCAAATACTTTGACTAAGTAGCTGGTCTTATGCTAGAATGAAATTAAGAAATGTCCGTAAAAGATTACGTTGTATAATTGTGTGGTATCCTGTTGTACCATGCTTTTATAATACCTAAATTTGGTATTTATTTTTAAAAATCATAATAAATGTAATCTATAGCAGATGTGTAAATAAGTTTTTGATTTATTAAAGGAGTTGTTTATAGCAAGCACAATTATTATTTAAAATATAAGAATGAGGTGAAGATGAAAAAATTACTCTTTATTTTTGGGACAAGACCAGAATTTATCAAAGTTTATCCGGTAATTCAAGAGGCCAAAAAGCAAGGGGATCCAATTGTTTTGGTTAATACGGGTCAACACAAGGAGATGTTAAATGAACTTCTTGATGAATTTTCAGTTGAAGTTGATTATGACTTGAAGATTATGGATTCTTATTCCGGTTTATCAGAAATCGTATCAGGAACACTTAGCGGTCTTGAACCGATTGTCAAACAGGAAAAACCAGATGTTATTCTTGTTCATGGAGATACAGCTGCTACATTGGCTGGAGCTTTGGTCGCCTATTTTAATCAAATAAAGCTTGCGCATATTGAGGCTGGATTAAGAACTTATAATAAGTTTTCGCCATTTCCAGAAGAAATGAATCGGCAGATTGTTGGATTACTGGCAGATTATCATTTTACCCCAACTGAGATGACAAGAGACAATCTCTTAAAAGAGGGAAAAAACAGAGAACAAGTGTTTGTTGTTGGAAATAGTGCCATTGATATGTTTCAATACACTTTGAAAGATAATTATGAAAATGAAGCCTTGACTTGGCAAGCGGATAAAAAGATGATTTTAGTCACGGCACATCGTCGAGAAAATTTGAATGATTTAGAAGAAATTTTTGATGGAATTTCCGAAATCGCTGATGAGTTCAAAGAAACTCATAAAATTATTTATCCAATACATATGAATCCGATTATTCGTCAAAAGGCACAAAAATTATTAAAACATAGTAATATCAAAATTATCGACCCATTGGATACAATCAATTTTCATAATGTGATGCGGCATGCAGAGCTAATTCTCACGGATTCGGGTGGGATTCAAGAAGAAGCTGCTTTCTTAGGAATTCCAGTTCTTGTTTTACGTGATACAACAGAAAGACCAGAGGGAGTGTTGGCAGGAACATTAAAACTTGTAGGGACTTCAAAAGAAAATATTGTAAATGAGACTCGGGATTTACTAACAGACAAGACTAAATATGAAAGGATGTCAGGAAGTAAAAATCCTTATGGTGATGGGACCACTTCCTTACAGATTATTAATATCCTAAATGAAAAATAGAAAAATTTCACTTAAATCCTTTCAATCCGTCTGTCTCATTTTTATCTTTCTTTTTAACTTTGAGTTTATCTTTCGACTTTCAAATTTCACATCAAGAGAAAAATTTTTCACAATTTTCTTTTTTGTGGCTCCATTAATGCTCAGCTCATTTTTCATCATCACGGACAGTGAAAAGATATCAAATTCCGTTAGAAATTTGAGTATTATTGGTGTTTTTGGCTTCTTAATTTATGGCTCAAATCGGTTAATCGTATCTTTAACTTATTTAATTGGTGGAGAATTTGCTGTTCCTCAACTTTTTCCTTTTCGCTTTTTAATTGCCTTATTCACTTTGCTTTGTTGTGGATTGGCTTATTATGTTTCAACCAAAAAAAGATTAATCTATAATCTAGCCACACTGATTGCTTCCTTGTGGTTTGTTACGCTCCCTATTATCATTTTTCAATTTCTCTTTAAATTATTAATTGAACATCAAGGCTTTGATTTCAGTATCGTCAGTAATATGGATATTCGTTATTTGATTGTTCCATTTATGCCGATTATGTATTTAAGTTTTTGTAAATTTACGGGAATTGATGTCAAACAATTAGGAAAAAATATCAAGTCTACCGTCTATGTTCTCTTGGTAATTTATTTGGTAGCTCTGGTTGTCTATTCGGGAACTCAGATAAATATTACTTTTAATTTTGCTCAAGAAGGTTTCTTTAATAGTATTGAACTTAACTATAGTGTTTTTCTAGCTCATTGGATAGAGGGTTTAACAGTAGTTTCTCAGTTTGTTCTACCGATTATAGCTTTTGCTTTGGTCATCGGCTATAAAGGGGAGAAATCAAAGAGAAAAATATTCTCTTTAAAACCAATCTATGTTTTGATCTTGGTTGCACTTGGAGTTTATGCCTATATCTTTCTACTCAATGCTCCAAGTAATTTTATCCAATTTAATGAAAAAATCTTTAATAGCTATTTTGCATTGCAAGTATTTGAAGTTGGTGTCATTATGCTTTTGACAATCTATACTGGATTGAAAAAGTTTATCAGACCTCGAACAAAAATATTGTTATATATCGGTTCAAGTCTTCCTTTTCTTTATTTATATATTGTAAGATATCACTATTGGAAACAGAGTTATTTGGTGATTGATATATTTGACCGAATCAATTACATTTTCTTTATCTTTTCGGTTTTTGTTTTCCTATACTATACAGTAGAAGTTATCATTCTATGGTATTCTTACAATAAAAGACAAAGGGTCAATGCTTTGGACTTACGAACTGATGGGATTCAAAAGCAATTTCACATTTATGTCCTGATTCCATGTCTGAATGAAGAGTTGGTCATTCAAACAACTTTAAGAAGTATTTTGAAAAATAATTATAAAAATTTAGTTGTCACAGTTATTGATGATGCAAGTGATGATCGAAGTTTAGAAAAGATATCAGAAATTAATGATTCTCGTTTAAATGTTTTAAGGAGAAT
Organism: Lactococcus sp.; assembly: GCF_036648155.1. Classification (NCBI taxonomy): domain Bacteria; kingdom Bacillati; phylum Bacillota; class Bacilli; order Lactobacillales; family Streptococcaceae; genus Lactococcus; species Lactococcus sp. The sequence goes on along the minus strand of NZ_JAVXIY010000005.1, from coordinate 61,181 downwards.
TAAACCAAATGCGCAAAAAGGAAAAGGAACCGCGCTTAATTGGGCCTATTATCAAATTAGTGAACAGATTCAAGCGAAAGGAATTGCTCCTGAGGAAGTATTGATAGCAATTATTGATGCTGATACAAAACTTGAAACTGATTATTTTGAAAAAGTCAATCGTGCTTTTAATTATGATGATAAGCTCACTGGTCTTCAATCAAAAGTTCGTGTCGCCAATTTATTAAAGGATTCGTCGCAAGACCTTGAATTTTCCGAGATTATTAATGCCACTCAAATGTTTCGAACTTTGACTAATACAGTTGCTTTTGGTGGGAACGGGCAGTTTTGTAAATTGAGCACTCTTCAAGCTTTAAATGAAGACCTGTGGACGGATTCACTTGTGGAGGATTTTGATTTATCAACACGTCTTTTTCTTTCAGATATTGAAGTGAAAAATGCACAATATGATGATATTTATATTGAACAAACGGGAATTATCAATGATAATGAAGCTTTGGTCAAGCAACGAGTCCGTTGGGCTCAGGGTAATATTCAATCATCAAAATATATTTTACCAACGATTCGTTCGAAAAATCTGGTTTGGAAACAAAAATTTGAGATACTGATGACTTTATTTAAACCTTGGTTAATGGGAATTGAGTATATCATTGTAATTTATACTATGATTATGATTATCAATTCTGCGATTTTAACGGGAATTACTCAATCACTTAAAATTGTTGTTATCCTTTTTATTGTGATGTCTATTTACATTATCATTGTCAACTTTGTTTGGGCTCTGCTTTATAATAGAGGGAAAAACAATGAAAAAATGAAGGCTTGGGATGTCCTGAAAGATACGGCTAATTTAACTAAATTCTTATTGATTTTGACTCAAATCTATCCGCAGTCAGCGATTCGGTTTTTCAACTCTAAAAATGACTGGGTGAAAACAAATCGTCAAGAGGAAAGTATTGATAAAAATTTGAATGAAGACAAAAAATAATGTAAAAACCCTAACGTTTCGGTGGGTTTTTTCTTCTTAAATTTATTAAATCAGTTTTTTTGCTATAAATATGCTAAACTGGTTGTAGTTTCAAAAATAAATCTAATACACAATGGGTACTGATAATTTTAAATTATCGGTTGAGAAAGACCATCAAACTTGAACAGGTTAAGACCTGCGTAAGAATGTGTCCGAGTTTTTATCATATTTTCTTTTGAGAAAATTGTAATTCTCACTTTCTTGTCATGCTTGAGCCCTCCTTGTGTAAATAAAGGAGTTTTTTTATGTCTATTTTAGGTAAGATTCAAAGAACACAACCGCTTATTTTGAACTTGGCGAATTTTGTAACTCCTCAAAGAGTCGCGGACGTTATCAGTTTTATTGGTGCCTCACCTTTAATGACGTCAGAAATTGCTGAGCTCGAGTCATTAGTTGAAATTTCAGATGCTGTGGTAGTCAATATTGGCACAATATCAGAATCGACTTATCCTCTCTTTTTAGAAGCTTGTCGCTTGGCAAATCAAAAAGCAAAACCATTAATTTTGGACCCAGTTGCGGTCAATGTTCCTTTCAGAGCATCCATAGTTAAAAGGTTGAGTCAAGAAGTAAAGTTTAATATTATTCGCGGAAATTCGGCTGAAATTGCTTGGTTTGCTGATAAAAAAAGTTTAAATAAAGGAATTGATGCACTTGAGTCAAATATAGATAATGAACACGCGCGACTTGCAGCTAAAAAAACAGGTGCAGTGATTATAGAAACAGGTAAAGTGGATATTATTTCTAACGGTCATGAAGAGATGTATGTTGACACTGACAGCCCACTCTTTAAAATTAATGTTGGTTGTGGGGACATGCTGACAGCAGTGGTTGGCACCTTTGCAGCTGTTTCCGATGATTTGTTTACAGCTGCTTATGAAGCGACAAAATTTTTCGGGGAAGCTGGAATGATAGCGACCAAACAAGTGCAAAATTTACCGGGTAATTTTGTCAATAGTCTTCTGGACACACTTTATCAAGCGACACAAGAAATAAAATAAAGGAGTATTATAATGATTACTATTCCACAGGTTGTGACAATTGCTGGAATTGATTCTTCTGGTGGTGCCGGAATTAATGCGGACATGAAAACTTTTCATAATCAAAAAGTTTATTCAGCAACGATTGTAACAGGATTGACGGCACAAAATACTTATGGCGTACAAGAAATTTTACCGACAAATAAAGATTTTATTTTAGCTCAATTTGACTCGGTATTTTCTGATTTGGAAATTTCGGCAGCCAAAACAGGAGCGCTTTTTGATACTGCTCAAGTTGAAGGGGTGATTCAAGGATTAAAAAAATACAAACCAAAACATTTGGTGGTTGACCCAGTAATGGTGGCTAAAGGTGGGGCTATTCTTTTAACGAAGGAAGCGATTGACTTGATAAAAGATGAGTTACTTCCCTTAGCAGAGTTAGTTACTCCTAATTTGGAGGAAGCAGAGGTCATGACCGGCTATCAAATTACTGACGAAAATTCGCTTTTAAATTCGCTTCATGATATTCAAAAATTAGGAGCAAAAAATGTTCTTATTAAGGGTGGACATGGTCAAGGAGAACTTGTCAGAGATTATTTATTACTGACGGATGGTTCTGTCAGTACTTATGACTCTAAAAGATTACTGACAGAAAGAACACATGGAACTGGAGATACACTTTCTTCCTATATTATTGCTCATTTAGCAATGGGAGAAAGTCTGAGAGAAATCATGCCTAATGCGAAAGCTTTTATTAGTGAGGCAATTTCTAAAACGATTATGGTGGGGCATGGTCATGGGCCATTGAATCATTGGGTGAATATTAATGACTAAGAAAACTTTAGATTTAAGTGTTTATTTTATTGCCGGACCACAAAATTTTCCAGAATGTTCACTAGATGAAGCAACGCAAAAGATTGCTTTAATTATAAAAAGTGGTGTCACTGTTTATCAATTTCGAGATAAGGGAACCATTTATAAAGAGCAGAAGCAGCGTCTGTCAATTGCTCAAAAATTACAAAAAGTGTCCGAAGAAGCAGGCGTTTCTTTTATTGTCAATGATGATGTGGAGTTGGCGCGTGAATTAAATGCTGATGGAATTCATATTGGACAAACAGATGAGCCGGTCAGTAAAGTTCGTGAGAAGGTTGGGCAGGAAATGTGGTTGGGCCTTTCTGTCACTAAGGCTGACGAATTAAAAATGGCACAAAGCAGTGGGGCTGATTATTTAGGAATTGGGCCAATTTACCCAACAAACAGTAAAAATGATGCGGCAAAGCCAATTGGCATTAAAGACTTAAGACTGATGCTTCTAGAAAATCAATTACCAATTGTAGGAATCGGTGGAATCACGCAAGATTCACTGACAGAATTGTCAGCAATTGGACTTGACGGACTTGCGGTTATTTCTTTACTGACAGAAGCAGAAAATCCCAAAAAAGTTGCTCAAATGATTAGACAAAAAATCACTAAAAACGGATGACGTACACTTAAAATTACTAAAAATAAATTGTTGCCGTTTTCTTTTCTAAACATGATTTAAACTTACAGAAATGTAAGTTTTTTTTCGCTTAATAAATGTTATAATCTAAGTCATAAATGATATGAGATTAACTGAGTATTCTAAAAACCTCTTATTAATTTATATATTAAAAGGAGTTCCAATGGACAAGAAAAAAGAAATTCGTCTATTTTTGGCTAAAACAATATTTTACTTTGTAATTATATTAATTCTACTCTATCTTTATTCCTACAGTCATACTGGGGGAGCACACTTTATTTACAACGAATTTTAGAGAGATTTATTGGAGAAGTTAATTATGAAATTATTAGAACAAATTTTTGAAATTGCAAACAAAAACCCTGACCTTATCGTGCTTGCCGAGCGTGAGCAGAAATTTACTTACCGCCAATTATTCGTCGCTGTATCGGAGATTTCAAAACAAATCAAGGAGCGGACATTAGTGAATCGTCCAATCCTAATTTTTGGTAAAAATGACTTTATTAGTTTAGCAGCAATGCTAGCAGCAAATTTGACTGGACATGCTTATATTCCAGTCGATGCGCACACTCCATTTGAGCGGACAGAAATGATTAATTCAGCAGCAAAACCAGCAGTTGTGATAACGACTGTTAATCTTTCAGAAGATTTTTCTGCTCTTTTTACTGACAGAATCTCAGTTAATCTAAACACTCTATCTCTCGATGAAAAACTTCCAGAACTTGATTTTAGTCAAGCTGTTTCTGGTACTGACAGCAATTATATTATTTATACTTCGGGAACAACTGGAGTACCAAAAGGTGTTGAAGTCAGCCATGATAATCTTGTGACCTTCACAAACTGGATGAACAACGACTTTAACAAAATTGAAAATAATCAAATTTTATCACAAGCCCTTTATAGCTTTGACTTATCAATTTTTAGTTTGTATCCAAGCCTGACAACTGGTGGAACATTAGTCTCACTTTCACGTGACGAAACAACAAACTTTAAATTGCTTTTTGAACGATTGAATTCAACAGTCATCAATACTTGGATTTCGACACCATCATTTGTTGATATTTGCTTATTGGATCCCTCATTCACAGAGAAAGAACATCCTAATTTAGTACAATTCATCTTTTGTGGAGAAGAATTGACGAAAAAAACAGCTGAAAAATTACTGACAGCATTTCCGTCAGCAACTATTTATAATACTTATGGTCCAACAGAAGCAACAGGAGCCATTTCATCAATAAAAGTGACTGAAAAATTACTGACAGAAAATGACCGTCTTCCTATTGGTTTTGCCAAACCTGGTGTAGAATTAAAAATCATGGATGGTGAAATCATTATTATCGGTGATTCCGTTGCTAAAGGTTATTTTGAAAACCCAGAGAAAACAGCTCAAGCCTTTTTCACAGTAGATGGAAAACCTGCCTATCATACAGGCGATGCCGGTTCACTAACTGATGAGGGCATGCTTCGTTATCAAGGACGAATTGATTTTCAAGTCAAATTTAACGGGTTCCGTATTGAACTTCAGGATATTGAAGCCAATATTCAAAACCTAAAAGATATCGAAAAAGCAGTGGTTTTACCTAAAACGAATGACCAGCATAAAGTTACAGCTTTAATTGCTTATCTTGAAAGTGACAAAACATTTGCGGATCGTGCTGAAGAACGAGCCTTTACAAAGCAACTCAAAGCAGAGCTTTCAAAAACAATTATGGATTATATGATGCCAACCAAATTTATTTATCTCAAAAAGTTCCCTCTGAATCAAAATGGAAAAGTTGACCGCAAGGCACTCGCCCAAAAAGAGCGAGGTGACAACTAGTGCAACCCTATTCAACTCCCTTTTACTTCCTGATTCTAGGCCTGGCTTTAATTCCGATTGTTATTGCTCAGCTCCTTGGCAAAAAGCTTATGTGGTATCAAGTTTTACTGACCATTGCTTTTCTCTGGCTTACATTTTCAGGGACAGTTACCATTTGGGCTCTAATCGGATTTGGGGTCTTCCAGACCATCATTGTTAAGTTTTATGAATGGTATCGGGTAAAACAGAGTAAAAACCAAACCTTTGTTTTTTATCTCATCATTTTACTATCAATCTTGCCATTAGTGATTGTAAAAGTTCATCCTTTGTTCAATCCTGGACCGGGTCCTGGTTCAATTCTTGGATTTTTAGGAATCTCTTACATCAGTTTTAAAACCGTTGCGATGATTATAGAAATAAGAGATGGGCTTATTAAAGCAGTTCCACTCGAAGAATTTCTTTATTTCCTCTATTTCTATCCAACAATTTCATCAGGGCCAATCGATCGCTTCCGCCGTTTCGTTAAAGAATTAAAAGCACCAGTAGTTACTGAAAAATATCTTGATTTATTAAATACAGGGATTTTTAGAATTTTCCAAGGTTTCCTTTATAAATTTATCATCGGTTATTTGATTGACCAATACTGGTTACATGGTATCGCAATTAGTGCAACGCTTCACCCAAGTTTCTTGAATGTTTCATCATCTATGTATGCTTATGGATTGTATTTATTCTTTGACTTTGCTGGTTATTCACTCTTTGCTATTGGTGTCAGTAATTTAATGGGTTATGATTTACCACATAACTTCAATAAACCATTCTTAGCCAAGAATATTCATGATTTCTGGCAAAGATGGCACATGACTTTAAGTTTTTGGTTCCGAGATTTTGTCTTCATGCGTCTAGTGAAAACATTCATGGTCAAAAAATGGTCAAAAAACATGGTAACTATTTCAAATATTGGTTACCTTGCGAACATGCTACTCATGGGATTCTGGCACGGGTTGACATGGTATTACATTCTATATGGTTTTTACCATGCCATGTTAATGATTGGTTATGATGCTTGGAAACGTTTGAAAAAACGAAAGAATTGGAAAATTCCAGATAATAAATGGACAAGTGCTGTAAGTATTTTCATCACTTTTAACCTAGTATTTATCAGTTTCCTTATCTTCTCAGGAATACCAAACCACATCATTATGCACTGCTTAGATCCACATTACCCACTTCCTAACTTCTAAAAAAGTTAGGTTTACAAAAACATTAGGAGAAAAAAATGAAAGAACAAATTTTTGACATTATCGAAACAATCTCAGGCACAGACGAATTCCGTGAAGACTTAGACATGGATTTGTTTGAAGAAGGAATTCTTGATTCAATGAGAGCTATTATGCTTATCGTTGAATTAGAAGGTGCATTTGATATTAGTCTTCCACCATCAGAAATGGATCGTGAAGATTGGAATACAGCAAATAAAATAGCAGCACGCGTTCAGGAAAAAACGGATGAAAATTAAAATTTTTAGAGCAATTGGCCCACTAATTGCAGCTTTAGTTCTCGTTGCTTTATTAATATTTCTCCCTTTTAACGTTGGAATGAAATATTCTAAAGACCAACTCGTTAAGTTTGCACAGTCACCCTTAAATACACCTACTTTTACAGGATATTCAATTAAGAAACAAGCCTATTCAGATCCTGAATTTTTACCAGTTCTTGGTTCGTCAGAAATGGAACACGTTGATTCATTTCACCCAAGTGCTTATTTCAGCAAATATAATTCAGGTTTCATACCATTTTTAGTAGGACAACCCGGAACAACGACATTAACTCACTTTTTCTATATGAATTCAGTGGCAGACGAATTAAAAAATCGTAAAATTGTTTTTGTTATTAGTCCACAATGGTTCTCTAAACAAGGAATTGTTGAAAGTGAATTAAAGAACTTTGTATCCAAAGGTGAAATTTATGGTTGGTTGAAAGAAGCAGACCCTAAAGCTGCCACAACAACACAGCTTGCAAAACATCTATTAAAATTCAGATCACTTAAATCTGAGGAAACAATTTATAATTCTCTAGAACGTTTGGCAGCTAAAAAACCATTAACTGCCTTGCAAAAAATGACTGTGGCAACCAACTTACAATTTTGGCGGAAAGAAGATTTACTTTTCTCAAATATGTCTCAATTCACCGCTGATCATTTGGGACTTTCTCCAAAAATCAACAAATTTGCAAAAGAATTACCTAATGATCCAACATCAGAGAATTTAAATCGCTTGGCAGTTGACCAAGGAGAAAAGAGTTCGAACAATAATCCATTCCAGATTAATAATCATGTTTGGAATCAGAGAATAAAATCCAAATATAAACATCTGGAAAATTATAAAAAGAAAGTTTCTTATCTCGAAAGTCCAGAATATCAAGATTTCCAACAACTTCTAAATGTTTTTGCTGAAAATCATAATGACGTTTTATTTGTTATTCAACCTGTCAATGGCTCTTGGTCATCATATACAGGTGTCTCTGAAGAAACATTACAAAATTTCAGCTCTAAAATTAAAACACAATTGCGAAGTCAAGGATTTAATCAGATTGCTGATTTAACAGACATGTATAATACTCCTTATGCTTCCGGCGATACAGTCCATTTTGGAACAAAAGGCTGGTTAGCGACAGATAAAGCAATTGAAAAATTTATGAAAACACCAAGTAATCTTAAATATCATATTGATAACTCATTATTCTTATCAAAAGATTGGGCGATGAATGGTGCAACAGAGTCTGTCTTAAAATAAAAAAAATAAAAAGATTGACAAAAAAAGATAGAACAGCTATAATGGATTTGGTTATGCCATAAGCATAGCCATCGGTAGGTGAGGCTACCGCAGGGATACGGGTTGCTGCCGCAGAGTCGTGGAGACACGATGAGAGGGCCAACAGTTCATGTCGAAAAAGAAGGCGTGAAATAGTGCAACAACATTGCCCTGCGGAGCTAAAGCTTGAACGATAGCTTGTAACTGATTCGCTTTATAGTGTTATCTTTTTTTGGAATTATTCCCTTGCCTACGTTCAAGTTTTGTAGGCAAGGTTTTTTGTATTTAAAGGAGGTGAGAACGGAAATGGAATCCCAGAGTATTAATAGTCCCGAGCCCGATAGGCCGCAGATAATTAACGTGATAAGAGCAATTTTCCGTTCTTATCACCTTCTTTAAAGTGCCTAAGGTTTAGGACTGTACAGCAAAAATAATAAAAAATATGAGGTACAGACCAATGAAAAAACTTAGAAAAACACTCGAAAACACAAAAAGAGCTACAAATTTTGTAGACAACAACGAAATAAAAAGAAGACTTGAATTTGCCAGAGTATCAAGCAAAGAAGAATTGTTTCAAAAATTTAAGACATCAGATAAAGGCTTAAGTGAAGAACAAGTTGAAATTTCTCGTGAACAATACGGCGATAATAGTATTACTAGAGGTAAAAAAACCTCACTAATTAAGCGCCTTTATCAAGCCTTCATCAATCCCTTCACTATTATATTATTTGTTTTGGCACTCGTTTCAGCTTTTACTGATATTATATTAGCTGCTCCAGGAGAAAAAAATCCACAAGGACTAATCATCATTACCACAATGGTTTTAATTTCTGGAATCTTACGATTTGTTCAAGAAACAAGAAGTGGAAATGCTGCCGAAAATCTCCTAAAAATGATTACGACAACCACAAACGTTCATAGACTAGAAACGGGTAGTCAAGAAATTCCAATTGAAGAAGTCCTTGTTGGAGATATTATTCACCTATCAGCAGGAGATATGGTTCCAGCTGATTTGAGAATTATCCAAGCTAAAGATTTATTTATCAGTCAAGCCTCTTTGACTGGCGAAAGTGAACCAGTAGAAAAATTAGATTTAGCAACATCAGAGGCTTATGATTCGATTACAGAATCGTCAAATCTTGCTTTCATGGGTTCGAATATTATTAGTGGGAGTGCTTATGGGATAGTGATTGTTACTGGAGATAATACTATTTTTGGTGAAATGGCTAGAAGTGTGACCGAAGATTCTACTAAAACAACCTTTGAAAAAGGTGTGAATTCAGTATCTTGGGTACTCATTCGCTTTATGTTAGTGATGGTTCCTTTTGTCTTATTGATAAATGGTTTTACTAAAGGTGACTGGATGGAAGCCGCATTATTTGCCTTAGCAGTAGCGGTTGGATTAACACCAGAAATGTTGCCAATGATTGTGACAACCTGCTTGGCAAAAGGTGCAGTTACAATGTCGAAAGAAAAAACAATCATTAAAAATCTAAATTCCATTCAAAATTTAGGTTCAATGAATATACTATGTACAGATAAGACTGGAACATTGACTCAAGATAAGGTTGTATTGATGCGCCACCTTGATATTCATGGTCAAGAAAATATTCGGGTATTAAGACATGGATTTTTGAATAGTTACTACCAAACAGGTTTGAAAAATTTAATGGATTTGGCTATTATTGAAGGAGCAGAAGCCAAGCAAGAAAAAAATTCTGAATTATCTGGTTTAAGTAGTAAATATACAAAAGTTGATGAAATCCCCTTTGATTTTGAAAGACGTCGGATGAGCGTTGTGGTCCAAAGTAACGGGAATGGTACAAACTCAAAAACACAAATGATTACTAAAGGTGCAGCTGAAGAAATGTTAGACATTTCTACCTTAGTTGAAGATGAAGGAAAGATTGTTCCCTTAAATTCTGAGTTAAGACAATACATCCTCAAAAAAGTTGATGAATTAAATGAACTAGGAATGCGCGTGATTCTAGTGGCTCAGAAAACAAATCCCTCTCCAATAGATAGCTTTTCTGTTCAAGATGAATCTGAAATGGTACTAATGGGCTATCTTGCTTTCTTAGACCCACCAAAAGAGTCAACAGCAAAGGCAATTAAGGCACTTAATAAATATGGCGTATCAGTAAAAATATTGACTGGTGATAATGACAAAGTAACTCGTTCAGTTTGTGAACAAGTCGGGCTTCCTGCTGATAAAACAATTTTAGGTTCTGACATTGATCAACTTGATGATGAAGAACTGGCACAAGTTGCTAAAGAAGCCTCTGTCTTTGCTAAGTTATCTCCCCAACAAAAGGCAAGAATTGTCACAACTCTTAGAAATTCAGGCAATAGTGTAGGTTATATGGGAGATGGTATTAATGACGCAGCAGCAATGAAAGCCTCTGATGTTGGAATTTCAGTAGATAGTGCCGTAGATATTGCCAAAGAATCTGCGGATGTCATCTTGTTAGAAAAAGATTTAATGGTCCTTGAAAAAGGAATCATTGAAGGAAGAAAAACCTATGCTAACATGATTAAGTATATAAAGATGACTGCAAGTTCTAATTTCGGTAATATGTTTTCGGTTTTAATTGCGAGTGCCTTTTTACCATTTATTCCAATGTTATCTATCCATATTCTCTTACTTAATTTAATTTATGATTTCTCATGTACAGCAATTCCATGGGATAATGTTGATGAAGAATACTTAGTTGTTCCAAGAAAATGGGATGCAAGTTCTGTAAGTAAATTTATGTTATGGATTGGCCCAACAAGTTCTGTTTTTGATATCACGACATATCTCCTAATGTTTTTCGTTATCTGTCCAGCAACATTCGGCCCATTCAGCGCTCTTGTTCCAGGAAGTGCAGCCTATATTGGCTTTATTGCTCTCTTCCATACTGGTTGGTTTGTTGAATCAATGTGGACACAAACATTAGTAATTCATATGATTCGGACTCCAAAAATTCCTTTCTTACAAAGTCGTGCCTCAGCTCCATTGACGCTTCTTACTTTTTTAGGAATTATTGGTCTCACAATCATTCCATTCACAAGTTTTGGAAAATCAATTGGCTTAATGGCTTTGCCACTCACCTTTTTCCCTTGGTTAATTTTAACAGTAGTCATGTACATGTTTCTTGTTACCCTATTTAAGAAAATTTTTGTCTCAAAATATGGTGAGTTACTATAAATTTAAAAATAAAGATGATAGAATATTTTCTCTTTGATTTTACTTTGAAATAGTCTATGTTATAATTAAATGGAGAAAAGTAAGGTAAAAAAATGAAAACTTCAAAAAATGAACAAGACTATCTTAAAGCGATTTATAGTCTGAGAAATGAAAATAATGAATCAGTAAGTATCAATGCAATAGCTCAAAAGCTCTCAGTTTCTTCACCAAGTGCGACTGAAATGATTAAACGTCTAGCCAAAAAAGAACTTGTTATTCACAAACCTTATTATGGTGTATTGTTGACTGATATAGGGACACGTGAAGCCCGATTCATTCTAAAAAGTCACCGGGTCTGGGAAAGTTTCCTCTTTGAAAAAGTTGGTTATACGATGGAAGAAGTTCATGATGAAGCTGAGAATTTGGAGCATGCATCATCTCCGAGATTGATTGAATCATTATATGTTTTAATGGGCTATCCTGAGACTGATCCTCACGGGTCGGAAATTCCTACGGAGTCATTTTGGTTAAAAAATGAAGTAGAGCTAACGCTTGATGAAGCGCAAGTAGCACAAACTTATCATGTTACGGCGATAGAAGAAAAAGGAAAAGCTTTTTTTGAAAAATTAGAGCTCTCTCTCCCACACCTCATTAAAGTTATTGAAAAATTAGAAGATAATTCGATAATCATAAAAGAAGATAGAGAAAGCTCAATTGTCATTCCTTCATTTATCCAATCAAGCATTCACTTGATGCACAGACGATAGATTATTAAACAATAAAAGTTCAAGCAAATTTGCTTGGACTTTTTTGTTTTTATGACTTTAATATAGTTAAAAACTATAGGTCATCATATCAAAAAGGTATTATTAAAGTTTTATTAAATTTGATAAGATAGACCTATTAAAAATTGGAGACAGCTACTATGAAAAAATCAATTATTGCCTTCCCTCGTATCGGTTCAAATCGTGAATTGAAATTTGCTCTGGAAAAATACTTCCGTAAGGAAATTTCTGAGGATGAATTACAAATTGTGGTCAAAGAGCTTCGTTTAGAAAATTGGAAAAGTCAAAAAGAAGCTGGAATTGATTACCCCATTTCCAACGACTTCTCTTTCTATGACCAAACTTTAGACCTATCTATTGCACTTGGGGTAATTCCCGAACGCTATAAAAAATTAAAACTCAATGAATTAGATACTTTATTTGCTTTAGCGCGTGGTTTTCAAGACGAAGAAAATGACGTGAAAGCAAGGCCGATGAAAAAATGGTTTAATACAAATTACCATTATATCGTTCCAGAAATTAGCAAAGAAACAGTAATAAAAGCAAATTTTTCAAAACTATTAAACGAATATCAAGAAGCAAAGATTGCTGGTTTTGAAACTAGACCGACAATTATTGGTCCATATACCTTTTTAATTTTGGCGGATTACCTTTCTGGAGTAACCGAGGACGCGATATTGTCTGACCTCATTGAAGCCTACACAGTATTATTTGACCAACTGAATAATTTAGGAGGGGAATGGTTACAAATTGAAGAGCCAGCTCTAGTTTTAGATCAAACAGAAGAAGAACAACAGTTATTCATAAAAATTTATCAAGAGCTACTTAAGAATAAAAATAAGCTTAAGGTTCTCCTTCAAACCTATTTTGGTGACCTACGTGATAGTTATCAAGAAATCATAAAGCTCGATTTTGATGGGATTGGCCTTGATTTTGTTGAAGGAAGAGAGTCTGTAAAACTAGTTCAAAAGTATGGTTTTCCTAAAGATAAATTACTCTTTGCAGGAGTTGTCAATGGGAAAAATATTTGGCGTAATCATTATCAAAAAACACTGAGTTTGCTAAAAGATTTAGGAAACATTGATAATATTGTAATCAATACAAGTTGTTCTTTACAGCATGTTCCAGTAACAACTGAGAATGAAACCAAATTAAGCAAAGAAATTCTCAACCATTTCGCATTTGCCAAAGAAAAATTGGTGGAAGTTAATGAAATTTCCGAAATTTATGTTAAGAAAAATACTTCCCTGTTAGATAAGAATATTGCACTTTTTGATAAAAATAGAGTCCAAGAAAATATTCAACTTAAACAAAAAATTACTCATTTAACTGATAAAGATTTTATTAGAACGCCTAGCTTAGTTGAAAGACGTGCCGATCAAATAAAAGCACTCAAGCTTCCTCTGCTACCAACAACGACTATTGGTTCATTTCCTCAAACGCCAGAAGTAAGAAAATCTCGATTGCAGTATAAGCGTGGTGAACTGAGCAAAAGTGATTATGAAGCATTTTTGGAAGAAAAAATTAAAGAATGTTTGGAACTTCAAGAGAACATTGGGTTAGATGTTTTAGTTCATGGTGAATTTGAAAGAAATGATATGGTAGAATATTTTGGAGAACAATTAGAAGGTTATATTTTTACACAAAAAGCATGGGTTCAATCTTATGGAACACGATGTGTTAAACCGCCAATTGTTTGGGGAGATATCACAAGACCGCAAGCTATGACCGTTCGCTGGTCAGCTTATGCTCAATCTCAGACTTCTAAACCGGTAAAGGGGATGCTGACAGGGCCTGTAACTATTCTAAATTGGTCTTTTCCAAGAGAAGATATTTCCTTAAAGGAAAGCACTTTACAGTTAGCCTTAGCTGTCCAAGAAGAAGTACTCGATTTAGAAAAGGCTGGAATTAAAATCATTCAGATTGATGAAGCAGCACTTAGAGAAAAACTACCATTACGTCGAAGTGATTGGTATAGTGAATATTTAGATTGGGCGATTCCAGCCTTTCGATTGGTCCATTCTAAGGTGAAAGCTGAAACTCAAATCCATACACACATGTGTTATTCTGAATTTGAAGATATTATTCCTTCTATTGATGCGATGGATGCCGATGTCATTTCTTTTGAGGCTAGTCGCAGCCAGTTATCAATTATTGATGCACTAAAAGCTCATCATTTTCAAACTTTGGTAGGGCCAGGAGTTTATGATATCCATTCCCCAAGAATTCCTAGTAGTCAAGAAATAAAAATTCAACTAGAAAAGATTTTGAATAAATTACCAATTGAGCAAGTTTGGGTTAATCCTGATTGTGGTCTTAAAACAAGAGGAGATAAGGAAACAATCCCTAGTTTGACTCACCTGGTTGAGGCAACAAAAGAGGTAAGAAAGGAAAAGATAACATATGACAAGTGATTCTAAAATTCTATCTTTTGAAGTTTTTCCTCCAACAACTCAAGTTGGGAGCTCTCATTTAGTGAAAACCCTTGATAGTTTAAGAGCACTTTCTCCTGACTTTATCAGTGTCACCTGTAGTAATAATAATTATGAGAATATTGCTGATACAACCATAAAATTTGCAGATTATGTTAATAATACATTAAATATTCCTGCTGTTGCTCATTTACCCGCGGCCTATCTCGACAAAAACCAAGTGATAGAGATTTTGGAACGTTTAAGAGAAAAGCAGATTATGAAAGTATTAGCACTGAGAGGTGATATAAGTGATGAAGCAACTAAAAAAGACTTCAAATATGCTAGTGACTTGGTAAAATTTATAAAGGATTATGATAGTAGTTTCGAAGTTTTGGGCGCTTGTTATCCGGATGTTCACCCCGAGTCAATAAACCGTATCAGTGATTTTCATTATTTGAAAGAGAAAGTTGATTCAGGGTCTGATAAGTTAATTACTCAGTTATTTTTTGATAATAATAGCTTCTATGATTTTCAAGAACGTTGTGCCATTGCAGAAATAAATGTCCCCATTCTTGCTGGAATTATGCCCGTCATAAACCGTAATCAGATTCTGCGTTTATTAAAAAATTGCAATACGCCTCTACCAGCAAAATTTATCAGAATACTGGAAAAGTATGAACATAATCCTGTTGCGTTAAGAGATGCAGGAATCGCTTATGCAATAGATCAAATAGTAGATTTAGTAACTGAAGATGTTGCCGGAATTCATCTATATACCATGAATAATTCGGAAACTGCACGTTCTATTCATTCTTCAATTTCCTCATTATTTAAATCACACAGATAATTATAATTATCCTGTGTGATTTAAAAGTAGTTAACTAATAGAAAATATAGGGACAAATTTTAATTGATAAACTAGATTTTATAAAAAATCGAGTAATAATCTAAAAAAGGACCATTGATATATATAAAATACTGGAAGAGCTACTATCAATATCTATATATCAGGTTGTCTTAAAGGATGACAGATTGATAATTTTTTCTAAGGTATGAGAGACTTTAATTTTATTTGAAACCTAGGTACTTTAAAACTTCGTAAGTAAGTGTTTATTTCAGATTTAACGTTGATTGCTTACTCATAAAAAAAAGACTTTGATAAAAGTCTTTTTTTTATGAGTAGAAGTTTGACACTAAGAAGTTTTAAAGTAAATTTAACGATCACATATTTTGTTTTTCAATCCATTTATTAATTTTTCTCTGAGCAATATTCTCCATTTCTGAATCAGTCATCCCCACTTTATAAATTAAATCCAAATTAACTAGAAGTGTATCAATAAGTTCTTCCTTAAAATCATCAAGGCTAAGGTCTTTATACCGGTTTCCAGAAGCTTTTTGACTCGATAAAAAGGCTTGTGAAGCTTCGCCCAACTCTTCCATCCATTTAATAAATAGTTGCTCCAAACTCTTAGGTTCATTTTTAGAAGCTTCTTTAATTTTATCAAGTAATTCTTTATTCATAATACATCCGCTTTCTTTTTAAATATAGTATATCAAAAATACGTGTATAAAATGACATACTTCGTCCCTAAATTTTATCATATCGTCCCTAAGCATCACTTGTTTATCTGTAATTTATTAAGTAAAATAAAGTTGTGAAAATAATAAAGAAAATTGACGAAACTTTAACCGAAGTTCAAGTACTAATATATGCACCCAATGAATTAGTTTTTTCCTCACTCGCTGAAAAAATTGATGAAAGAATATCTTTTGCTACTGTTGAGGGAATAATTTTTTTGCAAAGACGAGAGTTATTGTATATAAAAGCTCAAAAGAATTATTTAGAATTAGGGACTGAAAAAAAAGTTTACAAAATGTGCTCACCATTATATCAGTTAGAAAAAAGGCTAGGGAAAAAGTTTATCCGTGTTTCAAGATCATTTCTAATAAATTTTGATAGGCTTGAAAAACTTAATACGGATATATTTTTAGGGATTAACGCTCATGTTGGGAACATAAAAGTTCCCGTGAGTAAAGCCTATCTAAAAAATATAAATGCGAAAATATCAGAAATAGAAAGAGGTGAAATATGAAGTATGTTTCTTCAGCTATTAAAGGAATAGCTATTGCATCAATTGCAATGATAATCTACAGCACTTATTATAAATTTTGGTTTGATATAGATGAAGTATTTCTTATTTTTGTTCTTAGTTCCATTCAAGCCATATTATCACGGATTACGCGAATAAATTTCAGGTTCCCCAGATTTACTTTATTTGTCAATAAATGCGGTGACAAGCTATACCATAGCGTTTTCTGCTTGTATGGTAATGGGAGATATATTTACAATTATTGATTTTTTTAAATTCACATGGGCATGGCTATTAACCTTTAGTTTGGCGTTTTTATACTCATATTTTAGTAATAGAAAAAAAGTGGATGATATTAACAAAAAAATTGAAAGGATTTCAAAATTATGATTCAAATAATACTAACGATAAGTACAATTATTTTCGTCCTTTATCGACAATTATCTGAGCAAATGGTTAAACATAAAACAAAAAATTATATTATTATTATAATTATTGGTCTTGCTTTAGTTGCAGCTCAGTCCTCTGGAATCAAATGGAATGTTTCTTTAATCACTATACTAATTTTAGGAGACATTTTATTTCCAAGCCTTTTAGGGTGGTTAAGAGCTAAGTGTACATTAATTTGGGCTAATAAGAATCAGATAGTCATGCGGAAGGGAAATATCGTAACCATAGTACTATGGTTAATTTATATCATTGGTCATGGAGCTCTTACTTATTTTGTTCGTGACAACGAAAATTTCATGTTATTCTCAATTGGGATAAGTTTACTTGTTCAGCGAGAAGTTATTTGGATTGATTCTCGAAAAAAATTTTCTATCCAAATAAGAAATAATGAAAGGTTACAACTATATAAAAAATAAAGAATCCTGTCTTAATGACAGGATTTTCTTGTAATTGGACTCCTTATTATAAAAAACATTATCATGATTCCGAACATAGTATATCGTGTTATTTAATCGAAATTTCCATTAATTTCTGATGATTAATTTTATAATTATTTTTCCCTATTTTTTTTATGTATCCTAAAGATTTAAAATCACTAAATATTTGCAGGAGGTGACGGTAGGAAACACCAAGGTACTCAGCAACAACAATATGTGATTCTTGATAGATATCATTGTTTGAAGATTCTAATAAAAAAGTGGCCAATCGATGCTTTAATTCGTAACTTTGATTTTTTGAAAAGTGATTAGTTCTGTCCAATAATTTTTTCGAAAGAAAGACACTTAGCTCTTTAAAAAAATTTATATCAATTAGTAAATATCGTTCTACTATGTTCAAGGGAATCATAAGGCAAGTGAGATTTCCAATTGCAGTTACATTTTTAGTTTCCTCTTCAACTCCTAAAATTGTTAATTCACCTATCCAATCCTTATTCTTTAAGAATTGAAGCAAAATAGATTTCCCATTATATTGGATATCAGTTATTTTAGCCTTACCATCAATAATATAGTAAATATTTTTAAGGGGTTCATTCTCATGAATAATGGTTTCGTTGTGCTTAAAAGTAACAATAAAAGAAGCATCTAAAACATTTTTAGGAAGTTTTGGCAAGTAGTGCAAAGTTTCATTTTTACAGAAATCTTGAAAATATATTTTTTCCATTTTCACTCCTATATGAGATATCTCATATATATTCTACCAAAAATAACCTAAACTGTTAATTAGAAAAAAAGGAGAATTTATTTTGAAGAGTAAAAAATATTTATTATCATTTTTATATTATATGGTTGCAGCATTTGGGATTAGCTTAACAATAAAAGCAGCAGTTGGAGTGAGTAGTTTTAATTCAATGAACGTTGCAATTTCTGAGCTTACTAAAATTGAAGTGGGAACTATTACAACACTTGTAAACCTATTATTTTTAATTGCATGTTTTTTTATAGAAAAAAATAAGAAAATTCCAGAATATCTTTTTATGATGGTTTCATTAGTTTGTTTTGGTAGTGTTATAAATTTCTTTTTATACCATCTTTTGTTTAAAGTCCAGATTGGAAGTTATTTTCTTTCGATAATCGTGTTCATTGTTGGGACAATTATTGCTGGTTATGGAACGGGTCGTTCTTTATATTATGGGATACTTAAATTTCCAATTGAAAAATGTTGTATTCTATTAGTGGAAAAGCATAATAAATCATTTTCCTACTATCGCTATGGTGTTGATATTGTTAGTATTTTGATTTCATTATCCATATCATTAGTATTTAAATTCCCTATATATATTAGGGAGGGGACAATATTAAGTTTTATTTTATTAACCTTTGTGATTAATAAAACCAAAAATAAAACATATGGTTATGTGAAAAATATTAAGAATAAATTAAGTAGGAAAATATAAAAATGTAGTAGATTATTTTATGGAAAGAATGGCATAAGATCTAAGAAATTCATGGTTAATTAATATCATTGAATAAAATATAGCAGCATAGTTGACTTTAAAAAGCTTTTGCTAATAATAAATAGTATATTTTATTGACTCAAATTTACCGTTTAATAAAAAAGGAAAAATTGTACCCTATTTCCTATTAGATTGAAAAAGTATTTTACATATTAATCGAATATAAAAAATATTTAATAATTTAAAATTATTATGATATGATTATTAATGTAATTAAATTTATGAAGGAGTGCTGTTTCAATGGCAAAGTCAAAAAAAGAAATTGAGAATATAATATTAGAACAAACTAATTTTATTCCACGCAATGAAAAAGGAAAAGAAATTTTTATTTTGTTAAAAGCCAAAAAAAATGCTCAAAAAAACAGGAAACACAATGAAAAATTTTCTAAAAGTGCAGAATTTGATAAGTTGATAAAACTTTTTGGAGAGAATAAAGTGAGGCTTATTAATGCAGCCTCACAGCGAAAAATAGAGATTTTACGCTAAAAATACACAATAGTTTTAGCGAAGTTTCTGGTTGCTGTTTCTCACATATAAAAGGAGAAAAGAAAACTACTTGTATCATTAATGATGTCTATTAACCCTTATTCATAATTTTTGTGCTATAATATCTATTAATATAAAATATTGAGGTTCCAAGATGATTAACAACAGTAAAAAATTTTATTTTTTCTTTATAAATGATCCACATTAGTTTTGGCTAATAAAATGTGGGTCCTCTTTGATGTTCGTTAATCATCTAGGGGATAAAGAAGACGTCCTCTGGGGACGTCTTTTTTTATTATATTTGGAGGTAATGATAAAAAGAAAAATAGAAATATGTTGCAGGTAAGATCTTAGCTAAATAGATTTTACTTAGAAGATAACTTTAGAAAAGAGTAGAAAATGACATTCAAAGAAATGAGTAAAAAGATTAACATCAGTGATGTAAAAGAATTGAGCCACTTAAATAGTGAGCAACAAGAAAAGAAAGATAAACGAGATAAAGAACTAGAAGCCATTATTAAAGGAGAAGATGAACGAATCTTGTTAGTTATTGGTCCTTGTTCATCGGATAATGAAAGTGCTGTTTTGGAATATGCTCATCGATTATCAAAGCTTCAGAAGAAAGTAGAAGATAAAATCTTTATTGTCATGCGTGTTTATACGGCCAAACCGCGAACAAATGGTGATGGCTATAAAGGATTGATTCACGAACCAGATGCAGACGGTCATACTGATTTAATTAATGGAATAAAAATGGTTCGGGACTTACATTATAAAGTCATTACTGAAACTGGTTTGACAACTGCTGATGAAATGCTCTACCCAGAAAATTTGCCACTTGTTGATGACTTGGTCAGTTATTACGCAGTTGGCGCTCGCTCCGTTGAGAATCAACAACACCGTTTCGTTGCATCTGGGATTGATGCACCAACTGGAATGAAAAATCCGACATCAGGAAACTTAAAAGTGATGTTCAATGGAATTTATGCGGCTCAACAATCACAAGATTTTCTTTTTGGAAATGCTGAGGTAGAAACATCAGGAAATTCACTTGCTCATGCTATTCTTCGCGGTGGTCAAGATGAAAATGGCAAGAATCACCCAAATTACTACACGGATAATCTTCTGGAAAGTATTGAAATCTATGAAAAAATGGGATTAAAAAATCCATTTATCGTTATTGATACCAACCATGATAATTCTGGAAAAAAATATATGGAGCAAATCAGAATTGTCCGCCAAACTTTGGTAAATCGTAATTGGGATGAACAAATTCATAAATATGTTAGAGGATTTATGATTGAATCGTACCTTGAAGATGGTCGTCAAGATAAGCCGGAAATATTTGGTAAATCAATTACTGATCCATGTCTGGGTTGGGATAAAACAGAACAACTGATTAATGAAATTTACAATTCATAATTGTTTTTTGAATAAATACTAGTAGTAATTTCCAATTATTATGGTTTTGAAAATTGAAATAAAGAATTTTACTAAGCTAAAATAATTAATAAATGTGTAAACTTTGAAATTGTAAAATTTTCAAAGAGAATGGATTAGGCAAAAAATTAAAAAACATGTATCTTCTTTAATATTCGGTTATTACTTACTGATTATGTTATGATAGAATGAAACAACTGGAGGAAGAAATAAACATATATGGTTCAGCTATCAGAATTAGCATCAGCACTTAAACAAACAGAAAGTAAAGGAGTATTTTCTAAACATCCTAAAGGCTTTGGCTTTGTACATCCAGAGGGTGAGACAGATAAAACTAATGATATCTACATTGGTCAAAACGAAACTAAATTTGCAATGGATGGAGATAAGGTTACTGTTAAGGTTTTATACCCTAAGACAGAAAAACGGGGCGCAAGCGGACAAATTATTAAAATCAATGAACGAGCAGTCGTTGATACAGTTGGAACTTACCGTTCTTTATCTAATCGCCAAGCCAAATCTTTGGGATATAAAGGTAGAATCGAACTCTTTAATGACCGTATTTCAGATACTCTTTACATAAAACAGCCCTTAATAGGAGTACAAGAAGAAGATGTAGTAAGTATTAAAGTTACTCAATATCCAACAGATACTAAAGCATTTGAAGGAAAAATTACGCAAATCATTGGTCATAAAGGTGAAGTTGGCCTTGATATCTTAGAAGTTTTGTATGCTATGAAAATTCCACAAGAATTCTCAGCTGAAACATTAGCTGAGGCTGAGTCATTTTCTGAAGAATTAACACAAGAAGACTTGCAAGGACGTGAAGACTATCGCAATGAAATCACTTATACCATTGATGGAGAGGATTCTAAAGATTTAGATGATGCGATTCATGTTAAGAAATTATCGAATGGACATTTTGAATTAGGGGTCCACATTGCTGATGTTAGTCATTATGTGACCGAAGGTTCTTCTTTGAATGAAGAAGCTTATGCGCGAGCAACCTCGGTTTATGTGACTGATAGAGTAGTTCCAATGTTACCTGTCAGATTGTCTAATAACCTGTGCTCACTTAATGAAGCTCAAGAACGACTAACAATGTCTTGCCTAATGGAAATTGATGATAAGGGCAAGATTGTCACTTATAAGATATCTCCATCAGTCATAAAAACAACTTACCGCATGACTTATAGCAATGTGAACAAGATGATTCATCAGGGTCAAGAAGGACACCGCGAAGCATTAGA
Organism: Lactococcus sp.; assembly: GCF_036648155.1. Classification (NCBI taxonomy): domain Bacteria; kingdom Bacillati; phylum Bacillota; class Bacilli; order Lactobacillales; family Streptococcaceae; genus Lactococcus; species Lactococcus sp. The sequence continues at coordinate 39,027 of NZ_JAVXIY010000005.1, read as the reverse complement.
AAAATTTTCTAAAATTGCTGATTCGATAGAAGTAGCCGTTGAACTTCATGAAATTCTCGAAACAATGCGAAAAGATAGAGGGATGATTGAATTTGATGAGAGTGAAGCAAAAATAATTTTAGATGATGAGGGTCACCCAATTGAAATCGTAAAACGTGACCGTGATACTGCAGAACGCATGATTGAGTCCTTCATGCTTATGGCAAATGAAACTGTTGCTCTTGATTTTCAAAAGAAAAAATTACCTTCATTGTATCGTGTCCATGACACTCCTAAGGAAAAAGCATTTGCTAAATTGATGGAAGCTGCTGCAGAAGCTGGATTTTCTTTAAGTTCTGACTCTCATCAAGCCATAAATTTCTTTGCTGATGAGATTAAAGGTACAAGTTTTGAAAAAGCCTTAACTTATCAACTTCGTCATACCATGTCAACAGCGGTTTATTCTGAAAAAAACACAAAACATTTTGGACTTGCAGCGACTAACTACACACATTTCACAAGTCCAATTAGACGTTATCCTGACTTAATTATTCATCGTTTATTACATTTATATCCTTCTGACCATTCCAACCGTACTAAGGATGAATGGAAAGAACGTTTGCCTGAAATTGCTAGTCACTCTTCCGATATGGAACACCGTGCTGTTGTCACTGAACGGATTATTGATGCGATGAAGAAAGCAGAATACATGTTAGAACGTATCGGTGAGGTTTATACTGGTACGATCACAGGAGTACAAAAGTTTGGTATTTTTGTAGCGCTAGATAATACCGTTGAAGGTTTAGTTCGAGTACCAAATTTACATACTGGGACAACAGAAGAACTTGATTTTGATGAAGAAATGAGTATTATTAAAGGGAAAAAATCGGAAACAATTTATCAAGTTGGAAAAGAAATAAAAATTCGTGTTATTGCTGCCAATAAAAGAAAAGGAACAGTAGATTTTGAACAGATCGCTCCTGAAAAAAACTAGCAATTTGCTAGTTTTTTCTTATGTTTTTTATTAGCGAATATCGCCCTTACAATGAATGTTACATAACATAAATTATGTTAATTGCGTTGTTTTGAGTATAAGGGAGCTTTATTTTTGATTCCGAATTGATTTAGGCACGGATATCAGTAGATAAATGAAATCAAAGTATTGCTTGAATTTTCTTGATAAAAAGATTGTTGCTATTTAAATTAAGTTATATAGTTATCAAGCGAATATGCTAGCTTAACAAACTATTTATGTAATAATATAGGTATGGTAATCAAAAAAACGCATACATAGTTTTAGGGAGGGAACGTATGACTAGTAAAACAAAATCATTGACATATCTTCTATTATTTATTGTGGGAATCGAAATTATTGGTGGCTTATCTGGTTTCTTTGCGGGAAATATCAAGGAAATTTATAATAATCTCATACTTCCGCCGCTGGCTCCGCCAGATTATTTATTTGGAATTGTTTGGCCGATACTCTATGCTTTAATAGCTATTGCCGCTTATTTGATTTTTTATAATCTTAAAAATCAAAAGAGTGATAGCCAAATTGCTTTGTTTTATTTTGGAATACAACTTATTTTAAACTTCATCTGGAGTATTATTTTTTTCAAGGGATATTTTTGGTTGGGAGTCATTATTATTCTCCTACTAGATTTCATTGTTTACCTCTGTATCATCAAATTTTCAAAAATTAATAGGTTATCCTCTTTTTTCTTAATTCCTTATTTTATTTGGATTGTTTTTGCAACTTATTTAAGCATTTCAGTTGCCATCTTAAATTAGATATATTTTTAGTAAGAATAAGCTATTACTAAGCATACTTACGGGAAATCGAATACTTTAGATTGGAGAGAAACAATGAATTTTATCAAACCATTTATTATAAGTGGAATAATCTTTTTGGTTTTAGATATTTGCTGGCTATTTTTTGCAAATAAGAAAATATATCAAACAAATATTGGCAACTTGATGGGAGATTTTAAAATTGTTCCAGCTATTATCTTTTATATTATTTATCTTGTAGCTTTAACATTTTTTGTATTAATGCCTGGACTTGAAAAAAATAGTGTTGGTTATGTCTTATTTAGTGGTGCTCTACTGGGTTTAGTGTGCTATTCTACTTACGATTTAACGAATTTGGCCTCCCTTAAAAACTGGTCACTAACTGTAACGATAATTGATATCATTTGGGGAACTTTTGTAAGTTCACTGAGTGCTAGTCTTTCATTTCTCGTGATTACAAAGTTTATGAAAGGATAAATAATGACAAAGATAAAATCTGAAGATCGTTTATTAGAGAGCGTTATAGCTGGTGCACAAAGAGTTATTAATGGAAAAGATGAATTAAATAAAATAAATGTGTTTCCAGTAGCCGATGGAGACACAGGGAGCAATTTAGCCTCTTTAATGCAAACAATCGTTGATAATTTATCTAATAATAAATATTCAACAAATCTCTTGCTTGACGAAGTAGCTTCGGCAGCTCTAATTGGAGCTCGTGGGAATTCTGGAATTATTTTTGCCCAATACTTAAATGCTGTTTCAGATTATTATGGTGTCTATGAAACTAATTTAGAAATACTAGTTGTGGCTTTCAATAAGGCAGTCAGAAATGCTTATGATTCGTTAATTGAACCTAAAGAGGGAACAATTTTATCGGTCATGAGGAGATGGGCAGATGTATTACTGATAACCTTTAAAGAAAGTTCATCTTTTGAAAATGCCCTCTTAGAAGCAAAAGCAGAAGCTTGGAAGGCTCTAAAGGAAACACAATTCCAGATGTCAATTCTAAAAAAGAACAAACTTGTTGATTCTGGAGCAAAAGGCTTTTACTACTTTGTCTCAGGTTTTACTGACGCTTACTGTGGTGAAAGTTTGGGTGGTCAACAGGAAGAGATTATTCCTAATAAAAAAGAAGAAGACAAAACATTTATAAAAGAACACTTTATATCTGAAGCACCTAAAAATCGTTATTGTTCAGAGTTTATTATCAAAGAATCCCAAAAACAAGAAAATGACTTAAAAGAATTGCTACGAAAGTGGGGAGATTCTTTGGTTATCGCTGGAAATAAAAAGCAATTAAAGATTCATATTCATACTAATCATCCGGAAAGTATATTAGCATTATTAGAAAACTGGGGAACAATCATCTACCAAAAAGTTGATGATATGCAATTACAATATGAAATTTCTCAAAATAGGAAATCTTCGATAGCTATCGTCACAGACTCTGTTGCCGATTTATCCGCGGATTTTATACTTGAAAATCAAATTTTTGTTTTGCCTCTAAATATTTCAGTAGGGGAGCAAAATTTTCTAGATAAACTTACAATCAATCCTCAAATTTTTGAAGAAAAGTATAATAAGAATCTAAAAATGACTACTTCTCAACCAAGTATCCAATCGGTTGATTCACTTTTTTCTTTTTTGGAAGGAAAATATGACCACATAATTGTTATTTCGGTTTCTTCTCAATTAAGCGGAACCTATCAACTGATTAAACAAAGGATTAGAGAGAAGAAAGTCACAGAGAACCAAGTACATCTTATAGATTCCAAATTAAATTCAGTTGCTCAAGGACTATTAGTTAAGCAAGCTGTTAAAATTATCAGTGAAGAAAAACCTATTGAAGCAATCCTTAATGAAATAGAGAATATCATTGACCGGGTATTTATTTATGTTGCTGTTGCAGATTTATCACCAATGATTAATTCGGGAAGAATTCCAAAGTTTCTGGGAGAAGTTGCACAAAAAATATCAATGCATCCAATTATTAGTCTTGATAAAAGAGGAAATGGAAAGCTTATCGGCGGTTCATTTAGTCAAGCTAGGAGTATGGATAAGATTTTGAAAAAAATTGTTTTGTTGTCAAAAAAAGGGCAAATTGAAGAATTAGCTTTGACACATGTTTTATCAAAAGAAGCGGCTTTAAAGTTAAATGAAATAATCAAAGAAAAAACTACTAAAAACTCTGAAATCTTAGACAGTTCAGCAGCAATTGGAATTTCTGCAGGACTTGGAAGTTTAGCAGTTGCAGGACTTTTAAAGGAGGTTCAATGATTTATATAACCGTTTTAGTCACACTATTGCTATATTTTATCTGTTGGTTTCTTATTGCGACATCTAAAAAGAATTATGGCTTGATAGATATTGCCTGGGGAGGAGGATTTGTCCTTACAGCTGTAGTCACTTATTTATCTTCAACTCGAATCACGATGCAAAATAGTTTAATCTCAGTATTAGTGATAGTCTGGGGACTGCGCTTAGCAGTCCATTTAGGAAGAAGAAATTGGAATAAAGCAGAAGATTATCGCTATACAAATATGCGTAAAAGATGGGGGAATAATTTTCCGAAGTTAAAGGCTTTTCTCACGGTGTTTATGGTGCAATTTCTTTTATTATTTCTAATTGCCCTGCCAATTATTCAGGTAAATGCAGATACTAATTCTCAATTTTATTGGTGGCAAATTTTAGGAATAATAATCTGGTTAATTGGCTTTATTTTTGAAGTTATTGGAGACCGTCAGCTAGAAGCCTTTAAAAAACTCCCCAAAAATAAAGGTAAACTATTAACTAGTGGACTTTGGTCGCTGACTAGACACCCTAATTATTTTGGCGAGTCAATGTGTTGGTGGGGAATATTTCTAATTTCTCTGACCGCTTTATCAAGTCTTTGGTTGGTTATCAGTCCTTTATTGATTACCAGTTTACTTTTGTTTGTATCCGGTGTACCGATTCTTGAAAAAAAATATAAAAATCGACAAGATTTTAGAGAATATGCCAAAATCACACCGAAGTTTGTTCCTTTTATTGGAAAGAAGGGATTATAAAAAAGTTAATCTAGTATAATGCAGAGTCTTACTGTATTTCATAAGTGTAAATTTGTGCTTGCACACAAAAAATTTATTTTGGAGGAAGATTTAAAAAAACAAGAAAAGCCATAACTAATATGGCTTTTTTTGAGAGACAAAAAGTAATAAGGCTATTTATATAAGATCATCCAATATTATTTTATAATAAAAGAGATATTTTATAAAAATAAATGTTGACTTTTAAAAACATAAGTATTATAATTCAGATAATTAAGAATTTACAAACAAGAGATGAAAGAGTAGTCTTATTTATCAGTAGAGAGAGCCTTGTTGCTGAAAAAAGGTCTGATGCTAAGACGAACCACACTCATCGCTATCTTACTCACCAAATAATTGTGAGCGTTGGCTACGTTACTGCTGAGTTTAACACAAACTCACTGAGGCTACTTTTGTGAAAAAGTAGTAAATTAAGGTGGAACCACGACATTACCGTCCTTTAAGCCAAGTGCTTAAAGGCGTTTTTTTGTATTATATTTATCATTTTTATTCTCGAAAGGAGAAACATATGAGTTGGCAAAATAATCTGCGTTCTGTAAGCCCCTATATTGCAGGAGAACAACCAGAACTTACTGACATGATTAAATTAAACACTAATGAAAATCCCTATCCGCCCTCTTTGCAGGTTCAAAAAGTGATTGAAGATTTCAAATCTGAAAACTTGCGACTTTATCCAAGTACTGACGCAAAATTTTTGAGGAAGACTTTGGCCGAATATCATCACTTAAACACTGACCAAGTCTTTATTGGAAATGGTTCTGACGAAGTTTTATCTCTTAGTTTTCTGACTTTTTTCAATGGTCAGCGAGCCATATTAATGCCTGATATTAGTTATTCTTTTTATCCAATTTATTGTGAACTCTATCGAATTCCTTATCAACAAGTTCCTTTGGCTGATGATTTTAGTCTGTCAGTAAACTCATACTTTGAAGAGAATGGTGGGATTGTCATTGCCAATCCCAATGCGCCAACTGGTATGGCCATTAGCCTGCAAGAAATAGAGGAAATTTTACAAAATAATCAGGATTCTATTGTTTTAATTGACGAAGCCTATATTGACTTTGGCGGGGAATCTTGTCTTCCTTTGCTTGAAAAATATGATAATTTAGTCGTTGTTCAAACTTTTTCTAAATCTCGGTCTTTAGCTGGAATTCGTTTGGGAGTCGCCTTTGGCTCAGCCGAAGCAATTGCGCATTTGTATGATGTGAAAAATTCTTTTAATTCTTATCCAATTGATAGCTTGGCGCAAAAAATTGGCGAAGCGAGTTTAAATGACGAAACTTATTTTCAAAAGTCTGTCAGTAAAATTATTACGACTCGTGAGAATTTCAAAAAGGAATTGATAAAGCTTGGTTTTCAAGTGACTGATTCTAAAACAAATTTTGTTTTTGTTCATCATCCAAAAGTAGATGATACAACACTTTTCAAGGCACTCTATGAAGAAAAAATTATTGTCAGACATTGGAATCAAGCACGAATTTCTGATTGGTTACGGATTACCATCGGCACTGATATAGAAATGAACACAGTGATTCAATTCTTAAAGGAATATTTAAAAAACAAGGAGAAAAGTTACTGATGGAAAAAATGAACTATTTGCTCCCCGAAGAATCGGGTGAAATGACATTGTCAGGAATTACGACACTTCGCAAGATAGAACAGAAGTTGCGGAACTTGTTTGAAAGTCAAAATTATCAGGAGGTCATGCCCCCGAATTTTGAATATGTTGAGCTTTATACAGGACTTGACGCAGGATTTGAGCAAGAGAAGATGTTTCAATTTATTAACCATGAGGGTAAATCGATTGCGCTGCGTTATGATTTTACGGTCCCATTGGCACGAAATTTTGCCTTGTCAGAGCTGACAGAAGCACGGTATAGTTATTTTGGTAAGGTATTTCGTAAAGAAAAGCGTCATAAGGGACGTCGAACGGAGAGCTATCAGGTCGGGACAGAACTGTTGGGATTGTCAGAAGTGACAGGAGATCAGGAGATTTTAGGACTGACTTTTATGAGCTTAGAGGCTCTAACATTAAAAAACACTATCGTAGAAATTGGTTCGGCTGCTTTTTATAAGCGTTTATGTGAGCTGTCAGGTGGAGATGCGCAACTTTTTTCGGAACTTCTTGAGAAAAAATCACTCTCAGGTATGAAAGCTTTCGTGGACAAGCACGAAATGAGAGGCGCGCCACGTGACTTGTTGCTTGCTTTGACGACCACGACCGATTTACCAACCATGAAAAAGTTAGTTTTGGCAACAAAGGATAGCGAATTGTCTCAGGCACTCGAAAGGCTAGAAGCACTAAAGATGCCCGACAGGACAACAAGCTACCAAATTCATTACGATTTTGCCATGGTACCTGCGATGGGCTATTATACTGGGCTGATGTTTCAGGTTTATGTAGAAGGTGTGGCGCAGGCGATTGTGTCGGGCGGGCGCTATGACAAGCTGCTGAAACAGTTCGGTAAAACCACGGGCTCAATTGGCTTTTGCGTCCATATGGACAATGTTGTGAAAGGGTTGAATAATGATTAGAATAGCAATGACTAAAGGGCGCATTCAAAAGCAGGTCACGATTTTGCTAGAACAGGCAGGATTTGATATGACGGCGGTGCGCGAAATGGGGCGTGAGTTGGTGGTAACCATACCAGATGATTTGGAAATTATTTTTGGAAAAGCCAATGATGTCATAACTTTTTTGGAGCATGGGATTGTTGATATTGGATTTGTCGGTAAAGATACGCTTGATGAAAATGATTTTGATGACTATTATGAGTTATTAGATTTAAAAGTTGGTCAGTGCATCTTTGCCCTTGCTTCCTATCCAGATTTTTTAAATAAAAAATTTCACAGTCGTAAGCGAATTGCTTCGAAATATCCAAGAATCACTAAAAATTATTTTGCTCAAAAGCAAGAGGATATTGAGATTATCAAATTAGAAGGGTCTGTTGAGCTTGGTCCAGTAGTTGGTTTAGCAGATGCCATTGTTGATATTGTCGAAACTGGAAATACTCTGTCAGCAAATGGTTTAGAAGTAATTGAGAAAATCAGTGATATTTCAACACGGATGATTGTTAATAAAGCAAGTTTTAAATTTAAAAAAGATAAAATTATAGAAATGGTAGAGAGGTTAGAAAATGCTCAAACAAATTGATTATCAAGGAAGTCTTGAAGAAGTTGCCAATAAATTTCAAGGACGAAAAGCCGAAGTTTCAGAAGAAGTAAATAAAAGTGTTCAAGAAATTGTCAATGCTATTCGTAAAGAAGGTGATTCTGCCTTATTTAGCTATGCAAAAAAGTTTGATGGATATAATGCTGACAAAAATAATTTACTTGTCACGCGCAAGGAACGAGAAGAGGGCTTAGAAAAAATTGATGAAAATTACTTTAGAATTCTGCGTCGTACCAAATCACAAATTGAAGAATTCCACAAGCATCAATTAGGAAATTCATGGAGCATTTATAAAGAAAATGGGGTTATCATGGGTCAAATTGCACGTCCTTTAGAACGTGTCGCCCTTTACGTTCCAGGTGGCACAGCAGCCTATCCTTCAACAGTTATTATGAACGCAGTGCCCGCACTTTTAGCAGGGGTTAAAGAAATTATTATGATTACACCAGTTAAGGCTGACGGACAAGTAAATGCAAATATTTTAGCCGCCGCCGAAGTTTGTGGGATTGAAACAATCTATAAAGTCGGTGGCGCTCAAGCTGTAGCCGCCGTTGCTTACGGGACAGAGTCTATTCCTAAAGTTGATAAGATTGTCGGACCCGGAAATATTTTTGTAGCCACGGCCAAGAAAATTTGTTACGGTATGGTTGATATTGATATGATTGCAGGGCCGTCAGAAGTTTTGGTCATTGCTGACGAAAAAGCAAATCCAAAATATATCGCTGCTGATTTAATGGCGCAAGCCGAACATGATAAACTTGCGTCAGCAATTTTAGTGACAACTTCTGAAAGTCTTGTTCAAAAAGTAGATGAAGAATTAGAAAAACAAGTTCTAAGTTTAGAACGTCGTGAAATTATTGAAAGTTCTGTCAGTAATTATGGCGGTGCCATTGTTGTCAAATCTATTGACGAAGCCTTTGAAGTTTCTAATCAATTGGCTCCGGAACATTTAGAAGTTTTGACTAGTGATCCTTTAGCCCAACTTCCAAAAATCAAAAATGCTGGTTCAATCTTTCTTGGAGAATACACGCCAGAACCATTGGGCGACTATATGTCAGGAAGTAATCATGTCTTACCTACTGGCGGAACGGCCAAGTTTTATTCTGGATTAGGCATCTACAATTTTGTCAAATATTCAACTTATAGTTATTATCCTAAAGAAATCTTGGCGGATTTCAAAGAAGATGTTGTAACTTTTGCTAAATCAGAAGGATTGACGGCTCATGCCAATTCAATTTCTGTGAGATTTGAGTAGGAGAACGAAATTTTATGAAAAAAAATAATGTGATTTGGCTGGTGTCTGGAATTTTGCTGATTGTCTTGTCCGTTTATTCCTTTATTTTATCAGTAAAATCTACTAGCTTTTTTGGGACGCTTTCTGGAACATTTTTTGTGCTTGGAATAATTTCACTTTTGGAAGCATTTAGCAAAGAAAGCCGCTACGCCCAAAATTTAAAACTGTCAAAATCAGAAAATGAAATTTCAGATATTCTTGAAAATTTCATGAAAGAAAAAGGTTTTACACAAAAAGACTATAAAGGCAAAAAGGTCTGGCAAAAAGGAGGTGGTTTTTGGACTTATAAGAAATGTTTAACACTTGACATCAATCAGCTTCCAATAATCCATATTGAAGCATGGGTCAAGACCGTAGGTTTTGGTGAGAGCGATTTTCAAGGCTATATGGGTGCACTTCCGAAGCGACGTTATTATAAGATAGTACAGGATTTAGTCGCTAAGCTTTCTGATGAAGAAAAGCAAGTTTCAGAAATAGAAAAACCTTCGAATCGCCCTTTTTGGATTGCTGGTATCCTAGTTGGTATCGGTCTGATATTCATCATTTTTGCATTTTATATGCTTTTACAAGCTTAGAAAAATACTATCAGAGAATAAAAAGCGTTCGTTTTATAAAAAAGCATATTGATATTAAGTCAAAAAATAGACAGTTCAATTTAGCGAGATATGATAAAATTAGTAAAAAATTAGAAAGAAGAACATATGGAAAATCGTACATCACAAATCACACGTAATACAAAAGAAACGCAAATTAGTCTGACGGTAAACCTAGATGGGACTGGAAAAAGTGATATTTCTACCAATATTGGTTTCTTAGACCACATGTTGACACTCCTTGCTTTTCATAGTGATTTTGATATTAAACTCACTGCTCATGGCGACCATGAAAATTTAGGCATGGACCCTCATCATCTCATTGAAGATGTGGCAATTTCTCTTGGAAAATGTATCAATGAAGCTTTAGGAGATAAACTTGGAATTCGTCGCTATGGCAGTTTTACGATTCCAATGGATGAAGCACTGGTCACCTGTGATTTAGATATTAGTGGACGCCCTTATTTGGTATTTAATGCCGATTTATCAGGAAATCAAAAACTTGGTGGCTATGATACCGAAATGACTGAAGAATTTTTCCGAGCCCTTGCTTTTAATGCTGGGATTACTTTACATCTGAACGAACATTATGGGCAAAATACGCATCACATCATTGAAGGTATGTTTAAATCTACAGCAAGAGCGCTAAAACAAGCTGTAAGTATTGATGAATCAAAAGTTGGAGAAATACCAAGCAGTAAGGGAGTTATATGAGTAATCTAAAAGAATTAAGTATTAATATTGAGGAATTTCCTGAAGAACTTCACAACGCTCTAAAAGATGCAAAAGTTTATGATAACAGTTCATCTCCTGAAGCCCAAGTGTTGTTCATTGATAAGAAAGACGGTTATTATTTAAAAATAGCTTCAGAAAAATCATTAGAGCGAGAAGCCGAAATGACAGACTATTTTAAAAAGAAAAATTTAGGCTTAGGATATATTTCTTATTTATCAAACCAGTCTCAAGATTTTCTGCTCAAAGAAAAAATACAAGGAGACAATTATCTAGCAAATCAGTATCTCAAAAATCCAAAACAACTATGTGATAGCCTTGCTGAAAATCTACGATTCCTTCATGAACAGAATTTTGAAAATTGTCCGATTTTAGACCATTCTGAACGTTATCTGAAAAAAGTTGAAAATAATGCAAGACTAAAGAAATCAAATCTAGATTTTGTAACTAACTATAATATTCATACACCCGAAGAAGCTTATGATTATATACAAAACAATAAACTATTATTAAAGGATGATACGCTTTTACATGGAGATTACTGTCTACCTAATATCATTTTAGATAATTGGCAATTTAAAGGCTTTATCGATTTGGATTGTGCAGGTGTTGGTGACCGACATATTGACCTCTTTTGGGGAGCATGGACGCTCAATTTCAACATTGGGACTGATCAATATCGTGATCGCTTCTTTGATGCCTATGGTCGGGATAAGATTGATATTGACCGATTGAAATTAATTGGCTGTTGTGAGGTTTTTGGATAATTTTAAATATAAATAGGAATTTATTTCCATTTACTATTGAAAGGAGAAGTATGGCAAATATTGTTATCATCGACTACAACCTTGGAAATCTTCAAAGTGTCCAAGCAGCCTTTTTACGATTGGGACAAGAAACAGTGATTTCTAGAGATTTAGAAGAAATTCGTAAAGCAGATGCACTGGTTCTTCCAGGAGTGGGGGCTTTTCCTACCGCAATGAATAACCTGAAAAAGTTTAATTTAATTGATGTTTTAAAGGAGCGAGCTGATGCCGGAATACCTATATTAGGGATTTGTCTAGGGATGCAAGTGCTGTTTGAAAAAGGAATGGAAATAGAAGAATGCCAAGGGTTAGGGCTTTTAAAAGGGGAAGTCATTCCAATAAAATCAAGTGAGAAAATTCCACACATGGGTTGGAATCAATTAAAACTAGTCAAAACTAAGCCAATAACTGCTTATTTGGCTGATAGTGATGAAGTTTATTTTGTTCACTCCTATCAAGCGACTTGTCCTGATGATGAACTCATTGCCTATACAACCTATGGAGAAGCGATGATTCCTGCCATTGTGGGGAAAAATAACATTATTGGTTGTCAATTTCACCCAGAAAAAAGTGGAGAAATTGGCAGAAAAATACTAAGAGCGTTTTTGGAGGAAATTTAATGGAAATTATCCCAGCGATTGATTTACAAAATGGAGAAGCTGTGCGTCTCTACAAGGGGGATTATGATAAGAAAACGGTCTACTCTAAAAATCCACTAGAAATTGCTCAAAAATTTGAACAAATGGGAGCAAAATATTTACATTTAGTCGACTTAGATGGTGCTAAGCTAGGGCAAACCAGAAATTTAGAGATTGTGCGAAAAATAAAAGACCAAACTAATTTAAAAATCGAAATTGGTGGTGGAATTAGAAATTTAGATACAGTTAGCCTTTATCTTGAACAGATTGGCGTAGAACGTGTGATTTTAGGGACGGCAGCAGCAGAAAAACCTGATTTTCTTAAAGAACTGTTGGTTAAATATGGTTTGAGCAGAATTGTTGTTGGAGTGGATATTAGGGAGGGTTTTGTCTCAACGAGTGGTTGGTTAGAAAAAACAACTCTTCCTTATCTATCATTTTTAAAAGATTTAGAGAAAATAGGGGTTAAAACCGTCATTGTCACTGATATTTCCAAGGACGGTACGTTGACTGGACCAAATTTTGAACTTTATGATGAGATTTCAAAAGAAACTTCTTTAGATGTCATTGTTTCTGGTGGGGTAAAGGATAGTTCGGATATTCAACGAGCAGCAGATTCTGATTTCTATGGAATCATTGTTGGAAAAGCTTACTATGAAGGAAAAATTAATCTTGAAAAGGAGTTCAATCATGCTAACAAAAAGAATTATCCCTTGTCTTGATATTAAAAATGGTAAGGTCGTTAAGGGAATCAATTTTGTTGGTCTAAAAGAAATTGGTAACCCAGTGGAGATAGCAAAAATATATGAAGAACAATGTGCAGATGAAATTGTTTTTCTTGATATAACGGCTTCTTTTGAAGAACGTGAAATTATTGGTGAGTTAATCGGACGTGCAGCACGTGAGCTTTCAATTCCATTAACCGTTGGTGGAGGAATTCGTTCTATTAACGATTTTAGAAGAATTCTTGCCAGTGGAGCTGACAAAGTGTCCATAAATTCGGCGGCAATAGAAAATCCTGAACTTATCCATCAAGCGGCTAATGAATTTGGCGTTCAATGCGTTGTGGTTGCGATTGATGCCAAGGCGAATGAATCGGGGTCTAGCTTTGAAGTTTATATCAAAGGTGGGCGAGAAAATACAGGAATTGATTTAGTTGAATGGGCCAAAAAATGTGAAAAATTAGGTGCAGGAGAGATTTTATTGACCTCAATGGATAAAGATGGTACAAAAACAGGCTATGATTTAAAAATGTTAAATGCCGTTTGCTCTGCAGTTAATATTCCCGTTATTGCAAGTGGTGGTTGTGGTTCTATTTCGGATATTATTGAAGTTTTTGAAAAGACAAAAAGTGATGCGGCCCTTGTTGCTTCTTTATTTCATTATGGAGAAGCAACAGTGGATGAAGTTAAAGAAGAACTCATAAAAAATCGTATTCCAGCAAGAATAATTAAGAAGGAGATTATATGAAACCAGACTTTCAAAAGCAGGCGCTCATTCCTGTCATTGTGCAAGATTATCAAACGAAGCAAGTTTTGATGATGGCTTATACAAACGAGGAGGCCTATCAGAAAATGCTTGAAAGTGGCGAAACTTGGTTTTGGTCACGTTCAAGACAAAAACTTTGGCATAAAGGGGAAGAATCGGGTCATTTTCAAAAAGTAAAAGGAATGCGCTTAGATTGTGACCAGGATACTTTACTTGTTTTTGTTGAGCAGACAGGTAATGCTTGTCATACAGGTGCCTATTCTTGTTTTTATGACGAAGTCATTCCTTTTGATGACTCGGATATTTTTGCTGATTTAGAAAAACAAATCGCTGACAGAAAAGCGCACCCAGTAGAAAAATCTTATACCAATTATCTGCTTGACCAAGGCATTGACAAAGTTTTAAAGAAAGTTGGTGAAGAGGCCAGTGAGGTAATTATCGCTAGTAAAAATTCGGATAAGACTGAACTCTTGGGTGAAATTGATGATTTGCTTTATCATTTGTTTGTTCTGATGAATCAAACTGATCTTTCTCTTGAAGAAGTGCGGCAAAAGGCGCGTGAGCGTCATCAGATTGAAGGAAATAAAAATGAATTTCACACAAGGACGGCAGATTAAATGAAAAAATTAGATTATCATTTGCATTCTTATTTTTCGGCCGATAGTGAGGAAAATCCCAGGAATCATGTCTTAGAAGCGATTGAGCATGGTTTGGAGGAAATCTGTTTTACAGAACATCGTGATTTTTATTTTCCTGAGATTGATTTTTCATTGAATGTATCTGAGTATTTTAAAGAAGTCAATAAATTACAAGTAGAGTTTAAAGATAAAATTACAATAAAAATTGGTTTGGAAATGGGAATAGATTTACGATTTAAATCAGAAATTAGTGAATTTATCAATTCGGCTCCATTTGATTTTGTGATTGCTTCTGTCCATGAAATTGATGATATAGAAGTCTATGATGGAACGGATTTTTATCTAAATAAATCTAAAGAAGAAGCTCAAAAAGAATATCTTTTGGCTTGTTTAGAGGTTGTTCAAAATTTTGAGTTATATAATTCTTTTGGACACTTGGATTATGTTGCTAGATATGGCGCATACGCTGATAAATCAATAAATTTTGTGGATTTTGAAGTGATATTGCTAGAAATTTTAAGAAACTTGGCTTCAAAAGGTAAAGCCTTAGAAGTGAATACGAGATTGTTTAGTGAATCAAAAACTCAAGAATTTTACAGTGATTTATTGATTAATTTTAAAAAATTAGGTGGAGAATTTGTTACTTTAGGAACGGATAGTCATGTCGCAAAGCGTGATTGGGCAGCAATTGATAAAGCGAGAGAAATAATTAAAAAAGCTGGTTTCAAAGATGTAGCGACTTTCAGCAATATGAACATAAAATAAAAAAAGTCTATTTGCAAATAGACTTTTTTATTTTATGATGCCAAATCTTTCTCAAGTAGAGCAAGGCGTTCTTGAACTTCTTGATTTGAAAGCTGATGAGCTTTGATATAGCGGTTATCTGGATGAACTCGACATTCATGTGAACAAGCGCCAAGATATTTAACTTCATTTTCTTTGGAAGCTAACATTTGTCTGTTGCATTCTGGATTCCCACAATTAATATAACGTTCGCAAGGACTTCCATCAAACCAATCACGTCCGACGATGATGTGTTCTTTTTGATTAATCGGAACTGCAATTCGGCTATCAAAGACATACATTTGTCCATCCCAAAGGTCCCCTTGGACTTCTGGGTCTTTACCGTAAGTAGCTATTCCGCCATGAAGTTGACCAACATCTTTAAATCCTTCACGAACAAGCCAACCTGAGAACTTTTCACAGCGAATTCCACCTGTACAATAAGTTAAAACTCGTTTTTCCATGAATTGTTCTTTGTTATCCCGAATCCATTGAGGAAGTTCGCGGAAACTTCTAATTTCAGGGCGAATTGCTCCTCGGAAATGACCAAGGTCAAACTCATAATCATTTCGTGCGTCAATGACAACTGTATTTTCATCAAGCATAGCTTCACGAAACTCTTTGGGATCAAGGTAAGCACCAGTGAGTTCCAAGGGATTAACATCGTCTTCTAAACTCAAGTTAACCAATTCTGGGCGATAACGAACATGCATTTTCTTAAAGGCATTTTGTTTGGCTTCATCAATTTTAAAAATTGTTGACGTGAAGCGAGAATCATTTTTCATGAGTGACATGTAAGCATTCGTTTGTTCAACAGTTCCTGAAACAGTTCCGTTAATTCCTTCGTCAGCAACTAAGATACGTCCTTTTAAACCTAGGGCCTTACAGTCTGATAGGTGCTTTTGAGCGAAAGATTCTCCATCTTCGATTGGGACATATTGATAATATAATAAAACTCGATAATCTTGAGTCATTTTTTCTCCTTATTCTATTGGTACATCATAATCCATTATAATTTAATCATTTTAGTCCTATCAAAAGCAACAAAATTGCTTGTCTATTTATTAACAAGCAACTGATCTATGGACTTTATAAAAGATATTTAAAAGAAATTGTAATCTTTTTGTTGTTAAATTCTTGTTAATACAAAAAAATGCATTAAATATTATTATTTTATTGACAATTTAAAACATTAAGAGTATTATAATGTAAATTAACAAAAAAGAGGAACTTGAAATGACAGACACACAATTTTCATTGTTGTTGATCAAGGTGGACCTACGTTAGCTTTTCGGCTAAAATATGTAGGTCCTATTTGACAACAGTCATTTCGAGGACCATGAGACGTCCTCAGGGGCGTCTTTTTTGTTTCTTAATAAAAAATAGAGGTAATATTATGCGAAAAATTGAATTCTTTGACACTAGCCTAAGAGATGGCGAACAAACACCTGGCGTGAGTTTTTCCATAGCCGAGAAGGTAACTATTGCAAAGCAACTTGAAAAATGGGGGATATCTGTGATTGAAGCTGGCTTTCCTGCAGCGAGTCCGGATAGTTTTGAAGCTGTAAAACAAATTTCTAAGGCTTTAAAGGAGACGGCGGTAACAGCATTAGCTCGTTGCGTTATAACTGACATTAATAAAGCAGTAGAGGCAGTAAGAGAAGCTCAACATCCACAAATTCATGTTTTTATTGCCACTTCACCCATTCACATGAAATATAAGCTCAAAATAAGTCCTGATGAAGTTCTAAAAACGATTGATAAATGCGTAAGATATGCTCATAGGCAAGTTGAAGTTGTTGAATTTTCGCCGGAAGATGCGACACGTACTGAACCAGAATTTCTCTTGAAAGCCGTTCAAACAGCAGTAGATGCTGGAGCAACTTACATCAATATTCCTGATACTGTTGGTTATACAACTCCGGAAGAATATGGAAAAATATTTAAAATGTTGATTGATAATATTAAAGCTGACCGTGAAATTATTTTTAGTCCGCATTGTCATGATGATTTAGGGATGGCTGTAGCAAATTCATTAGCAGCAATTAAAGCTGGAGCGGGTAGAGTAGAAGGTACGGTCAATGGAATTGGCGAACGGGCTGGAAATGCTGCGCTTGAAGAAATTGCAGTTGCTTTGCATATTCGTAAGGATTATTATCAGGCGAAAAGTCCCTTAGTCCTTGCGGAAACAATGGCAACAGCAGAATTAATTTCGCAATTTTCAGGAATTGCTATTCCTAAAAACAAGGCGGTTGTTGGGGCAAATGCATTCGCTCATGAATCTGGAATTCATCAGGATGGTGTTCTTAAAAATGCCGAAACTTATGAAATCATTAGTCCAGAACTTGTTGGAATAAAACACAATTCACTACCACTCGGGAAACTGTCAGGTCGGCATGCATTTACTGAAAAACTGACCGAACTTAATATTTCATATGACGCAAAGGAACTTCCAAACTTGTTTGAACGTTTTAAACGTTTGGCTGACAAGAAAAAGGAAATTACTGACGCTGATATTCATGCTTTATTCACGGGCGAAACGGTGAAAAATCTGGCTGGTTTCATTCTTAATAATGTTCAGATTGATGGGCATAAAGCACTAGTCGAACTCAAAAACCAAGATGCTGAAATTTATGTCAGTCAGGGAGAGGGTTCTGGTTCAGTTGATGCAATTTTCCAAGCCATTGATAAAGTCTTTAATCATCAACTAAAATTAATTTCTTATTCTGTTGATGCTGTGACTGACGGGATTGATGCACAAGCAACAACCGTTGTTTCTGTTGAAAATCTCGCTACCGGTACAATTTTTAATGCTAAAGGGGTCGATTATGATGTCTTAAAAGGTGGTGCGATTGCTTATATGAATGCGAATGTACTGGTACAGAAAGAAAACTCACAAGGAAAGGTTGAAAAAATTTCAGCTCATGATGGGATTTAAGGTGAAGGAAAATGACTAAAAAAATTGTGACACTTGCAGGTGATGGGATTGGACCTGAAATTATGTCAGCCGGTTTAAGCGTTTTAAAAGCTGTCAGTAAAAAAATTGCTTTTGAATATGAATTAGAAGCCAAAGATTTTGGAGGAATTGCAATTGATAAGCATGGTCATCCTTTACCAGAAGAAACTTTGCAAGCAGTTAAAAATGCTGACGCCATCTTGCTCGCTGCCATTGGTCACCCTAAATACAACGATGCAAAAGTAAGACCAGAGCAAGGACTACTTGCTTTGCGGAAAGAATTGGGGCTCTATGCAAATGTGCGTCCTTTGAAAATTTACCCAGCTTTGAAAAACCTTTCGCCAATCCGAAATGTTGAAAATGTTGATTTTGTCGTGATTCGCGAACTGACAGGAGGGATTTATTTTGGTCAACATGAATTGGCAGATGACAAAGCACGGGATGTCAATGATTATTCTGCTGACGAGATCAGTAGAATTCTACACTTTGCTTTCAAAATAGCTCAAAATCGTCCAAGAAAGTTACTGGCTTCGGTTGATAAGCAAAATGTTCTTGCGACCTCGAAACTTTGGCGAAAAATTGCTGACGAAATTGCTGTTGAATATCCAGACGTTACTTTGGAGCATCAACTGGTTGATTCATGTGCCATGCTATTGATTACAGAACCACAAAAATTTGATGTGATTGTGACCGAAAATTTATTTGGCGATATTTTGTCTGATGAGGCCTCTAGTCTTGCGGGAACACTGGGAGTTATGCCCTCTAGTTCTCATGGATTTAACGGACTGTCACTATATGAGCCAATACACGGCTCTGCGCCTGACATTGCAGGAAAAGGAATTGCGAACCCTGTTTCGATGATTCTATCAATTGCTATGATGCTAAGAGAATCTTTTGGTCAAGAAGATGGCGCTACTCTGATTGAAAAAGCAGTAACTCAGACTTTTGCTGACGGAATTTTGACACAGGATTTGGGTGGAAATGCAACGACTGCTGAGATGACAGAAGCTATTTTGAAAAATTGTCAGTAAAATGCGATTGAGTAAAGAGCATTTTAGTTGTAGATAAAAGAACTTTCAGCATAGCTGAGAGTTCTGTCAGTGAATTTTACTGGCGAAAAGTTAAAAAAATACTGACAGCTCTGTCAGTAAAATTTTATAAAGAAAAGAGATATAAAATGTCAGGTCAAACAATATTTGATAAACTTTGGAACCAGCATGTGATTGCTGGACAGGAGGGTGAACCTCAACTTTTGTATATTGATCTTCATGTGATACATGAAGTAACGAGTCCACAGGCATTTCAAGGTCTGCGTGATGCAGGGCGTAGCGTTCGACGCAGGGATTTAACTTATGGAACACTTGACCATAATGTTCCAACAAAAGATATTTTTAATATTCAAGATTTGATTTCTAAAAAGCAAATTGATACCTTTACTAAAAATGTCAAGGAATTTGGTGTTCCGGCAGAAGTGCACGGTGGCAAAGGACAAGGAATTGTTCACATGGTCGCCCCTGAATCTGGGCGTACACAACCCGGTAAAACAATTGTCTGTGGTGATAGTCATACCGCGACAAATGGGGCTTTTGGAACTATTGCGTTCGGAATTGGAACCAGTGAAGTAGAGCATGTCCTTGCGACTCAAACCATCTGGCAAGTCAAACCCAAACGGATGAAAATTGAATTTCAAGGTCATCCCCAAAAAGGCATTTACAGTAAAGATTTCATTCTCGCTCTCATTGCTAAATATGGGGTTGACGCAGGTGTAGGTTATGCGGTTGAATACACAGGTCCTGCGATTGACGATTTAAGCATGGAAGAACGGATGACAATTTGTAACATGTCCATTGAATTTGGGGCAAAAGTTGGGCTGATGAATCCTGACGAAAAAACTTATGATTATGTCAAAGGACGCGAATATGCTCCTGAAAACTTTGACGAAGCTGTCAGTAAATGGGAAAAACTTGTCAGTGATTCTGACGCGGTTTATGACAAGGTCTTAACCCTTGATGTTAGTCAATTAAAACCCATGGTGACTTGGGGAACCAATCCGGGCATGGGACTAGAATTTGGTGAAAAATTTCCTAAAATTAATGACGATTTAAACTACGAACGTGCTTATCAGTATATGGATTTGAAACCGGGACAAACCGCTTCTGATATTGACTTGGCTTATATTTTCATTGGTTCTTGTACCAATGCACGGCTTGGCGATTTAGAAGAAGCAGCAAAAATTATCAAAGGCAATCATATTGCTGACGGACTGACAGGAATTGTTGTACCCGGCAGTCGCCCTGTCAAAATCGCTGCCGAAGAACTGGGTCTTGATAAAATCTTCAAGGACGCAGGTTTTGAATGGCGAGAACCCGGATGTTCGGCTTGTCTGGGCATGAATCCTGACCAAATCCCAGCTTATGTTCATTGTGCTTCAACTTCTAATCGAAACTTTGAGGGTCGTCAAGGACATAATGCCAGAACGCATTTATGCTCTCCAGCAATGGCGGCCGCAGCCGCAATCTCCGGCAAATTTGTTGATGTTAGAGAAATTGTCTAATGAATACGAACCAATTTAATCAAGCGATGAACACAGACATTCAAGCTTTCATTAAAAACTTTGCACCAGCGATTTTGGGGATTCTCATCATCGTCTGGGTCATCAGTCGTCAGCTTCGCGCGCGTGTCGTGACTGCGCGCATGACAATCTATCTCATACTTATGGCAATTGGTGCCGTTGAGATTTTCCAGTATGTCGAAAAGTCAGGGTTGACGATTGGTTTTCTGGGTAATCTTCTGATTTACAGTCTGGTTTTGCCGCCTATCTTTGGCTGGCTGCGGGTCTTGACCTATACTTACTGGGTCAATGATGACCAGCAGGTCATGCGCAAAGGAAATCTTTTGACCGCTCTTTTTTGGATTATTTATATGGCTTTGCACTTGGGACTAGATCATTTCACAAAAGCGCCAGGCAATCTCTTTTTGCTCTTTGACATTGGCTTTTCCTTGTTGGTGCAACGCTATCTCGCCTATAACAAGGCGCGTAAGCAATTTCCAAAAGAAATTGAGAATAATCGAAAAGCAAAAGAATGAAAATCAACAGACAGTTATTTAAATATAAAAAATAATAGAAAGATAAAAATGGAAAAATTCACGATTTACAAAGGAACAAGCGTTCCATTAATGAACGACAATATTGACACTGACCAAATTATTCCTAAACAATTTTTAAAAGCGATTGATAAAAAAGGTTTTGGGAAAAACTTATTTTATGAATGGCGCTATAGCAAAGATTATGAGGAAAATCCCGATTTTGTGTTAAATAAGCCGCAATATCGCAAGGCCAGCTTGTTAATTTCTGGCGACAATTTTGGTTCAGGATCTTCCAGAGAACATGCGGCTTGGGCATTAGCAGATTATGGTTTTCGAGCCATTATTGCTGGCTCTTACTCAGACATTTTTTATAATAACAGCTTGAAAAATGGACTTTTACCCATTGTCCAACCCAAAGAGGCGCTAAAAAGTCTAGCCCAACTTTCAAGCCAAGAAGAAATCACAATTGATTTGCCTCATCAGTTAATTCAAACGAGCACAGAAAACTTTTATTTTGAGATTGACCCCATTTGGAAAGATAAACTGATTAATGGTTTAGATGATATTGGGATTACTTTGCAATATGAACAAGCCATTGCTGCCTATGAGCAAAAACATCAATAAAAGAGAGAAAAAGATGACAATTATTAGCTTAAAAAATGTGAATCTTACTCGAAATAAAACAGAAATTCTCAAAAATATCACTTGGCAGGTTAATCAAGGGGAAAATTGGGTGATTCTGGGTTTAAATGGTTCTGGAAAATCAAGTTTGTTGAAATTAATTTTGGCCGAAGAATGGAAAAGCTCAGGCCAATTAAGAGTATTAGGGACTGAATTTGGTAAAGGAGAAATTCCAAAACTTAGAAAACGAATCAGTGTGGTTGGCTCATTTATCGCCGAACGATTCCATTCAAATATCAAAGCCGAAAATCTAGTCTATACAGGTAAATTTAATTCAAGTATGCTCTATAAACCTTATAGAGACCAAGAACTCGACGAAGCCCGTAATCTTTTGATGAAAATTGGAGCAGAAGCACTTATTGGTCGAACTTACGGGAGCCTTTCACAGGGAGAAAAACAAGTTTTACTTATTGCTAGAAGTCTAATTTTAAAGCCTGAACTATTAATCTTAGATGAAGCAACCAATGGTTTAGATTTATTCGCAAAAGAAAATTTATTAAAGCAACTTGAACAAATTAATAAATTAGAAAATGGGCCAACAATTATTTATATTACTCATCATCCTGATGAAATTTCTGATACTTTTACGCACCTTTTACTTTTAAGAGCAGGAGAAGTCGTTCAAGCAGGCAAAAAAGATGACTTATTAAATGAAAAAATACTGACAGATTTTTATCAAGAAAAGATTGAAATTCAACGAATTAAGCATAAGTATTTCATTATTCCGATGAATTTTTAAAAAGAAAGCAAAAGTATTTTATAGACTTTATTGAATATTCTGACAAATTATTGTATTTTCGATTTTTTAATGATAAAATAACTCTATAAAAATTTACGGGGAGGTCAAAAAGATAACATATGGAATTCAAATATAACGGAAAAGTTGAATCAATAGAGCTCAATAAGTATTCAAAAACATTGACACAAGACCCAACACAGCCAGCGACCCAAGCCATGTACTATGGCATTGGTTTTAAAGATGAGGACTTCAAAAAAGCTCAGGTCGGAATCGTCAGCATGGATTGGGACGGAAATCCCTGTAACATGCACTTGGGGACACTTGGTAGTAAAATCAAAAATTCTGTCAATCAAACTGACGGACTGATTGGACTTCAATTTCACACCATTGGGGTTTCTGATGGGATTGCCAACGGAAAACTTGGCATGAGATATTCCTTGGTCAGTCGTGAAGTTATTGCTGACAGCATTGAAACCAACGCTGGTGCAGAATATTATGATGCCATCGTTGCCATTCCTGGTTGTGATAAAAATATGCCAGGGTCAATTATCGGAATGGCTCGCTTAAATCGTCCGTCAATTATGGTTTATGGTGGAACGATTGAACATGGCGAATACAAAGGCGAAAAGTTAAATATTGTTTCGGCTTTTGAAGCGCTTGGACAAAAAATCACTGGAAATATTTCCGAAGAAGATTATCACGGCGTCATTTGTAATGCCATTCCGGGACAGGGTGCTTGTGGGGGCATGTATACAGCAAATACATTGGCTTCGGCAATTGAAACTTTGGGAATGAGTTTGCCTTATTCATCTTCAAATCCGGCGGTCAGTCAAGAAAAAGAAGACGAATGTGATGAAATTGGTCTGGCAATCAAAAATTTGCTAGAAAAAGACATCAAGCCAAGCGATATCATGACCAAGGAAGCTTTTGAAAATGCCATAACGATCGTCATGGTTCTCGGTGGTTCAACCAATGCTGTACTTCATATCATTGCCATGGCTAATGCCATCGGTGTCGAAATTACGCAAGATGATTTTCAACGTATTTCCGATGTCACGCCTGTGCTTGGCGATTTCAAGCCAAGTGGTAAGTACATGATGGAAGATTTGCACAAAATTGGTGGCGTGCCTGCTGTTTTGAAATATTTGCTCAAAGAGGGCAAGCTTCACGGCGACTGTTTGACGGTTACTGGTAAAACTCTAGCTGAAAATGTTGAAACAGCATTAGATTTGGACTTTGACAGCCAAGACATTATGCGACCACTTGAAAATCCTATCAAAGCAACAGGTCATTTGCAAATTCTCTATGGCAATCTTGCTGAAGGTGGTTCTGTGGCAAAAATTTCTGGAAAAGAAGGCGAATTTTTCAAAGGAACAGCTCGTGTCTTTGATGGCGAACAACATTTTATTGACGGAATTGAGTCAGGTCGTTTGCACGCAGGAGATGTCGCTGTCATTCGTAATATCGGCCCAGTCGGAGGCCCAGGAATGCCAGAAATGTTAAAACCGACCTCAGCCTTGATTGGAGCAGGTCTTGGAAAATCTTGTGCTTTGATTACTGACGGACGTTTCTCTGGTGGCACACATGGCTTTGTGGTTGGCCACATTGTCCCCGAAGCGGTTGAGGGCGGCTTGATTGGCTTGGTCGAAGATGATGATATTATCGAGATTGATGCGGTCAATAACAGCATTAGTTTGAAAGTTGCTGACGATGAGATTGCTAGACGACGTGCCAATTATCAAAAACCTGCTCCTAAAGCAACGCGTGGGGTTCTTGCTAAATTTGCTAAACTCACGCGCCCTGCCAGTGAAGGCTGTGTGACTGATTTATAGAAAGAAAGGATTGCATGAACAAAATAAAGTTAGAAAAACCAACTTCTGGCTCTCAGCTCGTCCTTGAAACTCTAAAAAATCTTGGAGTAGAGATTATATTTGGCTATCCCGGTGGGGCTATGCTTCCTTTATATGATGCGATTCATGGTTTTGAAGGAATTCAACATATTTTAGCCCGTCATGAGCAAGGAGCAACGCATGAAGCCGAAGGTTACGCTAAATCTTCTGGAAAAGTTGGAGTGGTTGTGGTTACTTCTGGGCCGGGCGCAACTAATGCGGTGACCGGAATTGCTGATGCTTATCTTGATTCCGTTCCATTGTTAGTTTTTACTGGACAAGTCGGACGCCAATCCATTGGTAAGGATGCATTTCAAGAAGCTGATACTGTTGGCATTACCGCACCCATCACAAAATATAATTATCAAATCAGAGATACGGCCGATATCCCAAGAATCGTGACCGAAGCTTATTATTTAGCTCAGACGGGTCGTCCCGGACCGGTAGAAATTGATTTACCTAAGGATGTTTCAACACTTGAAGTCACTGAAATCAATGATCCAACTTTGAACTTGCCCCATTACAGTCCTACTGAAACTGCAAACAATCATCAATTGAACGAATTACTGACGAAACTTTCTGTCAGTAAACGTCCAGTCATTATTGCGGGTGGGGGCATTAATTATTCAGATTCTGTCAGTGAATTTCGTGAATTTGTTGAAAAATATCAAATCCCCGTGGTTTCAACTTTACTAGGTTTAGGAACTTTGCCGATTGATCACGAATTACAATTGGGTATGGCAGGAATGCATGGTTCTTATGCAGCCAATATGGCTCTGGTCAAAGCTGATTATATTATCAACTTTGGCTCCCGTTTTGATGACCGTGTTGTTTCCAATCCATTAAAATTCGCTGAGAATGCAGTCGTTGCTCATATTGATATTGACGCTTCCGAACTTGGAAAAATCGTAAAAACAGATATTCCCATTCATTCAGATTTGAAAGATGCACTGACGAAACTTCTGGATTTTCCTAAAGTTGATACAGATTTTACTGACTGGGTTCAATTGGTCACAGAAAACAAGAAAAAAGTACCATTTGCTTACGAAGCGCCACAAGATGAAATTCGTCCACAAGAAGCTATCGAATTAATTGGAAAATATACTGACGGAAATTCAATCATTGTTACTGACGTTGGACAGCACCAGATGTGGGCAGCGCAATATTATCCTTACAAAAACGCTCGTCAGCTGATTACGTCTGGCGGAATGGGAACGATGGGCTTTGGCATCCCAGCGGCAATTGGTGCCAAGCTTGCCAATCCTGATAAAAATGTCATCGTTTTTGTCGGAGATGGTGGTTTTCAAATGACCAATCAAGAACTGGCTTTACTTAATGGTTATGGCATTGCAATCAAAGTGGTGTTGATTAATAATCATTCGCTAGGAATGGTTCGTCAGTGGCAAGAATCTTTCTATGAGGAGCGCCGCTCACAATCCGTTTTTGATGCCGAACCCAATTTTCAATTATTGGCCGAGGCGTACGGAATCAAACACTTGAAGCTAGAAAATCCCAAGACTTTGGCTGAAGATTTGAAAATCATTACAAAAGATGAACCAATGCTTATCGAAATTGTCATTTCAAAATCTGAACATGTTTTGCCAATGATACCGGCAGGATTGCATAATGACGAGATGATTGGTCTGACTTTTACTGAGGATAGGGAGGTGGACAATGCGTAGAATGATTATTGCAAAGCTTCATAATGTCACAGGAATCATGAATCGTTTTACGGCTGTACTCAACCGTAGGCAGGTAAATATCATCTCAATTACCGCTGGTGTGACTGAAAGTCAGGATTTAACTCATACCACTTTTGTCATTGAAGTAGACTATCTTAATGAGGTGGAGCAAATTATCAAACAGTTAAATCGTTTAATAGATGTGATTGAGGTTGCTGATATCACTGACTTGCCTCATGTCGCTCGTGAAGTGGTTTTAATTAAAGTATCAGCTCCACCAACGATACGTGCAGAAATTTTTACAATGATTGAACCTTTTAGGGTAAATGTCGTTGATGTCAACCTGGAAAATGTCACCATTCAATTAACGGGTGATTCAGCAAAGATTGAAGCACTCATTGATGTGGTCAGTCCTTATGGCATTCTTAATATGGCTCGGACAGGCAGTGCAGGTTTTGAGCGGGGATAAATTTAAAAAAGTTAACAAATAAATAGAAAATAGAGGAAACAAAAATGGCAGTTACAATGTATTATGAAGAAGATGTAGAAGTAGCCGCACTCGCGGGTAAGAAAATCGCAGTGATTGGATATGGCTCACAAGGACACGCTCATGCACAAAACTTGCGTGATTCTGGTCATGATGTGATTATTGGCGTTCGTCAGGGGAAATCTTTTGATAAAGCAAAAGAAGATGGTTTTGAAACATTTGAAGTAGGAGAAGCAGTAGCTAAAGCTGACGTCATTATGGTTCTGGCACCTGATGAACTTCAACAATCTATTTATGAAGAGGACATCAAACCAAATTTGAAAGCAGGTTCAGCACTTGGTTTTGCTCACGGATTTAATATTCATTTTGGCTATATTGAAGTTCCAGAAGATGTTGATGTCTTCATGGTTGCGCCAAAAGCGCCGGGACATCTCGTTCGGCGGACTTTTACCGAAGGTTTCGGAACGCCAGCTTTGTTCGTTTCGCATCAAAATGCCACTGGTCATGCGCGTGAAATTGCCATGGACTGGGCCAAAGGAATTGGCTGTGCCCGTGTTGGAATTATTGAAACAACTTTCAAAGAAGAAACAGAAGAAGATTTGTTTGGCGAACAGGCCGTGCTTTGTGGCGGTTTGACAGCACTTGTTGAAGCTGGTTTTGAAACACTGACAGAAGCTGGATATGCTGGCGAATTGGCTTACTTTGAAGTGCTGCATGAAATGAAATTGATTGTTGACCTTATGTACGAAGGTGGGTTCACTAAAATGCGTCAGTCAATCTCAAACACTGCCGAATTTGGCGATTATGTGACTGGACCACGCATTATTACTGACGAAGTTAAAAAGAATATGAAACTCGTGTTGGCTGACATTCAATCAGGAAAATTTGCGCAAGATTTCGTTGATGATTTCAAAGCTGGACGTCCAAAATTAACTGCTTATCGTGAAGCAGCTAAAAATCTGGAAATTGAAAAAATCGGTGCAGAACTACGTAAAGCAATGCCATTTACACAATCTGGTGATGACGACGCTTTTAAAATTTATCAATAATTTATCTTTTTAACATAATAAAGAAAACATAAAACTACTTTATGGAGGAATAAGATAAATGATAAATGCCAAAGAGGTCGAAGAAGCCTATGATTTGTTAAAGCCAGTTGTCACCAAAACCCCTTTACAACTAGACCCTTATCTTTCCAACAAATATCAAGCAAATATTTATTTAAAAGAAGAAAACTTACAGAAAGTTCGTTCTTTTAAATTACGAGGCGCCTATTATTCTATCAGTAAATTAAGTGCTGACCAGCGCTCTAAAGGTGTGGTTTGTGCCTCTGCGGGTAATCATGCACAAGGGGTAGCCTTTGCAGCCAATCAATTGAATATTTCTGCCACAATTTTTATGCCTGTCACCACCCCTAATCAAAAAGTTTCACAAGTTAAGTTTTTTGGTGGTCATCATGTCATGATTCGGCTGATTGGCGACACTTTTGATGAGTCAGCAAAAGCAGCCAAAGAATTTTCGAAAGATAACGGAAAACCATTCATAGATCCTTTTGATGATGAAAAGGTAATCGCTGGACAAGGGACAGTAGCTTTGGAAATATTTGCTCAAGGTCAAAAACTTGGGGTTAACTTTGATAAAATACTCGTCCAGATTGGCGGAGGGGGCTTAATTGCCGGAATCACTGCCTACAGTCACGAACGCTATCCTGACACTGAAATCGTGGGAGTTGAAGCAAAAGGTGCACCGAGTATGAGAGCAGCTTACTTGGCGGGTCATCCAGTCACTTTAGAACATATTGATAAATTTGCTGACGGAATTGCTGTGGCAACCGTTGGCCAAAAAACTTATCAAATCATTAATGACAAAGTCAAGCAATTAATTGCTGTTGACGAAGGATTGATTTCACAGACCATTTTGGATTTATATTCTAAGTTAGGAATTGTCGCAGAGCCCGCTGGTGCAACCTCTGTTGCCGCACTTGAACTCGTCAAAGATGAGATAAAAGGCAAAAATATCGTCTGTATTATTAGTGGTGGAAATAACGACATCAGTCGAATGCAAGAAATTGAAGAAAAAGCTTTAGTTTATGAGGGCTTAAAACATTATTTCGTCATTAATTTTCCTCAAAGACCGGGAGCGCTTCGGACTTTTGTCAGTAATATTTTAGGACCTAACGATGACATTACAAGATTTGAATATATAAAAAGGGTGGACAAAGGTAAAGGGCCTTGTCTTGTTGGTATTTTACTCGAAAATCCCAGAGACTACGACGCTTTGATTGAGCGAATTGAACAATTTGATAGCCGTTATGTAAATTTACATGGAAATGAAAGTTTATATGAGTTATTAGTTTAAGATATAGTTCACATGAAATTGCTTTTACTTTCCCATTAATATTTTCTAGTCTGCGTTTCTTTTAAATCACTAGAAATTTGATATAATTTAATTAATAAATTATTTAAATTTAATGAGATAGAAAAGAGAAATATCATGTCAGAAATCACACAACTTTTTCAATATAATACCCTTGGGGCATTAATGGCCGGACTTTATGAGGGGACAATGACGATTGGTGAGCTCTTGAAACATGGTGACTTAGGAATTGGAACTTTAGATTCAATTGATGGCGAATTGATTGTTTTAGATGGTAAAGCTTATCAAGCTAAGGGAGATAAAACGATCGTCGAATTAACTGACGATATCAAAGTTCCTTACGCTGCAGTTGTTCCTCATCAGGCAGAAGTTGTTTTCAAACAAAAATTTACAGTAAGCGATAAAGAATTAGAAGACCGAATTGAAAGCTATTTTGATGGTCAAAACTTATTCCGCTCAATCAAAATTACTGGTGAATTTCCAAAAATGCATGTACGAATGATTCCGCGTGCTAAATCAGGAACAAAATTTGTAGAAGTTTCACAAAACCAACCAGAATATACCGAAGAAAATGTCAAAGGAACAATTGTTGGAATTTGGACTCCTGAAATGTTCCATGGTGTCAGCGTTGCTGGTTATCATCTTCATTTTATTAGTGAAGATTTCACTTTTGGTGGACATGTTCTTGATTTTATTATTGATAATGGGACTGTTGAAATTGGAGCAATTGACCAATTGAATCAATCATTCCCTGTTCAAGATCGCAAATTTTTATTTGCCGACCTTGACATTGAGGCTTTGAAAAAAGATATTGACGTAGCTGAATGATAATTGCTTAAATTTCTTTAGCTACAAAGGAGAAATTTAATGAACATTATTGCAACACCCAATGCTCCCGCAGCGATTGGCCCTTACGTTCAAGGGAAAATAGTAAATGGCTTACTTTATGCCTCTGGACAAATTCCTTTGAATCCTCTTGATGGAGAAATCGTCGGTGATACAATCGAACTTCAAACTGAACAAGTGATGAAAAATATTGCCGCAATTTTGAAAGCGGCTCACTCAGATTTTGATTCCGTTATTAAAACAACTTGTTTTTTAAAGAACATCGAAGATTTTTCCAAGTTTAACGCGATATATTCAAAATTCTTTGATAAAAGCTTTCCAGCTCGCTCCGCTGTAGGAGTTGCTGGATTGCCCAAAGAAGTTCTCATTGAAATCGAATTTATTGCTGAGATTAAGTCCTAAAGCAATAGCATATTAACTATAAAAATTACTGACAAAAAAGCTGTCAGTAATTTTTTTTAGTTACAATTAAATACTTTTATCGTATAGAAAGATATAAGCAAATTTAAAAGCGACTGACTCATCCTGTCAGTAATATTGGAGGTAGATATGATTACAAATTTTGATTTATTTCGTTGGAAAAAAGCAGGAATGACCAATCTTGGTGTAAATAAGCTCTTAAAATTTTTCCGAAAATATGATAGAAAAATAAGCTTACGACAAATGGGACAAGTGGCTCAAGTCAAATCAATCCCTAACTTTATCGAACAATATAAAAATCAAGATGTAAAAAAACTAAGAGCAGACTATAAAAAATTCTCCTCCTTTTCTATTCTTGATGACCTTTATCCCGAGCGCCTAAGAGAAATCTATAATCCACCTGTCTTAATTTTTTATCAGGGAAATATTGATTTATTAAAAAATCCTAAACTTGCCTTTGTTGGAAGCCGCCTAGCAGGTCCATCAGGAATAAAAGCTGTCCAAAAAATTGTGACAGAATTGAATCAATCCTTTACAATTGTAAGCGGACTTGCTAAGGGGATTGACACAGCCAGCCATCTGTCAGCAATTAAAACTAAAACACCAACAATTGCTGTTATTGGTACAGGATTGGATATTTTCTATCCATTAGAAAATCGTAAAATACAGGAATATCTTGCAAAATATCAATTAGTTTTAAGTGAATATTCATTAGGCGAAAAACCACTTAAATACCACTTCCCAGAGCGCAATCGAATTATTGCTGGTCTTTCACGGGGAGTTGTTGTCGTGGAAGCAAAATTAAGAAGTGGCAGTTTAATCACCTGTGAAAGGGCACTGGAAGAAGGAAGAGATATCTTTGCCATCCCTGGAAATATTGCAGATGGAACATCCGATGGCTGTAATCATCTTATTCAACAAGGAGCAAAACTTGTCTATCAAGCTCAAGATATTTTAGAAGAATATTTGTACAATTAAAAAATAGCTATAAGCCCTTAAATATAAAGCTCTTAGCGGTGTTTTATTATCTCAATTAATAACAAGTTTTACTATAAGAAAACTAAATAGCTTGACATATTGAAGAAAAGCATTTATTATGGGAGAGTGAATTTAATGTAGGAAGTCAGTAATTTAGACCAAACATTAGTTCAATTTCCACTTTCTAATCACTAAATCCTCTATGAACTGTATAACATTTTATAGATAGTGGATATTTAAAAATAGATAAATAGGAATATTAATTATGCCAACTTCAACTAAAACTAAAACTAGTACAAAGAAAAAAACAACACGAAAGAAAGTGACTCCTGGGAAAAATCTCGTAATTGTCGAATCCCCTGCTAAGGCCAAAACAATTGAAAAATATCTTGGACGAAACTATAAAGTTGTTGCTTCTGTCGGTCATATTCGTGATTTAAAAAAATCAACGATGTCTGTTGATATCGAGAATGATTATGAACCACAATATATCAATATTCGAGGTAAGGCACCTCTAATCAACTCACTCAAAAAAGAAGCCAAAGCTGCCAAAGCTGTCTATCTCGCGAGTGACCCGGACCGTGAAGGAGAAGCAATTTCATGGCACTTAGCTCACATCTTGAATCTTCCACTCGAAGAAAAAAACCGTGTGGTCTTCAACGAAATTACTAAAGACGCCGTGAAAAACGCCTTTAAGGAACCACGTCAAATTGATGTAGATTTAGTTGATGCCCAACAAGCACGTCGCGTTCTTGACCGACTAGTTGGATATTCAATCAGTCCAATTCTTTGGAAAAAGGTCAAAAAAGGACTTTCTGCAGGTCGAGTTCAATCGATTGCTTTAAAATTAATCGTTGACCGCGAAAATGAAATTAATGCCTTTATCCCAGAAGAATACTGGTCAATTGATGGGGAATTCAAAAAAGGAACCAAGAAATTTAAAGCTTCATTTTGGGGAATTGATGGAAAAAAACATCCATTAAAAAATAATGAAGATGTTATTAAAGTGATGGAGCGTTTAGACGGTCCTGATTTCAATGTCGATAAAGTTGAAAAGAAAGAACGTCGTAGAAATTCACCACTCCCTTATACAACAAGTTCAATGCAACAAGATGCAGCAAATAAGCTTAACTTTCGTACCCGTAAAACAATGATGGTTGCCCAACAGCTTTATGAAGGATTGACACTCGGAAGTCAAGGACATCAAGGTCTGATTACCTATATGCGTACCGACTCAACACGTATTTCGCCAGTCGCACAAAGTGCAGCTCATAGCTATATTGCGGAACAATTTGGCGAAAAGTACAGCAAGCACGGTTCAAAAGTTAAGAATGCCTCTGGTGCTCAAGATGCCCACGAAGCCATTCGACCTTCAAATGTCTTTAATACACCTGAGTCCATTGCTAAATATTTGGACAAAGACCAATTAAAACTCTATACACTTATTTGGAATCGTTTTGTTGCTAGCCAAATGGTTGCAGCCATTTTTGATACTGTGAAAGTGAACCTTTCACAAAATGGTGTCATTTTTATCGCCAATGGTTCACAGGTCAAATTCGACGGTTATCTTAGAATCTACAACGACTCCGATAAATCAAATATGCTTCCAGAAATGGAAGAAAACGAGACAGTGAAAAAAGCAAATGTTAAACCAGAACAACACTTCACACAACCACCGGCTCGATATTCTGAAGCAACACTCATTAAAACATTAGAAGAAAACGGTGTAGGCCGTCCCTCAACCTATGCTCCAACCTTAGAAACAATTCAAAAACGCTATTATGTAAGATTATCAGCAAAACGATTTGAACCTACGGAACTTGGAGAAATCGTTAACAAGTTGATTGTTGAATTTTTCCCTAACATTGTTAATACCGAATTCACTGCCGAAATGGAAAAAGATCTTGATCAGGTTGAAGAAGGAAAACGCCAATGGATTGAGGTTGTTGACCAATTCTACAAACCTTTTGCTAAAGAACTTGAAAATGCTGAAGAAGGTATGGAGAAGATTCAAATCAAGGATGAACCCGCTGGTTTTGATTGTGATGTGTGTGGAAGTCCAATGGTCATTAAATTAGGACGTTTTGGTAAGTTTTATGCTTGTAGTAACTTCCCAGATTGCCGAAATACCAAGGCTATCGTGAAAGAAATAGGCGTAAAATGTCCACTTTGTCATGAAGGAAACATCATTGAACGTAAAACTAAGAAAAATAGAATTTTCTATGGTTGTGACCGCTATCCAGAATGTGAATTTACAAGCTGGGACAAACCAATTGGACGTGATTGTCCTAAATCTGGTCATTTTCTCGTTGAAAAGAAAGTCCGTGGTGGTGGTAAACAAGTCGTGTGTTCAAATGACGAGTGTGACTATCAAGAAGAAAAACAAAAATAAAAGGCGCAATAGCGCTTTTTTTATTATATTAATCAATGGTAAAATTCAATAAAATTAGATATAATTGAGACTATGAGAAAAACACATATTAATGTTATCGGAGCAGGCCTTGCCGGTTCTGAAGCCGCTTATCAAATTGCTAAACGCGGTATCCGAGTAAAACTTTACGAAATGCGTGGTCTTAAACAGACCCCTCAACATAAAACAGACAAATTTGCTGAACTTGTTTGTTCAAATTCTCTTCGTGGGGCTGCAATAACCAACGCGGTTGGGCTTCTCAAAGAAGAAATGAGAAGACTCGACTCAGTAATTATTAAAGCTGCTGAATACACTCAAGTTCCTGCTGGTGGAGCTCTAGCCGTGGACAGGGAAGGTTTTTCTGATTTTGTTACTAGAGAAGTATCTAATCACCCATTAGTTGAGGTTATTCGTGAAGAAATCACTGAAATTCCTCAAGATGAATTGACGATTATTGCAACCGGTCCCTTAACTTCTGACAGCTTAGCAAATAAAATCCGTGAATTTAATGGCGCTGATGGTTTTTACTTTTATGATGCGGCAGCTCCAATCATTGATGCTAATTCGATAAACTTTGATAAAGTTTATAAAAAATCACGTTATGACAAAGGTGAAGCCGATTATATTAACTGTCCAATGACTAAAGAAGAATTTCAAGCTTTCCAAGAAGCCTTGATTTCTGCAGAAGAAGCTCCTCTCAATTCTTTTGAGGATTTAAAAGTCTTTGAAGGATGTATGCCCATTGAAGAAATGGCTAAACGTGGCTACAAAACAATGCTGTTTGGTCCCATGAAGCCTGTTGGACTGGAATATCCAGATGAATACAAAGGTCCTAGAGATGGCGAATTTAGAACACCTTATGCAGTGGTTCAACTTCGCCAAGATAATGCCTCCGCCTCTTTATATAATATTGTCGGATTTCAAACTCACTTAAAGTGGGGAGAACAAAAACGAGTTTTCCAAATGATTCCAGGACTCGAAAACGCTGAATTCGTTCGCTACGGTGTCATGCATCGAAATTCTTATATGGATTCCCCTAATCTTCTTAAACAAACATTTCAATCACGTAAACAAGAAAATCTCTTTTTTGCTGGGCAAATGACAGGAGTAGAAGGATATGTTGAATCGTCTGCCTCTGGCTTAGTTGCTGGGATCAATGCGGCTAAACTTTTTAATGATGAAGAAGTGGTGATTTTCCCTAAAACAACTGCTATCGGAAGCCTCCCTTACTATATCACCCATACTGATAGCAAACATTTCCAACCGATGAATGTCACTTTTGGAATTGTTGAGGAGTTAGATGGTCCACGGATTCGTGATAAGAAAGAACGTTATACAAAAGTTGCTGAACGTTCGTTAAATACTTTAACAGATATCATCTCAAAAGAAAAGTTAGCATAGTATATAAAAAAACACTTGAAGCTTATCAAGCGTTTTTTTATACTATTTTAAAGACTATCTAAGGCATTTTTTTGTTCCTCATTAATGATATGCGTATAGAGGTCGGTTACTTGAGTTGAAGCATGGCCTAGCTGATTACTCACCAACACCTGCGAATTTGTCTGAGCGTAAAGCCGAGTTGCAAGAGTGTGTCTTAGTTTGTGAGGTGTCACCCTAACTTTAAAAGCTTGTGAATATTTAGCAACTAACTTTTCAACACTAGACGGATCGATTCGACTGGCTATATCGCGATAAAGAGTAACAAAAAATGCAGTATCTTTGGCAGTTGTTTTATAACGCTGACTACGCACCTCTAAATATCGCTCAAAATAAGTTTTGGCAAAAGGGGCAAAAGGAACAGCATCCCTTTTACCTCCCTTACGAGTAACTTCAACCATCATAGTGTTAAGATTTAAATCTCTTAAATCAATATTAACTGCCTCAGATAAACGAATACCAGAAGCTAAAATCAGGGCAATAATCGCTAAATCCCGTTCTTTATTTTTGAAAAAACTAGAGCGGGCTCGATTTGATAAGGTTTTCTCATATTCACTATCAATATAATCAAGGAAACCTTGAGTTTCGTCTCCTAAAAATAATTTTCCTTTGATATTTTCAGCACGCGAAGCCAAAGTTTCAGATTTTTTCTTTGTTTGTACTTTTTTCATAACATTACGATAGAAGTAAGGCTCTCCATCTTCATTTTCAACCTCTTCAGTAAGGTATTTATAAAGACTAGAAAGAGCTGATAAAGTACGATTAATCGTTGTTTGGCTGACCCCATAGCGTGTAGAATGGGTATTTAACCGTGGCCTTTCCCTAAGATAAAGGATAAATGATTCCAAATCTCGTTTAGTTAGGTTTTCCAGAATAGAGAGTGAAACGTCAGTTATTTTATCAACATCAGCAACCCCCGAGTCCACTAACCAGCTAAAAAAGCGTTCATATTCTTTTAAATATTCATAAAGTGTATTTAAACTATAAGGAATAGTAAGTTTAGATTGATAATATTCAAGAACATAAGGAGGCATAACATGCTTTAGTTTTTCAATATTTTGTATTAATTGTTCACGTTTCATAGATTAAGTATACCAGAAGAGATACACAATTGTCAAGAAAATTACAGTTTTTCGGAAAGATGTTACTTAAAACATATAGGAGTTCTGTGTCACACCTTTTCAAAAGGTTTCGTAAACCTTGCTATTATAAGGTTTTTGTAACACATTGCTCTCCTGCTTTTTGTTTTAATTATCTTTCAAAAAATTTTTTCAGAAGTTTTTTCTTTTTTCTTACTAAAATAAAATAATAGATATTATTATAAATCAAATCACTCACAAAAAAGAGAGATTCCGATTAAGAATCTCCCTTTTACATCATTTGACTTGACTTTTTATGCATATTTATTTATAATATCATTAAGTAAGTCGATTGAACGGAATGTGTTCTTAATCGGCAGGTCTGATAAAGTTGACGCTTAATCAGGCCTTTTTTAGTTGCCTTAATTATAGCATAAACTATTCTTGCGTGCAAGGATTTTTTTGTTATGCTCTGTTATGCTGATTAATCAGCTTTTGGAGGGTATTTGACTTCCATTGTTTTTCTGTCAAAGAATGCTAAAACTTCCTGTTTAACTTCAAATTTGTGCCAGGTATCTCCATTTTTCCAATACAAAAATCCATCCTTTGAGGTCACTACGGCAACAATCTTAACCCTCTGTGGCCCACTTTTGGTTTCAACAGCCGCCTCGTCGCCTTTACGTAGTCTAATCGGTTGTAGGTGGTCTGGTACCTTCCAATAGCGTTTATGTTTGTCAGTTCCGTTAATATGGACGGCTTGAATGATTTTCATGGTTACTCCCCTGTCATTTAATTACGTTAATCTGATTATATCAAAAATTACACGTTAAATAAATTTTAGATAGTTTGTGAATTTCATAACTTTCTCAACGCATCTTTAGCTTCAGCACTGACAATATGGGTATATAACTCAGTTGGTTTGGTTGAAGAATGTCCTAATTGGTTGCTGACAAGGACTTGAGAGTGACTGACATTATAGAGTCTTGTTGCGAATGTATGCCTTAGAGTATGAGGTGTCACTCGAACTTTATAGGCTTCTGAATACTTCGCTACTAGCTTATTTATCGAAGCATTCGAGATTTTTCTAATTTGTTGGTTATAATCAGTAATAAAAAGTGCTTGTATTTCAGTTTCTATGCTACTTCTTGCCTCAAAATAATCTGTTATATATTTGTGTGAAAAGTGGGCAATTGGCACTACATCTTTCTTGCCTTCTTTTCGCATCACTCTTACTTTACCAGTTTCAAGGTTTAAATCATTGAGATTGATTCCTACAAGTTCCGCACAACGTAATCCAGAAGATAAAAAGAGGCTTAGTATGGCTAAATCTCTTTTTTTATTTTTTTTGAAACTTGTTTTCGCTCGATTACTGATAGACTTTTCATACTCATGTTCAACAAACTCTAAAAATGCTTTAGTTTCGTCTCCTAGGAATAGTTTACCTTCCAGCTGTGCTGCACGATAATGCAGAGTTTCGCTCTTTTTTCGGATATGAATTAAACGACTAACATTTCGTATCATGTATGTATTTCCGTCTTCATCCTCAGTTTGTTCACAAAGATAATTATATAAACTCTTAATCGCTGCAATGGTTCGATTTAATGCTGATGTATGTGTATTAGAACCACATTTTGATTCTAAACGGAGTCGTTCGTGAAGTACAAAAGCTTCTAGCTCACGTTTCGTTACGTTTTCCATTTCTTTCAAAGTGATTTCTTTGATGTTAGCATGGCTCGTTATGTTATTTTCATTCATCCATTTCAAGTATTTTCTAAATTCCAAGCAGTAAGAGTAAATAGAGGCAATACTCAGTGGTACAGTGTCCTTAGACTGGATAAACTCATTGACGTAGTAGGGAAACTCAAGCATGAGTTTATTTACATTATAACGATAACCATGATTTTCTGACATCTCTTTTTATTGTTCCTCAACATTTTCTATTCAAATTAGAATATATTGTAGTTAAATATTAAAGTATTGTCAATTTTTGTATAAACTCAAAACTTAATACTTTGCGGTCTGTTTTTTCCTGACCGCTTTTAATTTTGGACTTTTTTAATAATTTTATTCATCCTCATCTTTTCAAATATTTTTTTGTAAAAGATATTTTATTTGTTAGTATTTTTAGTTTGTTAATAGTGGGTAATTTGTAGTGGCTGATTTAACGGAATCTGGTAAATCCGTAATCCGATAAATCCGGTTTCTGGAATATCCGTAATACGGAAAAGGCGTTCTACGGTTACCGAAATACGGATTTTCAGTATTACGGTTATTTCATCCGAAAAACGGGTTTCCAGTATTTCGGTATTTTAGTCTCAGAAAGATGCTTCAGCATCGTATAATATGAACTTTTTGAAATGATATATTTCTTTCCGAAAAAGTTAGCTTTTTCTTACTGCATTAGTATCATTTATAGATACAATATTAAGATTGATAACCGAACTAATACCGAACTAATACCGACCCTAATACTGACCTCAATACCGACCTTAATACTGACCCTAATACTGACCCTAATACTGACCCTAATACCGACCCTAATACCGACCCTAATACTGACCCTAATACTGACCCTAATACTGACCCTAATACTGACCCTAATACTGACCCTAATACTGACCCTAATAAATTAAAAAAACACCAAAACATGGTGTTTTTTTAATTTATTTTTTCAATATTTCTAACAACAAATGATTTTTTCTCATCATCAGTTGTTACAAAACCAGAATTATTAGCTACATATTGAACAGCTGATTTCATATTAATGAACTCTTTAATAATATATTCTCCACTTTTTTCACCCGTGTAATTATTGATAGAATTCTCTTCAGCCGAAGAAAGAGATGTGAATTTAAATTTCATAATACTCCTTATACGGATTCTTTTGTAAAATAGATTTTTTTAAATTTCAAAGCCACATTAACTAAAGCAATCATAACAGGAACTTCCACTAACGGACC